>JAEENM010000170.1 GCA_016283745.1 Bacteroidales bacterium | reverse complement strand
AACGAGCTGTGATTGAACTTGTACATCATCCCCAGCTTGGGCGAAAGGCTGTGCATGCCTGCGTCGGAATAGTAGTCGTAGCGCAGGCCGCCAATGACGTTGAGTTTCTTGGTGGGATTCCAGTCGTACTGGGCGAAAACGTCGGCGGTGTGCTGGAATTTGGCGCCGTTGTCGGCAAACTGGTAGGTCATCAGGTAGTCGTGCAGGTAGTCGCCGCCGAGGGTGAGTATGTTGTTGCCCGAAAAAGTGTGGTTGTAGAGCGTCCGCACCGAGTTCTGGACGTTGCTGTAGTCGCGCACGTCGAGCAGACTTGTCAGGTTGTAGTCGCTTTTGTCGTACTGGTCGAAATTGTAGGCGGCCGTCAGACTGTTGCTGCTGTCGATGTTATAATCGGCCGTAACGCCGCCGCAGAAATCGCGGTAACGCTCGTTGGCCATCGGCTGCGACTCCCTTTCGCGGAAGAAATAGCCCGCCTTTGCGGTGATTTTCAACCTGTTGGCGATGTCGTAGGTCAGTTTCTCCTTGAAATTCCACGAGTGGTGCGCCGCCAGACTGCCGAAATCGCCGTCGTTGCTGAAAGCGATGGCATCGGCCGAGTTGTACTGCACGTTGGTGATACTGCTCAGCCCTCCGGCCTTGAAACCCAGCGTTCCGCCGTGGCGTTGCTCGTTGTGCGAGGCGTAGCGGGTGTTGAGGTTCAGGTTCCAGCGGTCGTCGGAGTTGCGGGTTATGATATTGACCACCCCGCCCACGGCGTCGGAGCCGTACAGCGACGAGGCGGCACCTTTCACTATCTCCACCCGCTCCACGTTGTCCATGTTCAGGCGACTGTAGTCGAGGTTGCCGAACACCGACTCGCCCGCCAACCGCTCTCCATCGACCAAAAACAGCACCGAATTGCCACCAAAACCTTGTATATTAACCACTTGCTGCCCCATCGAATAACTGAACTCCACTCCCGGCATCTCGGTCTGCAGCACATCGCGGATGTCGGTGGCGTCCTGCATCTCTATCGCCTCGTGGGTGATTACGCGGGTGACGATGGGGGCATCCTTGAGCAGCTTAGGTGTGCGGGTTCCCGTCACCACCACCACATCCAACAGACTGGCTTTCTGACGAATAGCAAAATCCACCGTCCCTTTCTCGTCTGCCGAAAGGCTTTTCTTCTTAGGCTCATAACCGACATACGACACTTCCAATGTAAAATTCTTGCCCACAGGAAGTTGCAGTCGGTAACGCCCCGATGCGTCGGTTACGGTGCCCTTGCCTTTCAGCTCGCACACACGCACGGTTACGCCCACCATAGTCTCGCCCGTGGCGGAGTCGGTAACTATGCCTGTTACAGTGCGTTGCGCCTGCGCAGAAAAGGTCAGGACAACGAAGAAAAGCAATAATAGCGGTTTTAAATATCTGTCGTTCATTATTTTGTTAGAAGGGATAGATATATTTTATTGTTACATAGCCTTTTACACTGGCCTCGTCCATAAAGTTGGCAAAAAACAGTGCGGCGTAGCTGCCGTCGTAAAGCCGCAGCAGGTACGGCCGCAGTGAGGGCGTATAAACCGGCGGCATCGAGGACAGGTCCACGTCGAGCCAGCGCGACAGCACGGGGTTCACCATGCAGGTGTCGTAGTTCAGATAGCCGTCCATCATGTGCGACATGTCTATCACCACCTGCGACAGTGTGTCGGCAGTGAACACCGCCCCTGCGGGTATGCCGCCGCTCCTCACCTCGTCCAAAGTGCTGTACGAAGTCTCGAAAGCGGCACCGCCGTTGGTGCGCACATCGTAGCGGTGCAGGGCGAAATCCCACACTGCCGGCGCCTCCTCCCCCATCACTATGTTCGAAGTGTCGGTGGTTTTGTTCTTTAAACTGATGTAAGTCCAACGCTGATAGCTCGTTACATCGATGTAAATAGTACCGCTTTTGGTGGCGGCATTCGTCTCTATAAAGCCAAAGCCGTCGGAGGCTGTTGCCGGCGGGGTGTCGTAGAGATCTTCGAAAATCCCTTCGCACGAGCCCATCAGCAACAGGCTTCCAACAGCGGATAATAATAAGAAAAAGTATTTCAGCATGAAAAAAACTTGGCTCAGATTATTTCGTCGAGGTGGAGAAAGTGATTGTGATAGGCATCGGCATTGCGCCCGGAGTTACCACAAAGGTGAGACTCAGCACGCCGTCGGTCACGGAGCCTTCCACAGTGCCCGCCCAGTTGGTGGAACCGACGGTTATCGACACAGGCTGCTGGGCTATGGTGAAAGTCTGGTAGTCGGCGGTGGTTACTGCAATATCCTCGAAAGTGGTCGAGGGCAACGACATCTGCTGACCGCCCATCGAAAGTCCCATTTCGGGGGTAACGATGTCCGCCTTGTCGCCTTCCTTGGCGTTGATGGTCATAATAGTGTCGTTTATAGTCAGTTGCGACGAGCCGTTCACACTTACGTCGATGTCGCCGCGGTATTTGTCGGCCACATAGTAGCCCGTGGAGGCCTTGCCGGTCTTGAACACCACGTTGGTGCCGCCCATCACAGCGGGCAGACTCACGGTAACGGTGGCGTCGGTGGTGGAGGCGATGTCGGCGGTAAGGGTACAGTCGTAGCTGCGTTCCTGGCCGCCCATTCCGGCCATCAGGCAGGTGCCAGTGCCACTGACGGTGTAACGACTTCCGTTTGCCGAAACGGTGGCTCCGGTGATGGTGGTTGTGCCCCAAGTAGCCGAGGCGAAGGTGATGTCAACGGTGTTTCCTGATTTCGCTTCCGAAACGGCGACGGTAAGACTCTCGTCGGCGGTAAAGTTATTCTGGAAATAAGCGCTGCTGGCAAGGGAATAACCCTCGTAAGTGCCTACCACTTTTGTTACATCCACCGAAGTGGAGGGTGTAGTTTCTTCTTTCTCTTTGTCGCACGAAGCAATTGCCATTGGCAACATGGCCACTATGGCCCCAAATAATAAGTTTCTTACTTTCATCATTTTTTGTTGTTTATTGATTTATAATTTGTTACATTTGTCACTTCAGATAAGGAACTGATGCAAAATTATTGATTCCCAATTAATACTGGTGCGTTAACTTTTTAACAATCTCTGCAAAATGTTGATAATATTTAAATTACAAAGATTGCTGGCAATTTTGATTTGAAATGAACGTATTATTGCAGAACAAATTCTGTGATAATATGAATTCAGGCAAATATATTTTCAGTCAGATAGCGGACTTCCTTAAGCTGACTCCTTTCAACAAGTTGGTGAAAAAATACAATGGCAACTATAGGGCACATGGATTGACTTGTTACAATCAATTGCTTCACTTGCTCTTTGGCCAGCTTTCTTCATGTGGCTCTTTGCGGGATATCTGCCTGTGTCTCAAGGCTCACGAGTCCAGCCTGTTCCATATGGGGTTCGGCAAAACCGTTGACCACACTACATTGTCAAGGGCTAACGAGAAAAGAGATTTTCGTATATATGAAGAACTCGGACACGTTTTGATAGATATTGTCAGACCGCTGTATGCATCGGAGAAACTGGACGATGTGGACACGGACCTCGTGTTGCTGGCTCTTGATTCAACGACAATATCAGTCAGCATGGTTTTGTGCGACTGGGCAATTGGGAGATATAGCAGAGGAGATGTGAAGATGCATACTCTTTTGGACTTGAGAGGCAGCATTCCTGTACAGATATATGTGAGTGACGGACGATGGTACGACAGCAACATGTTCGACAAGCTGGATATCGAGCCATTCACCATATATGTGGCGGACAAGGCGTATGTGGACTTGGAGGCACTATGGCGGATACATCTATCCAATGCCTTTTTCATCGTTAGGCCAAAGACCAATATGAGATTCTTGTTCAAGGAAGTGCTGGTTGACAACATGTCGGGCTCCAACATTGTGGGAGATTTCATTGTAGGATTGGCCAAGAAAAAATCAAGTGACCAGTATCATGACGATTTGAGATTGGTCAGGGCGCTTGATGAAGAGTCGGGTGAAATAATCGACTTCATAACCAACAACTTTGAACTGACGGCGGTCGAAATTGCCAACATCTATAGGCATCGTTGGAGTATCGAAGTCTTCTTCAGATGGATTAAACAGAATATAGTCATTAAAAAACTTTGGGGGTATTCTCAAAATGCCGTCAAAACTCATCTTTGGGTTGCAATTTGTGCGTACCTGCTGTTGGCATGGATAAAGAAAGCTTATCAGAGCAAGTATACCATAACAGAAATAGCGACTTTGGTAAGTGTTTCTCTGTTTGAAAAAGCTGATTTGCACGAACTTCTGACAACTCCCAACGAGAAATCCCGTAACATGGATTCAAGTCGAAATGGCAATGAACTCACTTTGTTTTAAAATAACGTTAAATTATTAACGCACCAGTAATAGTCTTGAAACAAAAGAAAAGAAGCAAAAGAAAAATTCAAGGCTGTGACAAAAAAACTAAAAAACGCCTGCGTTCCGCTAAAGCCGTCAAACTCGCACTTCTGTCGTAGTTCATAGCTGAAACCAAATCTCACACCTAAATTCGTTTTTCAAGAGTTTGACATTTCTATGCTCAAACACTGACGCCTTTTTAACGCTGCTCTCCGACGTTTTTCTTAACGTTTTTTTCTCAATGCCTTTAGGCTGCCGCACTTGGGTTTAGACGTGGTTTTTCTAAACCTAACGATTTTCGCTGAAAATCGAGTGCGCGGTGGGCCGAACAGTTACCCGGGAAGCGTGGGCCAATGCGCGCTGGATAGGGATTAACTGTTCTTGAACTTTTTTCTTTCTTTTTTCTTTCAAGAGAAAAAAGAAATACAAAGGGGAAAATGAATTTATCAATCGTTTATGTTTTTATCGGACTCCAATAAATACAAAAAAAGGAGGCCATTAGCCTCCTTTTTATTTTTCTAAAAAGATAGTGGATTAGAATAGTTTACGAGAGATTGTTACCACAAACCGTGTGGCAGCCAAAATCTGCTCACCAGCTTTATAGTCCTTGGCAGGGACATTCAAATCTATTTTGGGTTTACTGAGATAAGACACCAACAGGCCACATCTCACACCCAATTCCCAGTCATTGTAAAAGGGAATCGACAGACCAAGACCATAATCGATGCCTATGCCCCATCGCTCAGACATGTACGATTGTCCTTCGAAATCGAATTTATCGGTTAGGAATAAGCAACCGGGAGATAATTCCGAATAGAGGTTTATTATAATGTCGTCGGTAAAGCGCAAAGGACGTATCCAGCGTGTATTAATACCTACAAAAGCTGTTCCCAAACTTTCCGCTGTTGCGGGAACGAGGTAGGTACTTGCCAACATTTCCAATCCAAAAGCAAATTTTTCGTGTAATTGATAATCTAAAACCAACTCGGCATTTAATGAGTGTGTTGTTATATGTCCGTTGTCGAATAATGACAAATTCTGGTGATTTGATTGTGGACCCATGCCAAATTCCAAGAATAACTGTGCTTTCAGCGAAGCTGTTGTAAGTATCGCAACCAAGGCGAATAATGCAATTTTCTTTGTCATAAGATGTGTTTTTTTGATGATGAATAACTATCGGCTACCCTTCTTTTTGCGTGGCTCTCGCCGTATTGTTCCACGTTTTCCGGCCTCCCTTGCCGCCGGGCTGTATGGTTATACATTCATAGTTTTGTTACCTGTAAAAGTTCATAACGTTATTGGTGAAAATGACTATTTTCACATTGCAAAGATATGACATTTTTTCCGATTATCAAAGTTTTTCTGTAAAAAAGTTCGGGCTGTAGTTCTAACCACCTGATA
>JAEENM010000020.1 GCA_016283745.1 Bacteroidales bacterium | reverse complement strand
GTTCTATTTTGGCGTTCACCAGTTCCATGATGGACTGTATGTAGTTGCTTTGGGCGGTGATGAGGTTGTTGCTCGAGTTGGTTACGTCGAGGCTGGAGGCCATGCCCACTTTGTATTTGTTCAGGATGTTGTTGAAAACGCGTTGCGACACTTCGATGTTGTCTTTCTGGTTCTTGTAGTTCTCGTAAGCCGACACGAGGTTGTATCGCAGCTGGCGTTCCTGTACAAGGAGTCCTTTGCGGCCGTCGTCGATGGTGTTGCGGGTCTCCTGCAGGTTGATTTTAGCTTCGCGCACCTTGGCGGCGTTCACACCGCTGGAGAAGATGGGCACGCTGAGCGAGGCGCCTATCATGTTCGGCGGAGTCATGTTCATACCTTCGTCCTTGCCGAAATAGGTCTTGCCGGAGTACTGGTAGTAGAAACTGAGAGTGGGCAGGTAGTTCATCCACGCCATCAGCACCTGCTTTTTCGACAGCTTTTCGGTCATCTCTAATAGCTGGTAGTTGTAGTTGTTGTTGATGTCGAAATTTTCGGTCAGCAGACCTTTTATGTTGCTTATGTCGAGAATCTCGTCGAGGTCTCCCGTGAGCACTATCTTGGTGTTTACGTCGGTGCCGAGTTGCAGTATCATGGAGTTGTACAGCAGTTCCAAGTTACGTTTCGACGCGTTGATGTTGTTGCGCATGCTGTTCACCTGAATGGAGATCTGGTCGGCGTCGACCTGCTCCGAAACGCCCACTCTCACAGCGTTTTTCGTGGTCTGTTCCAAAGTCTGTATGTTGCGCAGACTCGAGTCAAGCAGTGCCACGGTCTTTTCCATCACAAGTATCGAGAGGTAAACGGAGTGTACGTTTTTGATTGTGGTCTGCTCGGTCTGACGCAGCGTTATGTCGGCCATCTGTCTGGAGAGTTCGCCTAGCTGTGTGCCTACAATCTGTGCGCCGGTCAGTGCCACCGATGCCGTAACGGACAGCGTTCCGTAGGGGTTCATCGGGATGGTGATGCCCGCCATGCCCATTTTCATCTCCATTTCGTAGCCGCAGAAGTTGGAGTAGTCGAAACCTGCTTTCACCTGAGGGAGCATGGTGCCGAGGGTCTGCCATTTCACGGCTTCGGCCTTGCGCACCTCGAGCGAGGCGTTCTGCAGCTGTTTGTTGTGGTTCAGCGCGTACTGCTCGGCGTCTTTCACCGAAAGCACGAGGGTGGTGTCCTGCGCGTGCAGGGCTCCCGCCATCGCGGCAAGCAGTATCAGTGCTGTAAAGGTTTTCTTTCGTGTCATTGTCGTTGTATATACTTTATTTATATGGTATCTATTAATTCGTGTTATCCGTAATCATGCTTGCATGATATATTAAATTCAATCCGTTATATTCGTGTCATCCGTGTTCAAAATCAATTATGTTTCTTTGTTTTTGTCGTCGTCACATTTCTGCCAGAAACTGTCCATCATTATCCCGCCGAAGATGATGGCCCAGAAATTCTTCATCGTGTCGCTTCTGTCGAAGCCTTCCACGTGCAGACGGTCGAAGATGATGTGGTCGAAAATCTCCACCATTAGACCGGCGGCGAAATCCACATCCACATTTGGTTTGAGGTATCCGTCGGCAGCGGCGCGGCTAAGGAATTCGCGCAGGTATTTCACATGCTCTTTCTTGTATTTGGCGGTGTGTTTCTCGAAAAGGTCGGGGTAGTTTTGGTAAAGCTCTTCGCTGAAAATGTGGTTTATCCTGAAAATGTTGTTTTTTGAGCTGCAGGTCTTGCGTATTGCCGCCATAATTTTTGTCGCGTCCTGCTCGTAGTCCAGCACCGACTCGATGGTACGGTTCAGCGTCTCGGTGAGCAGCAGCAGACACTCCTCTATCAGCACCTCCTTGCTGGGATAGTTCTCGTACAGGGTGCGTTTCGACATACCCAGCTCCTTGGCAATGGTGTCCATCTTCACTTTTTTCACACCGTTGCTTACAAAGAGGTCGGTAGCCTTCTCGGCGATTTTCCGTTTCAATGTGTCGTTGTTTTCGCTCACTTTGTCCGTTTTTTTGGGAGTGCAAAGATACAAAGAAAACTTGAAACGACAAAATAGTTTTCAATGTTTTTCAGTACGAATACACAACTTATTGATTGTAAAAGAAATATATTGTGTTAAAATTGTAATTACGGCATAAAACTCCGAAAACTCGATTGAAAAAAGGAGTTTCCTAAGGGAGAAATGTCGGTTTTTGGAGATGGAAAATGGAGGTTTTTAAAATCTGGGGGCAGTGACAATAAAATATGAAATTCGGGAACACCTAAATAACGAAAATCAACGAAATTTTCTTTTTTTCGTGTTTCCTGATTTTAAATATTGAAAAAGTGCTTGATTCTTTCCGAAATCGCATAAAATTACACCACATTTCGGAACGTATCGCCATAAAATAGCCAGATATTTTCCGAAATCACACTTTTTTCTTGCACATTTCGGAAATTATTCGTAACTTTGCAGTCGATTTTAAACAACTTTAATTATGTTGATAGGAAGAGAAAAACAACAGCAGGAGTTACTCGATTTGCTTCGGAGCAAAGAGTCGCAGTTCTGTGCTATCTACGGCCGCCGCCGCGTGGGAAAGACTTTTTTGGTGAAACAGACTTTCGAAGGACAGTTCGCTTTTGTCCACACGGGTCTCAACGATGCCACCAAAGAAGAGCAACTTTGGGAGTTCCGCGAGTCGTTGCGGAGTGCCGGCATGAAACATTGCCGATTGCCAAAAACTTGGTTCGAGGCATTCCATCTGCTCGAGCAGCATCTTTCCACCCTTCCGCAAAAGAAAAAGATTGTCTTTATAGACGAACTGCCATGGCTGGACACCCCCAAAAGCCGTTTCGTGAGTGCGTTGGAGCATTTCTGGAACGGTTGGGCGAATATGCGCAACGACATCGTTTTAATTGTCTGCGGCAGCGCCACCTCATGGATTATCAGCAAAATTGTACGCAATTATGGAGGCTTGCACAACCGTTTGACAAGACAGATATATCTGCAGCCGTTTTCTCTCAAGGAGTGCGAGCAGTATGCCCAGAAACAATCGTTGCAGATGTCGCGCCAGAACATCGTGGAGACATATATGGTGCTTGGCGGCGTGCCGTACTATTGGAGTCTGCTCAAACCCAACCTTTCATCAGCACAAAATATCGACCAACTGTTTTTTGCCAAACATGGGCCGCTGTGCGACGAATTCAAAGCATTGTACGCCTCGCTTTTCCGTTCGCCGCAACCCTATATCGATATTGTTACAGCCCTTGGCACAAAGAAAGTCGGTATGACTTTTGATGAGATAACGGCGGCCATACCCACAAATCTCGGTGGCAAACTGTCCGAAAAACTGGAAGAGCTGGAGCAATGCGATTTCATCCGTTCCTACACTGCTTTGGGCAAAAAGAAAAAGAACACAAGGTATCAGCTGATAGACAATTTTACTTTGTTTCATTTTAAATTCATTGCTAACCAAGCAGTTGATAACGATCAGTTTTGGACTTCCTCAATAGGCAAGCCCAAGTACAACACATGGTGCGGTTTGGCGTTCGAGCGCGTGTGTTTGCTGCACACAAGGCAGATACTTGTCGCTCTCGGCATTTCCGGTATCAGTAGTGGAATATTTTCGTGGACATACCGTCCGAAAGATAAAAGCGAGGAGGGCGCTCAGGTGGACTTGCTTATCGACCGCAGCGACAACGTTATAAATCTTTGCGAAATAAAGTTCTCTAAAGGTCCGTTTGTGCTTACCAAGCAGTATGATGCCAAACTGCGACGAAAATTGGGGATTTTTCTTGACTCAACAAAAACCCGCAAAGCGGTGTGGCCAACAATGATTACCTCATACGGTATGGTGCGTAATGCCTATTCCAACGGCATTATACATCAATTGACAATGGAAGATCTGTTTGTACAATGATGATAAAAATAGCCGATATTTTCCGAAATCGCATAAATTTTTACCACATTTCGGAACGTATCGCCACAAAACAACCCGATATTTTCCGAAATCGCACTTTTTCCCTGCACATTTCGGAAAGGATAGGAAATGGTTCATTTCTCCACCCGTCGCGCTATTATGATGCAGAGCTCGTTGCAAATAGCAACAGATTACCAGAAACTCATATTGATGAGCATATCTATCCAAACTTCCAAGTCATATTTCCCCTCTACGCCGCTTTTCACATCGCCCGAAGTTTCATCGCTATAACCTCCAGGCTCAATAAAATTCACTTTAAAATGTCCGGGGTCGATGTTGGGTGAAAAATAGCGGTGATCGATGCTAATAAGATTGAATTTCTGGTTGGAAATGCGGAAAACGAATTTCGAATTATACATGAACTTGCCACCGCCATAAGACACCTCGACCAACAGACTGTCGGAGTCTTTTGCCAATTTATCAAGATTTAGATTTTTTACTTCTTCGAACGATGGTATTGTTATTTCTGATTTGGTTATGTCGTTAGAAACAAGAACTATAGTATTTGCCGATTCGTAATCGTTGTCAGATGAGTTAATTACAAGGATGTTGTATTCGTTTGAGACGAATAAATACGAGGTGTCAGCATGCACATTTGCCAAACAGCCACAAACGGGAGCAAGTAGAAAAAGGGCTTGGTATAATATTTTTCGTTTCATTGTCACTATCCAAACAGCTCCATAAATTTTTTCGGGAAGGGTGTCTCGAAACGCAGGTCCTCACCCGTTACGGGGTGGGAGAAACAGAGTTTGTAGGCGTGCAGTCCGAGGCGGCCTATGGGGTCGTCGAAGTTCAGGTAGCGGAAGTCGCCCACCACGGGGTGTCCCATCACTTTGGAGTGAATGCGAATCTGGTTTTTGCGTCCGGTGTCGAGTTTGAACTCCACCAGCGAGTAGCGTTTGCTCGTTTTCAGCGTGCGGTAGTGTGTCACAGCCCATTTGCCCCCGTTGTCGGTGGCGCTGCAGGTAAAACGCCCGTCGTCCTCGTAGCGTATGTACGACTCGATGGTGCCCTCTTTCTGCATCTGTCCCGAGAGCACGGCCACATAACGGCGGTCGTACACCGTGCCTTTCCAGTCTTTTTCGAACAGCAGCTCCACTTTTTTGTCCTTGGTGAAGATAAGCAGTCCCGAGGTGTCGCGGTCGAGACGGTGCACCACGTGTGCACGGCATTTCTGGTGCGTAAAAAGCAGGTAGTCGTTGAGTATGTTCTGCAGCGAGGGGTCGTTCAGAGTCAGGCTGTGGGTTAGGATGCCCTCTTTCTTCTCCACCACCAGAAGGTAGCGGTCCTCGTAAACGATGTTCATCCATTGGCTCAGGAATGTCCCTGATTTCACCACCGTTACGGTGTCGCCCGCGGCAAGCGGGTGGTTGTACTGCGATATGTTTTCGCCGTTTACGCAAACCATACCGTTGGCAAGCCACGACTTGATTTTGTTGCGGCTCACGTCGGGGTGTGTCTCCATCAGGAATTTCATCAGCTCCTGCGGTTTGTCGGCTTTGAATTCGCTCATAGCGGGGAAGTTCAGATTTTCTTTTTTACTGTTTTGGTGAGTGTCAATATCCCTTTTTCGTCGTCGAACTCGGAATAATACACTTTGTAATAGCCTTTTTTGTTCGCCACTTTTTCTATGATAGGACCATCGTGTTCCTCGAAAAGGTTGCAGTGTATCGTTATAGGATCCACGAAAAGCGTCCATTTGCCATTTACAAAAGTATATATATAGTACGACCTCCAGCAGCTTGTCCACCATTCGGGCACAAGGCCGATCTCCGTGGTGCCGTTGCCGTCAAGGTCACCCAATATTTGCGGCTCTCCCCCGATGCAACTCGTTATGGTTATTGCAGGAATCTTCGGGTCCGAAAAAACAATACGGCAGTTGCAGCCGCCTTCGCAGTCGTAAGTTTCGTCGTTGGTTTTCGGTGCCACAAGTTTGCAAGTCTCTTTCTTGCCGTCGCCGTTGAAATCGTATGGCTCGCTTTGGGCGAAACATCCCAAATAGGACAACACCAAACCCAACAAAATTAGATAATTATGCACTTTCATCGAATATTCTATTTTCAAATTCAACGTTTTTATCTGGAGAGAAACTCCTACATATATTATATATAACCGCCACTTTTGCCATTTTATTGTGTTTTTGCCGAAAAAAAGTAGCTCCACCCCGTCAGACACGGCCTCGGGACATTACATCTCAAAATCCCCAAACCAACCAATCACAATTCACTAATCAACCCCAATGCAAGTTTTTTTCCAAACATTCAATCGATAAATCATTTTTCAAATAGTTCCGAACTCCGAGTTCCGCTCTCCGAATTGAAATTTTTCGTATCTTTGCAGAATAAATAAACAACTATTATGAGATTCAAAACACTGACAATCATAGCATTATTCATATCGGCCATATTTATCGGCTGTGGTGGCAACGACGAACAGGCTCCCACCGACCCCAAAGAACTACTTGCATTTTTGGAGGCCAAAATTAAGCAAAACCCCAAGGATGCCGAACTTTACTATGAGCGCGGACGTGTGCTGTTAGAGCTCGACGAAGTCACCGACGCCATCAATTCCCTCACACAAGCCATCTCCTTGAAAAGCGGCGAAGAGAAATACCATCTCCTTCTGGCCGACGCCCATCTGCGCAACGGCAAAGTAAAGGAAAGCTATGCCGACCTGCAGGAGGTGCTCAACATCAACCCCAAGAACATCGACGCCTACCTGAAAATCGGCGAGATAGCCCTTTTCAGCCGCGACTACAACCGCTCCCTCGAAAGCATCGACAAAGCCATTGAGCTCGACAACCTGAATCCCAAGGCCTACTATATGCGCGGCTATCTGTTCCTTGAAAAAGGCGATACCACCGAGGCCATCCGCGACCTCCGCAAAACCATCGACTTGGACAACGAGTATTCCCAAGCATACGAACTCCTTGGACTCCTTTTCATAAACCGTAACGACCCCCTCGGCGTGGAATACCTCACCACAGTTACAACCCTCGACCCCAACAACACTGTCGCCCTCTATGCCTTGGCACTCTATTATCAGGACAACAACGATGTGGAAAAGGCTGAGACCTTCTACAACAAGGTGCTTACCATAAATCCGCAGCACTCCGACGCGCTGCACAATTTAGGGTACATTGAACTCACATTCAAGCAAAACCCCGACAAAGCCATCGATTATTTCACCCAGGCCATCGAAGTGTCGCCAAACAACATACAGGCACTCACCAACAGAGCTCTGGCCTACGAGCAGAAAGGCGACAAAGCAGCAGCCCGCCAGGGTTATACCGACGCCCTTTCCATCGCCCCCGCTTTCGCCCCCGCCCTCGAAGGACTTAAACGTCTCGGCAAATAAGGAAACCATCCCTCTATCGTTGTCGGATAACAAAGCAACTGACCCACAACCCCTTTAGGGGTTGCCTTTCCTTTTCTACAATCATACGAAATAAACCTCCAACCTCGTCAGAGGTTGCCTCTCCATAGGCCTTTCAATAACGAACACGCCCAAACACACGAGCGAGACCCACAACCTCGTCAGAGGTTGCATTTCAATAGCGACCAATGGGAGCGTTAAAACAACCACGTTAGAGGTTGCCTATCAATATCGACAGAAGGGAGCCAACGACACATCCTTTAGGGGTTGCATTCCCATGACATTGGGTCAACCCCAATGGAAAAAACAAAAGAGGCGTGCCAAAAGGCACACCTCTTCATTGAGTATTATGAAAAAATCATTATTTCTTTATCACAACGCTGCGGATGGTTGTCTTGCCATCGGCAGTCTCGGCGCGAAGTATGTACGAGCCGTTGTTGTAGTCGGCAACAGGTAATGAAACCTTGCCGTTAACAGCATTTTTCGAAACCATCAGCTGGCCGAGCATATTGTAAAGTTTCACGTTTACAAGATTTTCGCCCTCTATGGTTACTTTTGTCGAAGCGGGATTCGGGAATACTTTCACGCTGTTGGCGGTAGCTTGGTTAAGACCTTCGCTAACAACCACGGTAGCTGTCGAGCTTCTCTGGCATCCGTTGCCGTTTGTTGCTGTTAAAGAGTATTCGGTGTTTTCCGAAGGAGATACGGTTATGGTGTCCGAGGTTTCACCAGTGCTCCACAGGTAGGTGAGGTTGCTGTCGCCAACGGCAAAGAGCTTGGTGCTGCCACCGGGACGCACTTGGAGTATACCGCCAATGTAGACATTTGGCAGGGCGTTGATGGTGAGTTTCGTGAGAATCACTATGCTGTCGCATCCTCTCACGTTTGTGAGGCGGCAGAGGATAGAGTCTTGCGAGGTTCTATAGGTAGTGTTGTTGGCTTCCCATGTGAAGATGCCGCAAGCAGCAATTTCTGGCAACCAAGTAGTATCCGAAGCGAGGTCGGTATAGTGGAATTTCATCATGCAGCTGTCTTTACGGTCGGCACCTTTGCAGATATAGGTTGTGTCACCGCTGCGAGTGAGTTTTATTAAAGCGTCATCGCCATCTTCGGTAGGCCAACGATAACCCATATATCTTCTTCCCGAAACACGGCCGCAGAAGGCTGTGTCTATTGTGAAGACAGGAAGAATGGTAACATTGTAGTTCATCACAGTATCACAATCCTCGATGCTTGCAAAAGTCTTTACAAGTACGGTGTCAATTCTTGTCGAATCAGTCTTGATAGTGTCGTTGCCCCATACAAAGGAACCGAATACCGAGATAGTTGTGTCAGGGAGTTCGAATTGACCTACACCTACATCATATTTCAAAGTGTACATAGTGTCGCAACCGCCTTCATTCACTTTACGGAATGGTACAATGCCCTTACCGGTATTGTAGGTAACACCGTTGATGGGCCATGTGTAGGTTGCTTCGCAAGTCTGTACAAAAATGGTGTCAACTGTTGTCATTTGTTTGTATCTCAGACAATAAACAGCGTGGCAACTGTCGGCACCGGCGGTCTGGCTTGTGAAATAAACGGTGGTGTCGTTTACGTAGGTGTTGCCGTCAACCGACCAAGTGTAGGCAGCGCATTGCGAAATGTCTGTATATGTTGTGTCGGGATTTTTGTGCGTGAAATGCAGAGTTATCACACTGTCGCATCCTGCGGCGTTTGTCAAGGTATATGTGTAGTCGCCGGGGGTTTCGTAAACGCTGTCGCTAACAGCCCAGTAGTAACCGCCACAACTCGAAGCGGAAACCTCTGCTACACTGCTTTTGTGTATCACAAAAGTCATTATAACCATAAGACTGTCTTCGCTCGAAGCATTTTTGTAGATGTAATATCCTGTTGAATTCTCGGTGTAGTTATGACCGTCAATCCAAGTGTAGGAGTCGCAAGTGTCTATGGTGTCATAAACTATTGCAATCGGCGCTTTATATTGTGCGTGCATCACAAACGGCAGACAAAACGCCATCAATAAAAAACCTATAAATCCTTTTTTCATCGTTTTTTACTTTGATTATATTCCTGTTTCTTATTTTTTTTATTTCTTTGTCGTTTAGACGATTACGGGCGTGTTTCATTGTTTAAATAGCCCGTTTCGCCTCACTTTTCTTTAAAGAAAAGCAACTGCAAAGATACACTTTTTTTTTCACTCAGCAATCGTTTTTTTTCGTTTTTTGGTCAAAAAAGAATGTTTTAAAAGATATATCACTATAATTCAATATATTACAAATATGCAAATGTGCTAAAAAATATTTTTTCTTCCAAAAGATGAAATATGCCTTCGCAATGCCGACGTTTTTTCGTATCTTTGCACAACCAAAAACCAACAACAAACACATAATTTTTATGCACAACATTAGAAAAATCAACGACGATCTGATTTACGTGGGCGCCAGCGACCGCCGCTTGGCTCTCTTCGAAAATGTATATCCCGTGCTAGACGGGGTGTCGTACAACAGCTATCTGCTGCTCGACGAAAAAACCGTCCTCCTCGACACCGCCGACGCTTCGGTGGCACACCGTTTCTTCGAAAATGTGGCGGCAGCCCTCGACGGACGTACGCTGAATTATCTGGTTGTCAACCATATGGAACCCGACCACTGCGCTCTTATCGCCGACCTGCTGCTCCGCTATCCCGACGTGACAATCGTCTCCAACGCCAAAGCCATAACGATGATTGGCCAGTTTTTCGATTTCTCCCTCGAAGGCCGCACGCAAGTCGTTGCCGAGGGCGACACTCTATGCACTGGCCGCCACACCCTGCAGTTCTTTATGGCTCCCATGGTACACTGGCCCGAGGCCATGGTCACTTTCGACACCACTTCCGGCACACTCTTCTCCGCTGACGCTTTCGGCACTTTCGGAGCCATAGGCGGCAACCTCTACGCCGACGAGCTGGATTTCGACCGCGACTGCCTCGACGAAGCCCGACGCTATTATACCAACATCGTGGGTAAGTACGGCACTCAAGTGCAGATGCTTCTGAAAAAAGCCTCGTCGCTCGACATAAAGATGATTTGTCCGTTGCACGGCCCTATATGGCGCACTGATTTCGGCTATTTCATCGAAAAATACGACAAATGGAGTCGCTACGAGCCTGAGGTGAAGGGCGTTATGATAGCCTACGGCTCTATCTACGGCAACACCGAGAACGCCGCCGACATTCTGGCTTCCATGCTTGCCGACAAAGGCGTGCACGGCATCGCTATGTATGATGTCTCGAAAACCGACGTCAGCGTGCTGGTGAGCGAGGCTTTCAAATATTCGCACATCGTGGTGGCATCCTCCACCTACAACAACGGTATTTTCACCCCGATGGAGAATTTTCTGCTCGACATCAAAGCCCACGCCCTGCAAAACCGCACCTTTGCCGTTATAGAAAACGGCACGTGGGCACCGCAGAGCGGCAAGCTGATACGTGCCATCCTTGGCGAGATGAAAAACAACACAGTTTTGGAAGACGGCATAACGCTTAAATCCAGCCTCAAACAAAACCAGATTGCCAGTTTGGAGGCTATTGCAGAAACCATTTACAACGATTTAAACAAATAAACCATACATTATGAACAACATAGACAAAAACGCTGTGATGAGCATTGGCTACGGACTGTACGTGCTCACAGCCCACGAGGGCGAAAAGGACAACGGTTGTATAATAAACGTGGTGGCGCAGCTCACCGACAATCCCATGCGTATAATGATTACGGTGAACAAGAAAAACCTTACCCACGATATGATTCTTAAAACCGGACATTTCAACGTGTCGCTGCTTACCGAGGAGACTCCCATGCACGTGATACAGCATTTCGGTTTCCAAAGCGGCCGCGATGTCAACAAGTTCGAGAAATGCGACGCTGTGAAACGTGCCGCCAACGGAATCTACTACATCCCCAAATACACCAACTCTTACATCAGCGGCAGGTTGGAGTATGCCAAGGACCTTGGCACCCACACGCTTTTCATTGCCGAAATCACCGAGGCAGTGAAACTCGGCGACGCGCCGTCGCTCACCTACGCCTATTACCAGAAAAACATAAAACCCGCCGTGGCCAAACCCGCCGGCGACGAGGCCAAGATCACCCGCTGGGTGTGTCAGGTGTGCGGATATGTCTATGAAGGCGAGAACATCCCCGACGATTTCATCTGTCCGTGGTGCAAACACGGCGTTGCCGACTTTGTGAAGGAATAACTATAGGGGAGGATAAAAACAAAAGGTGTTGAAGAAATTTCAACACCTTTTTTCTTTTTGTGCCCGGGACAGGACTTGAACCTGCACTCCTTGCGAAATACGCACCTGAAACGTACGCGTCTACCAATTCCGCCACCCGGGCTCGCTTGAATTGTGATTTTGTTTGGTGCCCAGGACAAGACTTGAACTTGCACGGCCGTAAGGCCACCACCCCCTCAAAGTGGCGTGTATACCAATTTCACCACCTGGGCTTTTTTTCGGACTGCAAAAGTACAACTTTTTTCTGAATTAGCAACAAAAAAATGAAAGATTTTATTTAATACACTGTGTTTCAGTGCAATAATTTTTACAAAAACTCGTTGGCAAACTCAAAAAAACATATTTTGCAGGTGCGAAAACAGGCTTTTTTTACCCTTAAAACACACCTAAAGCATCACGAATTTCATCTTCCGAAACTGGTATGTCATAAACCGCCTCGCCGATGTCCTTAAGCAGCACGCACCGTATCTCCCCGCCGGCGTTTTTTTTGTCGGCACACATATTATATATAATGGTGTCTGTAGTTTTTTTCGAAAAATGGCATTTGCCGAGCAACGAGCGCACCTTTTGTGCAAAGTCTTCATAAACTTTTTCCGGCAGTCCCGTTTTTTTTGTGGAAAGGTACATAGCGCACACCATACCCAGCCCCACAGCCTCGCCGTGCGAAAGAGCGTCTTTGCCGTGATTGAGCATGGCACTCTCTCTAGCATGACCGAAAGTGTGTCC
>JAEENM010000169.1 GCA_016283745.1 Bacteroidales bacterium | reverse complement strand
TCAAAAGTCCATTTTTTACCAGCGTTTGAATAGGCGAGTATGCGTATGTCATCTTTTGTCATATATGCAAATCTCTCTTCGTGATCAACGACCCGATCCCTATTCGAATTTATTGTATTTATGGCATTTATGAAATACGGACATTCTTCGCTTAAAAGTCTTGCATCTTCAAATGAATAATAATATTCATTACCACAATCTTTGCGCATGTTAATCCATGTTGTTGATAAGTCGCCCGCAGTTACCTTTTGTGCACTAATAGAAATGCTTTTTAGTTTGCCAATTTCATATACATCCAAGTGAACTAATTGGCCGCTGTTCATGAAACTATCAATTTTATGCAATTCCACGGTGAGTGAGTCAATTGCAACTAGTTCATTTGTGTCTTTGGTTTGTGATTGGGCGGCATCTTTACTACAAGAAAAGCAAAGGAATCCAACAAAACCACATAATAATAATGGCAACAATAATCTTTTCACGTTCATCTTTCTGTATCCCTAATACGTGTCGGGCGCAACTTTTAATTGCAATTGTGCCTTATTGCGAAAACAACATTAAAAAAGAAACGTGGCACTGATACGCATTCCAGATTGGAGGCGGTGAGAGGTGCCCCGAGCTAAGAAATTGTAAACAGCCCACGCTATAAGCGTGAACCATTATACTATTCTTTAAACTCGTTAGAAAACTCTCACCTTTTCCAATCACAGAGTAGCATAACGCTTCTGGATTCCCTTTGAAATCCGTTTGCAAAAATACGATTTATTTTTGGAATCCACAACTTTTTTGTCCAATTGCCAGAAAAAACGTATTTTTGCATCAACAAAAAACCATCATCATTATGTCGAAACATATTGGAGCACACGTAAGTGCGTCGGGTGGTGTGGGCAACGCCATCCTCAACGCGGAGGCCATTGGTGCCGACGCTTTTGCCCTTTTCACCCGCAACCAGCGCGCATGGGTGAGCAAACCTTTGCCTGAGCTTGAGATTGTCGGTTTCAAAGCCTTGCTTGCCGACCGCGGTTTCAGTCCCGACTACGTGCTGCCGCACGACAGCTACCTTATCAACCTCGGCTCGCCCGACGAGGAGACTCTCGCCAAGTCGCGTGCCGCTTTCCTCGACGAGATGCGCCGTGCCGAGCAGCTCGGACTGCGTATGCTCAACTTCCACCCGGGCAGCCACCTCAACAGCATGAGCGAGGAGGCCTGTCTCGACCAGATCGCCCGCGAGGTGAACGCCGCCCTTGCGCAAACCCACGGCGTAACGGCAGTGATAGAGAACACCGCCGGACAGGGCACAAACCTCGGCTGGCGTTTCGAACATATAGCCCGTATTATTGAAAGCATTGACGACAAAAGTAGGGTGGGAGTGTGCATCGACACCTGCCACACCCTCGCCGCCGGCTACGACCTCACCACCGAGATGGGCTATCAGTTCGCTATGGAGGAGTTCGAAAACGTGATAGGTTTCAAATACCTGCGTGCCGTGCACCTCAACGACAGCAAGAAAGGGGCGGGCAGCCACGTGGACCGTCACGAGAGCATTGGCTTGGGCGCGATGGGCAAGGACTTTTTCGTGCGTTTCATGAACGACCCCCGTTTCGACGACATGCCCATCATCCTCGAAACCCCCGACCCGATGCGCTGGCCCGACGAGATAGAATGGCTGAGACAATTAGTGGTCAGTGGTCAGTAGTCAGTGGTCAGTTTGAAATTGAAAGTTGAGAATTGATAATTGATAATTGATAATTGATAATTGATAATTGAAATTCTACTTGCCATGCGGGCAATTTATATTCTCCTAGCCCTTCGGGCTGAAATCTAATAAATCTAAACAATTTTTCGCCGAAGGCGAAAGCAATTTACAAGATTTAAAAGATTTGTTCACAATTTTTAATTGATTTCAGCGGAGTTCACGATTGCTGCGCAATTCGCTTGCCAAAGGCAAGCAGGAGAACAATAATAATCAACAAGATTTACAAGATCTCGCGAAGCGAAGCAGGAAATAATTCCGAACTCCGAGTTCCGAACTCCGAATTAAAAATTCTTTTTGTCGTTTGCGAAAAATTTCGTATCTTTGCACCGCTAAAAAAAGTGGGTTCTACAACGGAATCCTATCATTTTGACTAACACAGAAACGTTATAAAGATATGCAGAAAAGTAAAGTAGGACTTGATTTTGAGAAAGTTGAATATGCACGCGGCCTCGCCCGCAAGATAGCCGACGGAGTTCAGGATTTCGTCGGAAACTACACTACTGTGGCTGTAGAACGCACATTGTGCCGTCTTTTAGGCATCGACGGCATCGACGCCAACGAAGTTCCTCTGCCCAATGTGGTGGTGGACGAGCTGAAAAGCAAAGGCGTTCTGGGACAGGGCGTTATGTTCTTTATGGGCAACGCCGTCATCGAGACGGGACTCACTCCCCAGCAGATTGCCGAACAGATTTCCGAAGGCAAGCTCGACATCACCAAACTGCCCGTACATTCCCGTGCGGAGATCGACAAAGCCCTTCAGCCCACCATCAACGCCACCATCGAACGCATTCGCGGCAACCGTCTGCGTCGCGAGAACTACATCAACACGATTGGCGAAGGCTCCAAGCCCTACCTTTATATTATTGTAGCCACAGGTAATATCTACGAAGACGTGGTTCAGGCACAGGCCGGAGCGCGTCAGGGTGCAGATATCATCGCCGTGATACGCACCACTGGCCAGAGTCTGCTCGACTACGTGCCTTACGGCGCCACCACCGAAGGTTTCGGCGGCACTTACGCCACTCAGGAGAATTTCCGCATCATGCGCAAAGCCCTCGACGAAGTGGGCGAGGAGGTGGGACGCTACATTCGTCTTTGTAACTACTGCTCAGGACTTTGCATGCCCGAAATAGCCGCCATGGGCGCTCTGGAAGGTCTCGACGTTATGCTCAACGACGCCCTTTACGGAATCCTTTTCCGCGACATCAACATGCAGCGCACGCTGATCGACCAGTATTTCAGCCGTATCATCAACGGCTTTGCAGGCGTTATCATCAACACCGGCGAGGACAACTACCTCACCACCGCCGACGCCTACGAGGAAGCCCACACCGTGCTCGCCTCCGACCTTATCAACGAGCAGCTGGCACTGCTTGCCGGTTTACCCGAAGAGCAGCAGGGACTGGGACACGCTTTCGAGATGGATCCTATGCTGGAGAACGGTTTTCTCTATGAACTTGCTCAGGCACAGATGATTAGGGAGATATTCCCGAAAGCCCCGCTGAAATACATGCCCCCGACGAAATTTATGACCGGCAACATCTTCCGCGGACATATCCAAGACGCATTGTTCAACATAATAGGCATTTGGACACACCAGGGCCTGCAGCTTCTGGGAATGCCCACCGAGGCCATCCACACGCCGTTTATGAGCGACCGTTACCTCTCCATCGAGAACGCCAAATACATTTTCGGCAATATGAAAAATATCGGCGACGAAGTGGAGTTCAAGGACAACGGCATCATCAAAAACCGTGCCAAAGAGGTGCTCGACAAAGCCACCGCACTGCTCGAGAACATGCAGAAAGAGGGACTTTTCACCGCTTTGGAGAAAGGTATCTTTGCCGATGTGAAACGTCCGAAGAACGGCGGCAAGGGTCTCGACGGTGTTACCGAGAAAGGCGAGAACTACTTCAACCCGTTTATCGACCTGATGAAAGGAAAGAAATAATCAAAAACAATTGATTATGGAAACGACAAGTTGTGCACTACTAACCAACCAAGGAAAATACACCGTTTTCAAATACGGCGACTGCGTGATACGGTTCATAGCACCGTATTCGTTGGAGAGATATACCGAGGTGAAAACATGGGATAACGGCTACATAGTTGTTATGGCCAAGTATGCGCACAACGACAAAAGCGAAGAAGAGTATATCGACCTTGTACCGATACTTGAGGATTTGTATATCAACCCTGACGTGTTTTTGAAACCAATTAAAAAAGTAACGATAGCATGAACGAAATACAGAAAATTGCCGACAATGCCGATTTGATAGTAAACGGTTATGCGTTTACAAAATGCGACAAGGGCTACCGTGTGCTGAATATCAAAAATCCGCAGAAAGCCTCTGTGGTATCGTTCGATGGTACTATATTGGAAACTACAATGGACGATATTGAGGCAGGTATTGTGGTTGATTATTTCCTTAAAAACAAACAATATATGGAGGAATGACCGATGCCCAAGTATTACGAATTTAAAGTTGCGGGATACTACTTGTATTTTACATCGTTCTGCGTAATTGAGTGTATGCACATACACGCAAGTGACAGCAAACTGTCCGAACGCGGGTCCGCAAAGTTTTTTGTCAAGGAAAATGGCGACACCGTTTTGCAGAAACGCGGCATCTTAACCGACACTGAAATATCCAAAATACAGGCATTTATAAAGACAAACTATAAAGAGATGTATTTAAAATGGGCTGAATATAGCGAAAAAAGGTTTTATGAGGATAATAAATGATTTGTATTTTCGTGAAAGCAGAAGTGAAAAAAAAGTAACAACAATTATATAAGATTTGCTTTATGTCAAAACTTGAAACATTCGAAATAGAGTACAAAGGCAACAAATATCTGGCCACAGAGGTGGAGAACGTGTTCGAGCCTGGTAGCGAAGATACTATCATCTTGGCATCCAGCAGATTGAACGACGCTCTGGTGGACAAAAACGGCAAGTTTGTGGACCACGAGGCCGAGTTTGTTGACGAGCGGATTTTTGCCTTTGTGGGCGACGAGTATTTCTCTTTCAGCAAAGAGGAATTTATGGAACGCATAATCGAAGATTTCGACTAAAAATATTCTGTGACAGTAAATTAGATTAACAACAACAACATTATACAGCAATGAGCGAAGGATTGTATTCAATGGAGGCCAAGGATTTCGACAAAACCTTGGATTTGACTAAGATAAAGCCTTACGGCGACACCATGAACGACGGCAAGACGCAGGTGAGTTTCACCCTGCCCGTGCCCGAAGGCGACGAGGCCATAGAGGCCGCCAAACAGCTGATGAAGAAAATGGGCTTCGAAAACCCGCTGGTGGTCTATACCAAACAGCTTACCGAAGGCTTCACTTTCTTCAACTGCTACGGAAGTTGCACACACACAGTGGATTACTCGTCGATATATGTGCCCAAGGTGGAAAGCACCAAAATGGACATGCACGAATGCGACGAGTACATACGCGAAAACATAGGCCGCAAGATAGTGATAGTGGGCGCCAGCACTGGCACCGACGCACATACCGTGGGTATCGACGCCATTATGAACATGAAAGGCTACGCCGGACACTACGGTCTGGAACGCTACGACATGATTGACGCCTACAACCTCGGCTCGCAGGTGCCAAACGAGGAGTTCATCGCCAAAGGAATCGAGCTTCACGCCGACGCACTTATTGTAAGTCAGACAGTTACGCAGAAAGATATCCATATCAAAAACCTCACCGAACTTGTGGAGATGCTTGAGGCCGAAGGACTTCGCGACAAGGTGATACTTATCTGCGGCGGTCCCCGTATCAGCCACGAACTGGCCAAAGAGCTGGGCTACGACGCTGGTTTCGGTGTCAACACCTACGCCGACGACGAGGCTTCGTTCATAGCTCAGGAAATGGTGAAACGCGGATGGAAATAATTTTAGAAACGACATTCAAATTAAAAACACATAAAAACATAATACAATGGACAAAAACGAAATCAGAACATTTATCGCACGTCGTGCCGCACAGGAACTGCACGATGGTGATGTAGTAAATCTTGGTATCGGACTGCCGACCTTGATTCCCAACTTTCTGCCCGAAGGCGTACATGTGGTACTGCAGTCGGAAAACGGCATGATCGGCATGGGTCCCACTCCCGAAGAGGGTAAAGAAAATCCTTGGTACATCAACGCCGGCGGCGGTTATATCACCACCACTCCCGACGCTTCCACTTTCGACAGCGCAACATCGTTCGGCATCATCCGCGGTGGCCACGTGGACGTAAGTATCCTCGGCGCCATGCAGGTTGACGAAGAGGGCGACCTCGCCAACTGGATGATCCCCGGCAAAAAGACTCCCGGTATGGGCGGCGCCATGGACCTCCTTGTAGGTGCCAAAAAGGTGATCCTTGCCATGGAACACACTGCCAAAGGCAACCCCAAGATTCTGAAAAAATGCACACTGCCCCTCACAGCCAAAGGTCAGGTGAACATGATCATCACCGAGATGGGCGTTATGGAAATCACTCCCAAGGGCATAGTGCTGACCGAAATCAACCCCGAATTCACTGTTGAGCAGGTGCAGGCTGCCACCGAGGCAACTCTCATCATCGCCGACAATCTGAAACAAATGTAATTTATTTTCGTAAAAAACAGCGAACTTTCTCTGACACTCTGTGCAAGGGGAGTTCGCTGTATTTTTATTGATAAGATGAAGAAATTAGCCATTCTTACGCTCTGTATTGCGCTGTGTGCCAGCGTCAAAGCACAGGATTCCTTTGTCCCTGCCGACGACGCCTCCACATTGGCTTTCGACGAGCTTGCGCCATCGCCGTTGCCTCCTTCGGGCAAGTGGTACAACGAGTATTATCGTTTCTACACCATTGTGGGACTGGGTGGTGCCAAGGACCTCTCGTCGGAAAAGGCATCGATGTTCGGAATGTCGGCGGCATTTGGTTTCCAGTACCGTCGCACAGTGGCATTCGGCTTGGGCGTGGAGTTCCTCAAGGACAAGACCAATGCCTTTTCGCACATGCCCATCTATGTGGAGTTCCGCTCGCACCTGTCGCCGCGACGCACCTCGCCGTATACCGTGCTGAAACTTGGCTACTCCATACCCGCGGGCAGCACACGCAAAGACGCTACAGGTATGGTGAAAGTGAACAAAAGCGGCATTATGTTCGGTGCCGATTTGGGCTACCGCATACATATCAACAGCACTTTTGCTATAACGGCTTTTGTGGGCTATCAGTTGCAGCCTTTTCAGGTTGAGCGCCGCATCAACCCAACCGAAGAAATGCCCGGCGGAAGCTACAACAACAAAGACCAAGTGCTGCTTCACATGATAAAATTTGGTGCCACACTGAATATCGGCTTCGGTTTCTGACAATCTGTGATAGAAACACAAGTCTATGTGTATTAACACATTCCGTTTATGAAGAAATTCCTTATCGAACTTGTCAAGCTTTATCTTTTCTGGATGCTGTTTTTCCTTGTCGGAAGGACGCTTTTCCTGCTTTCGCAGACAGCCTTGCTCGGCGGCATACCTTTCGGCGAGATACTGAAAGTGTATCCCAACGCCCTGAAACTCGACACTTCGGCGGCCTGCTGGCTCATGGCACCGATGCTGTTGCTGATGGCACTCCAGCTTGTGGCGAAATGGCGTTGGATAGGAGTGGCGAAAAAAGTGCTTATGTGCGCGATGCTCATCGTTACATCGTTCGCAATATTCGGAGAGATAGGTATTTACGAGGAATGGCAGGTTAAGATAAACATCAAGGCGCTGATGTACCTGCGTCGGCCGAAAGAGATTTTCGACTCCGTCTCGACGGGAGTGTTTCTGCTGCTTCTGCTCGGGACAATTGTCTATATCGCGTTGTTTATGTTGCTGTATGCCAAGGTGGTGGCGAAACCGAAGATAGAGCCGGTGAAACTGGGTGGCGTAAAAGCACCGGTGTCTTTCGTCATTTTGGGCGGATTGCTCTTTGTGGGGATGCGCGGAGGTTTCGGCGACATACCCATCCACCAGAGCCAGTCATATTTCTCGCACCACAGCATACTCAATGACGCAGCTGTGAACACTCCATGGAATCTGATGCACAACTATCTGCATTTCAAGGGGATAAAGGATGAGAATCCCTTTGTCTATTACGACAACAAAACAGCGGACAGCATCATTGCCGACATTCATACCATGCAGAGCGACAGCACGTTGCAGGTGCTGAACACTGACCGTCCGAATATCGTGCTGCTTCTGCTCGAAAGCTGGTCGGCGGATGTGGTGGCAAGTCTCGACAGCGCCAACAGGGCAGGGGTGACGCCCGGCTTTGCCAAGCTGGAGGAGGAGGGACTGCTCTTTACCCGTTTCTACAGCAACGGACACCGCTCGCAGCAAGCCATTTCGGGCATACTGAGCGATTTTCCGCCGCTCCAGAGCAACGACATCACCGACAATTTCCCGCTTTATAAATATCTCCCCAGCATGCCTAAATACCTGATGGACAAGGGCTATGGAACTGCTTTCTATTTCGGCGGCGACCTTAATTACGGCAATATCCGCGCTTTTGTGCTTTGGCACGAGTTCCAGAAAATTTTCGAGGGCAAGGATTTTCCGAAAGGCACTCCCAAAGGCAAACTCTCCGTCCCCGACCAATATCTCTTTGCGCAGGCATTGAACGACCAGAAAAAGGTGAAAGAACCTTTCTTCCATATGATTTTCACCGGCAGCTCGCACTCTCCCTACGACGAGCCCAAGGTGGTACGACAACTTACGTGGAACGTGGAGCAACTTCCATACCTCAACTCGGTAAAATATTCTGACTCATGTATTTACGACTATATCAAGAAGGCGCAGCGTCTGCCGTGGTACAACAACACTTTGTTCATCCTTGTCGGCGACCATAGTCACGCCACCTACCGCGGACATTACATCAACTCGCCTGCATATATGCATGTGCCGATGCTTTGGCTCGGCGGTGCGTTGAAGGAAGAATACAAAGGACAGCAGTTTGAGACCATAGGCACGCACGTGGATTTGTACCGCACTCTGATGTGCCAGATGGGCGACACAAACACCGCCACCTATCGTGGCGTGGATTTGTTCAATGTTTCGAACAAAGGATTTGCCTATTACGAGACCAATATGGGAATGGGCTGGATAACGCCCGACGGCTCGTTGCTCTACGATGCCGAGGTGGGCAAGATTACCGACAACACCTTTGCCGACAGTACGGCCATGGAGTCGGAACTGCGCAAGGCAAAAGCCTATCTGCAAACACTTTACGACTTCTATCTACAGCAGTAGGGATGTGGAGTCGAGGCATAAAAAAAAAGAGTCGCTTTAGGCGACTCTTTTTTGGTTTAGCAGTGTGTTCTTACAAAGCGAGGCCGGAACCGGGTTTGAATTTAACAACTTTTTTA
>JAEENM010000168.1 GCA_016283745.1 Bacteroidales bacterium | reverse complement strand
AGGTGGGACATCCGCCGGGAGCGCCTCTGTATATGCTTGTGGCTCACCTGTTTTCGCACCTCTCGTTCGGCGACCCGACGCGCGTGGCCTGGGCGGTGAACATGCTCTCGGCAGTGGCCAGCGGTGCCACGGTGATGTTCCTTTTCTGGACCATCTCGCGACTGATACGTCGTTTCGTTGACGGCACGACAGGCACTTTTGCCACCATTGCCGCCTCCATGGTGGGAGCCTTGGCTTTCTGTTTCTCCGACAGTTTCTGGTTTTCGGCGGTGGAGGCCGAAGTTTACGCCCTCTCGTCGCTGTTTACAGCCGTGCTGCTGTGGGCTATGCTGCGCTGGGAGGCGGAGTTTGCCACCGACCCACGCCGTTCCGTGCGGTGGCTGCTGCTGACGGCTCTGCTGCTCGGACTCTCCGAGGGAGTGCATTTCCTCTCGATGCTCGTCATACCTTCGGCGGTGATGTTGGTGTATTACAACACCTTCCATCCCCGCTGGTGGAAAACGTTGCTGGCCTTTGTGGCCTCGTTGGCGGCCTTGCTGGTGGTTTACAAGCTGATAATTCCGGGACTGTTCTTGCTTTTTGCCAAATGCAACATCTTGTTTGTCAATAATATGCACCTTTCGGTAAACGGTGCCATGCTGCTCACCGCCGGCCTTGTGGCTTTGGTGATTGTAGCTGTGCTTGTGGTGGCGTTGGTCAAACGTCTCCTCAGGCTGGAGCTGGCAGTGGTGGCCGTGATGCTTTTCCTGCTCGGACTTTCGCCCAATGTGGCCACTATACTCCGTTCGCAGTCGCAGCTGCCGCTGAACGAAGGCCGTCCCGACAACCCGGTGTCGTTCTATTCCTACTGGAGTCGCGACCAGTACACCCAGCCGCCCCTCGTCTATGGTCCTTATTACACCGCCCCCGTTGAGGACTACGGACAGAAAGACCCTGTTTATGAGCTGTTTTACCGCATTGAGACCGGCGACACCGCCCTGCTTTTCGCCGAAAGCTGTGAGGCACAGCGTTTTATATCGCAAAACCATCTGAAAAACGTTGCCGTGGAGGCCCGCTATATCATCGCCGACAGCGGCCGCAACAGCGGATACATATATAATAAGGCCTTCTGCACCTTTTTCCCACGTATGTGGAAAGCCGACGCGGAACATTACTATCCCGCTTGGAGCGGACTCAGTGGCACTTTTGTGGAGACCGACGGCGAGAGGATGTACCGTCCTTCGTTTGGCGACAACCTGCGGTTTTTCGTAACATTCCAGCTGGTGCACTCCTATTTCCGTTACTTTATGTGGAACTACTGCGGACGTTTCAACGACTGTCAGGGCTTCGGCTCCATCCGCAACGGCGCGGTAACCACCGGAATCCCCGCCGCCGACCGCTTTTTCAACGGCACCGCCAAGAGCGACATCCCCGAAACATTGCGCAACCCAGGCCGCAACGAATATTACGCCATCCCGCTGCTGCTCGGCATTGTGGGACTGCTGTACCATATCAAGCGCGACAGCCGTGGCGCCGGATTGGTGGGACTGCTGTTTCTGATAACCGGCGTGGGACTCGTCGTATATCTTAACTCCGCACCCTACGAGCCTCGCGAACGCGACTACGTTTATGTGACTTCGTTCTACGCCTTTGCCATCTGGATAGGCATCGGCGCAAGCCTTTTCCTCTCCCTTGCGGGAAAAATCAGAGGCTGGCTCGGCAAGGCACTGCAAGTTGTTGTGGCTGTGATTCTTATGGTGGTTCCCGCCTTGATGGCCGCCCAGAACTACGACGACCACAACCGCTCCGGCCGTTTTATGGCTCGCGATTCGGCATACAACCTGCTGATGTCGTGCCAACGCAACGCCATCCTTTTCACCCACGGCGACAACGACACCTTCCCGCTGTGGTACCTGCAGGAGGTGGAGGGCATCCGCACCGACGTGCGAATTGTAAACCTGAGCCTGCTCAGCACCCCGTGGTATATCGACCAGTTGCGCCAAGCGCAGAACGATGCCCGGCCGCTGCAGCTCTCCTTCGACGCAAGTCAGTACCACGGACGCAAACGGCAGCTAGTTTTTTCTAATCCCGAAGGCAAGAAAATCCTCTCGCTCGACGAGATGATGGAGATGGTGAAGGACGACAGCCGCGCCATACATTATATGGACGACGTGGATTATTTCGTCATCCCCACCTCGAGGGTGGAGATTCCGGTAAACGCCGAGGCTTTCGCCGCACAGACTCCCGGCATTGCCTACAAACGCATACCCCGCAGTGTGTTTGTGCTGCTTGGCGGCACCCTCTCCCGCAGCGACCTGATGCACTACGACATACTGCTCCACAACGACTGGCAGCGTCCCGTATATTATTCGCAATATGCGCTTTCCGCCGTGCCGGAGTTGGAGAAATACCTGCAGCTCGAAGGCATGGCCTACCGTCTTACCCCTTTCGGACTGGACAACGCCGAACGTTCCAGCTCCGAGCAGATTGTGGTGAACAGCAAGCTTATGGCCGACAACGTGCTCGACAGTTTCCTTTGGCACGACCTGCACGGCGTTTACCTCGACGAGACTTCGCGCAATTTCTGCAAAATGCTGCTGGAGGACATCGGAGAGCTGTCGGAAACACTGGTGGAGGAGCGCGACTACGCCACCGCCATGCGTCTTTGGGACACCGTGATGCACTACGTGCCCGAAAAGATGCTCCGCGACGAGGTGCTGCTCTCCATGCTCAACGCCTACTGGGCGGCGGGCGACACAGCCATCAACGCCTTTGCCCAACGCAAAACCGACCAGCTGGCCACCGAAACGGGATATTTCTTTGCCATGAGCCCGCAGGTGCGGCATTATGTGGAGGCCGACATAGAGCAGTGCTCCGAAACTATGCTGCACATGGCCATGCTTGCCAAAAACCACAAGCAGGAGATACCGTTTAAACTCATTTTCGACCGTTTAAGTCCCTTTTTGGAACCGCTCACTGCCATTTGGGACGGCAAACTGCGTTTTTACTTCGCCTCCGACGACCCGCTCCATTACGAGGAGGAGATTGGCAGTTATATCGACAAGCTGCAGACACTCTACGACCTGATGGAAGGCCGGCAAAACTCCGAACAAATTGCAAAAGTGTCGCAGATGCTCAAATACCATGTGGAAAATTATATGAATCTGTAGTTGTAATGGTTCACAAGGTTGTAGAAAGCGTTTGACAAACAAAGGAGGGGTTGTAAAACCGCCGCAACTGGAATTTAATTAATTAGCATATGGAAATCACTATTAATCATGTCAATAATCTGATATATAACAATTTATATCTCCATATAATACCTTGTCGAATAGATTTTGTTTTCTCTTTTTTTAATCATCAAAATATTGAAATCACAAGAATAAATATTGGCATTTTTGATGATGATTCAACTTTATATATTGATTTAGGTAATTACAAGGATTTCATAGGTGCAATACCATCATTAGATGTTTTGCAAAATTATTTGCATAATAAAAAAGAATATGTTATTTATAAACTATTTTTTTCTACAGATATTATGGATGTAGAATTTGATGATGATTCATCGTTGTTATGCTCTTTTAAAAGTATTCCTTTAGAGAAACAAAAAAAAATAATAGTTGATGATATTGTAAATCTTATAGAGAATAGTACTGAATTTGACCAATGATGATTAAATACTCCTCTGATTCCAAGATGCGGTTTGTAACCGCCGCCACCGGCGCAAACGGCTGTTCCATTTAAATAAAGTTTAAAACAATGAAATTTTATCATTATTTATTTTACAGAATAGCTGACTTTTTGATAAGAACGGACAAAACCAAAGACATGAATCCGTTTTATGACCCAACGCATGAAAATGAACTTGTTGTAGCTGCAACAATTGTGTCTATGATTCAGTTTTCTAATTTGAATGCTATTTTAATATTGCCAGTAAAATTTTGGGGCCTTTTTTTGACAGATTATTTTATAATAGTCATTTTAGCGTTTCTATCTGTGTATAATCTTTTTATTTGTAATTTACAGCATAAATATATTATGGCAGAAGAAAAATGGAAAAAAGAGCTTAGCAAAAAAAGGAGAATGCGAGGTGTGTTTTTAATCTTTTTCATGATTATTAGCATAGTATTATTAGTTGTCGCTTACAATACCATTTATAAATAGTGCTCTCATGCATTTTCTTACGACAAATTGGGCAATATCTCGGAAGGTGGGATTGTAAATTTGTGGCAACGGGGTTTCCCGCAAGGTCGTAATTATAGCTAACCACCTCGCTGTCAGGATATACAATCCTCTGCACACGGTTCCAGCTGTCGTATTCAAACAGCATTCGGAAATTATAAACAGAGTCCTCAAAGGGCAGGGCTATTGCCCTTATGTTCTCGGCCACGTTGCCAAGGCGGTCGTACGCAAATGTCTGGTACCCCGTGCCGTCGTCCACCCGTAGCAGTCTGCCGCAGGCGTTGGTGGCTGCGGCTTTCAGGTGCCGGGATATATGTGTGCTACGGTAGGGCATAAGATGTTGTTTGTTTCTGGTATATTGTTCGATATTATTTCTAATTATTTCAATACTAAAAAGGCTCAAATGTCTTCAACAAAACTAGTGGACTATTACAACTATTAAATAAATAGCCCAAAAATATTACCCCAAGGACGAGCATAATAATACCAATATTTTCGGTATTTATGTTTTTTTGTGATAATTTTGTTATTGATAACAATCTGATAAGTCACGCATAGTCTGTCTATTTCATCGAGAGGCATACAAATCTCAGCATAAATTGACATATATCTATAATTCATAAAATTTGCTGTAACACATACTGGAAGGGAATCTATAAGAGAATCTATAATTATCCTTTCCTCCAACGGAGCAAATTCTTTGTGTATTATAGTTGGTACGGTATCGTCATTTACAGTGACGATGATTGAGTTCACAGTAATATTTGGATTTTTGTTTTTAAAAGGAGTATAAACGGTGATATCATAGATATAAAAATACTTAAGGTTGTTATTAATTTCACATTTAGAATTTACATTCTCGACATTATTTTTGATTATCAGATCGGAATTTAAATGAATACTGTCTTTTTTGTCTATCATACAAGCAATATGTCTCTTTCGGGGCTTGTAAGATTCCAAATAATAGCCTGAACTGCTATAGCACCCCCAAAAACAAAACGATAATATTATAAAAATAGGTATATATTTCATTCTGCTTTTCTATTTATTATCTTAAGCGTTTCTTTTTCAGCTAATTTTATTGCAACTTCATAAAATGAATATCCATAGTCCTTTACGAATTCCTTACTACCTCTTTTACTATTTTTCGAATCTTTATTAATATAACTATGAGTTTCATCAAGTGGATAATAATCAGCTGGATAGATACCAGATTTCAATCGTCCATTTAAAAAACTCATCAATTTTTCATCTTTTTGTGCCTCAGCAAAAGTAGGTATCTTATCTAAATCCATACTATAGCCATCGTTCTTTTGTGCAAATTCAGCATATAGTTCAACATAATTTGAATGAGAATAAAAATCTGCCACAGTATGCAAATTTACACCAGCATCAATATATTCTCCATTTTTCATATTGTTTTCGTAATTACGGATAGCATTATTATAGGTATTAATAAAGCATCCGAAAATCTCACTTTCAATCATTACTAGTGGGTTATAACTGTCCATATGAATTTGTTTTTCTCCTTGATTACAAATATCAGCACGAATACTTGCCCCATACCACATTTGCATTCTATGTAATAGACCAATATTTTTTCCTTTTGTGGCTTTAAATACCATTGAACCATGTTTTAAAAATCCAAATCTACCATCGGGATCAATAATTTTCACCGGATTCCACGCACAATAGTTATACGGCGTCATACTCGGATACTTATCCGCCATCGGGTCCACGCTCAGCCACCCAATATCACTGCTATTAAACCTCGCTCCGTGGTAGTAATACCCTGTCTCCGCATCCCGCTCCTTACCCGTAAACGTAAACCGCTCAAAATAACCTGTGCTTTGCTCATTTACAAAGTGTTCACCAAACGGCAAATACAGCAAGTGCTGCACCGCTGCTCCCGTTCCGTCGGTTATCCAACTCGCACTGCCCAAGTGGTCGCTGTGGAAGTAGTAAACAGCCTCAGCTCCGCCTGTCAAGGGCGGTGGCTCGATGGTGATACTATTTGCTTTGGCGGTGTGCATCGCATGGAGTTTGGTTTTGCAAAGATACGATTTTTTTCTTTATTCCACTTTTGTCTTGATACAAAAGTGGAGCAAAAAATCAAGAACAGTTAATCCCTATCCAGCTCACATACCCCCGCTTCCCGGGTAACTGTTCGGCCCAACGCGCGTCGATTTTTTGACAAAAATCGTTTGGTTTTGAAATTCCGCAACCAATCCCAAGTGCGGCAGCCAAAGGCATTGAAAAACAAAGCGTGAATATGAAGAATCATCCAGTGGCAGTTTCGATAGCGAAGCGGAGAAGAACAAATCTGCCGCAACTAACATATTGGCAATGTGTTACAGATGCAAGAGCACAATCTTTTTACAAAATCTCACAATTTATTATACCGTTTCATTACACCACCTCAAAATTTGACCCAATATAATGCGATAGTACATACAATTGGTTAATATATAATGAAGGAGATGAATTGCTTGCCGCAAAAGTGTCAAAAACCATCAAATTTTACCTCGAAAATTGCTTGAATTTACGGTTTTCAAAGTCTTTTTTGGGAGAAAAAGCGGGTTGCCGCCATTAGATATTTTATTGGAATAAACCTTTGACAAACAATTTGTTGTGGGTGTATACCGTTGTTTGAGGAACAAAAAATTTTGTCGTTTCGAAAAAAAGTGCTACCTTTGCACAACTTTTTACGGTGGGTGTAGCTCAGCTGGTTAGAGTCGCGGATTGTGGTTCCGAAGGTCGTGGGTTCGAATCCCATCTCCCACCCAAAAGTAAAGGGGGAAGATTTTCAGGCCATGAAAGTCTTCCTTTTTTTGGATAAGACCTAAAAACAACGCTTCCGCTCCAAGTGTACAAACAACTAAAAACTAACAAATTAAAACTAAAAAAACTATGACAAACAAAGACTTTACTACACAGCTGCTGAAAATTTTTGCCAGCAACCCCTTTGAGTCGCTCAACCACAAGCAGGTGTCGGCCCGCATGGGCGCTATGGACAAGGCTTCGCGTCAGAAGGTGATAAACACCATCCTCGACCTTGCCGACGAGGGCGTGCTTATCTGCGAGAGTCGCGGCAAGTTTCGTATCAACCCGCACAAGATTTCCGATGACCTGCTTCCGCAGAATTTCGTGGTGGGCACCCTCGACATACGCCGTCGAAGCCAGACCTACGTCATTCCCGACGACCCCGAGGCACAGGAAATTTTCGTGGCGCCCAACAATATAGGCCACGCCCTGCACGGCGACACGGTGAAGATACAGCTCTTCCCCGCCCGCAAGATGAAACAGCCCGAAGGCCGTGTGGTGGAGGTGCTGAAACGTGCCAAGACCCAGTTTGTGGGACTTGTGGAGATACAGCGCCGTTTTGCGTTCCTTATCCCCGACCTCAAAACGATGAACGTGGACATTTTCATCCCGCTGGAGAACCTCGGCGGCGCCCGCAACGGACAGAAAGCCCTTGTGGAGATGGTGGAATGGCCCGATAACCTGAACAACCCCGTGGGCAAAGTGCTGCAGGTGCTTGGCCAGCCCGGCGAAAACGATGTGGAGATGCAGTCGATACTCGCCGAGTTCGACTTTCCGCTGTCGTTCCCTGCCGAGGTGGAGAAAGCCGCTGGCAAAATTCCTGCCAAAATCACCGACGAGGAGATAGCCCGTCGCCGCGATTTCAGGGACGACATCACTTTCACCATCGACCCCGCCGACGCCAAGGACTTCGACGACGCCCTTTCGTTCCGCCGTTTGGACAACGGCCGTTACCGCATCGGCGTGCATATAGCCGACGTGTCGCACTACGTGAAACCCGGCACCCCCATCGACAACGAGGCATACAACCGCGCCACCTCGGTGTATCTGGTTGACCGCACCATCCCCATGTTGCCCGAAAAGCTGTGCAACAACCTCTGCTCGCTGCGTCCCAACGAGGACAAGCTCTGTTTCTCGGCCGTTTTCGAGATGGACGACGACGCCCGTGTGCACAACCAATGGTTCGGCAAGACGGTGATAAACTCCAACCGCCGTTTCTCCTACGAGGAGGCACAGCAGATAATAGAGACCGGCAAAGGCGATTTGAAAGACGAAATTCTGAAACTCAACGAGTTGGCACAGATAATGAAGGAAGCCCGCCACAAAACGGGAGCCATCAATTTCGAGAGCGTGGAGGTGAAATTCAAGCTCGACGAAAATGCCAAGCCCATAGGCGTTTACATCAAAGAGCAGAAGGAGGCCAATTTCCTGATAGAGGAGTTTATGCTTTTGGCAAACAAAAGTGTGGCCGAATTTGTGGGCAAGCCTCATGGCAAAGGCAAAGCCAAGACTTTCGTATATCGTGTTCACGACGAGCCCAACCCCGAAAAGCTGAACACCTTTGTGCAGTTTGTGCGCAAGCTCGGCTACAAGATGAACGTTGCCAACCGCCAGTCGCTGGCCAAGTCGTTCAACAACCTGTTCGAGGCTACCGAGGGCAAGGGCGAGCAGAATATGATCGACGCCATTGCCATACGCACCATGGCCAAGGCTTTCTACTCCACCGACAACATCGGTCACTACGGTCTGGCGTTCCCCTACTACACGCATTTCACCTCGCCCATACGCCGCTACCCCGACCTTATGGTGCACCGCCTGCTCGACAGCTACCTGCATGGTGGCAAGTCCGCCGACCAGACGGCCTATGAGGAGCGTTGCAAACATGCCTCGCTGATGGAGCGCAAGGCTGTGGAAGCCGAACGCACTTCGGTGAAATACAAGCAGGCCGAGTTCCTCTCCGACAAGATAGGTCAGGAATTTCCGGCACTTATCTCGGGCGTGAGCAAATGGGGCATCTACGCCGAAATAGAGGGCAACAAATGCGAGGGCATGATTCCCCTCGGCGACCTCAACGACGATTTCTATTACCTCGACGATGACAACTATCAGGTGATAGGCCGCCGCTACGGCAAGACCTACAAGCTGGGCTCGCCAGTGACGATACGTGTGAAACGTGTGGACATGCAGCGCAAGCAGCTGGATTTCACTCTGGTGAACGACGACGACGAACCCACGGCACGTCCCGACCGTCGCCGCGATACCAAAGAGCAGCGTCCCGACCGCAAGCCGAAAAACGGCGGCAGACACGACTCCCGCCACGGTTCGGCGAAACGCAAAAATAAGAAATCGAATAAAAAATAATAAAATACCAAAAAGCCCTGAAAGGGCGACGGACTACAAACGTGGGTGCAACCCACGGCAAATAAAACAAACGTGGGTGCAACCCACGGTACTGAAACATGATGCAATACAAAATTGACATACAGGAATTTGACGCTGTGATACTTGCCAATGGCGAGTTTCCGCGAAACGACATTCCATTGTCGCTGCTGCGCGGCGGGCTGCCCGTGGTGTGCTGCGACGGTGCGGCGGCCAAGTCGCTCGATGCCGGTATTATGCCCACGGCAGTGGTAGGCGACGGCGACTCGCTGTCCAAAGCACTGAAAGAGAGACTTTCGGATAGGCTTGTTGTTGTGTCGCGGCAGGACAACAACGACCTTAGCAAGGCGGTGGACTACAGCGTGGCGCAGGGCTGGAGACGTCTGGCCATAGTGGGGGCGAGCGGTCTGCGTGAGGACCACCTGCTGGCCAATATCGCCCTGCTCACCGACTTTGCCACCAAAGCCCAATGCCGGATGTTTACCGACTACGGAGTGTTTACCGCCATAAGCGGCGACACCACTTTTCGCAGTTTTGCACGGCAACAAGTGTCGGTGTTCAGCTTGGATAAAGATAATGTTCTGAGTTACAGAGGTTTGGAATATCCTGTAGAGGGGAGGAAATTCCGTTATTGGTGGGAAGGCACGCTAAACTCGGCCCTTGGCGACAGTTTCGAGGTACGTACCACCGGTGAGACTATCGTATTCCAGACATACGAGCGGAAGTAATTTACAATTAACAATTTACAATTAATAATTATACATTGTACATTATACATTGTGAATTTCATAGCCCAATAGTTCCGATGCCTTGTCGTATTCTTTGGCTTGGATGAATCGGCGTATTTGGGAGGAGCGGACGGCATTGTCGTGGAGAATCACTTCAGGGATTTCGATAATGTCGATGTGATTGTCACGACAGAACTGCTGAATGCTTTGATGGTTGCCGCTGCGATTGTGGCCAAAGGCGTGGTTCGGTCCCATAACAATGGCGCGGGTGTGCAGACGTTTTATCAGAATATCTTGAATGAACCGCTCGGGTGTCCAAGAGGCAAAATCGAGCGTGAAATGTATAATGAGCAAGTAATCAATATCTTCCTTGCTTAACAACTCGATTCTCTGCTCAACGGTGTTAATCAGTTCGAAAGGTCTTTCGGGATACAGAACCTGCTGTGGATGAGGCGAAAAGGTGATGATGACACTTTTGAGTTGTCGTGCTTGTGCCTCTTGTTGCAGTTGCTTGAAAATGGCGCGATGACCTAAATGTACGCCATCGAAGGCGCCGATGGTGACAATGGTGCCGTCGACATCCGGGAATTGGTCGGGATTGATGACGTACTGCATGATGCGACGTTTAGGACATTATCGCAACTTGGCGCCGACTTCGCGTTCGAAGGCGGCTATCAGTTTGTTCATGACCTTGTTGATCTCTTCATCGGTCAATGTCTTTTCTGCATGTTGCAGTACAAAATTCAAGGCGTACGATTTCTTACCGCTCTCAATCTTGTCGCCTTCGTAAACGTCGAACAGGGAAACGCTCTTGAGCAGCTTGCCTCCGAATTTAGTGGCAATGGCTTCCAGCATTTCGTAGGAGATGTTCTTGTCAACAACCAGTGCAAGGTCGCGTTTTACGGCCGGGTGTACGGGAATGGCGGTAAAGCAAATCGACGATTGTCCGCAGGCGCAATACAGGGTGGCCAGGTCTATTTCAGCGTAGAAAACAGGCTTTTTGATGTCGAATTCCTTGAGCATGCGCGGATGTAACTGCCCCATCTGTACCAGCGTCTGTCCGTTGCATTGGTAGGCGATGTGGTCGATGAATTGCGATGCCGGCTCGCACGTTGAGGTGAGCGTATGGATAGGATAGTTGGCTTTCTTTAAAATGTTGAAAACGATATTTTTCAAGTAGAAGAAGTCCATCTCGGTGGCACGATCGTTCCAGATGTCGTCGTGGAATTTGCCCGTAACGAAAAGCGACAACTTCGTCTCTTCCTTGAAGCGTGTAGTTACGTCATCCTCGCGTTTGGCTTCGGTGTTTTTGATGTAATGCTTGCCAAACTCAAACAGTCGCAGGTTGGTGGTCTTGTTTTTGAGGTTGTGGGCAATGTTTTCCAATCCCGAGATCATGACCGACTGTCTCAAGGCGTTGAGGTCCGAGCTCAGCGGGTTGAGCAGCTTGATGGTCTCATCTGCATTGAGGAAGTCGAACTTCTCGGCGTAAGCGGCCTTGGTCAGCGAGTTGTTCATCACTTCGAAGAAGCCGTTGTCGGCTAAATAAGTGGAAATGATGTTCTTGAGTCGGCGACTGGGGGCGGCCACTCCGACGGAGGAGAGATCGTAGGTCATGTCGGTGGGAATCTCGATGTTGTTGTATCCGTAGATGCGGAGAATCTCTTCCACCAAGTCCACGGGGCGTGTCACGTCCGCTCTGAAGAGGGGCACGTCAACGACAAAGGTCTCTTCGCCGCAGGCTTCCACCTCCATACCTAATGCCAACAGGATGGAAGATACCGTGTGCTTGTTGAGCTCTTTGCCTGCCAGACGGTTGATCTCGTCCAGGCTGATGGTGATTTTCTTGTGCTCGATGGGCGTGGGATAAACATCCACAATCTCTGAAGTGATCATGGCGTCGGCCAACTCAGTAAGCAGTTGGGCTGCTCGCTTGATGGCGTAGGGGGTAATGTCGGGGTCGCAGCCGCGTTCGAAGCGGAAAGCCGCGTCGGTCTTCAAATTATGGCGCTTCGAGGTCTTTCTTACCGATACAGGATTGAAGTAGGCGCTCTCGAGGAAAACATTGCAAGTGTTTTCTGTGATGCCGGAGTCCAAACCTCCATAAACACCGGCGATACACATGGGTTCTTCGGCGTTGCAAATCATCAGGTCGTCGGCCGACAACTTGATTTCGTTGCCGTCGAGGGTGACAAATGGCGTGCCTTCGGGCAAATTCTTGATAACCACCTTGTCGCCTTTGATTTTGTCGGCGTCAAAGGCGTGCATGGGCTGGCCAATCTCGAACATGACAAATTGGGTAATATCCACCACGTTGTTCACGGGGCGCACACCGATGGAGCGCAGACGCGTCTTCAGCCATTCGGGCGACTCTTTCACCTTGACATTGCCTAACGTCAAGCCCGTGTAACGCGGACAAGCGGTGCGGTTGTCGATGACGATGTCAATCTTGCGTGTCTTGGCGATGGGAGTCATGTTGAAGTTGTTGGGCAGCAACAGCGGCGAGCACGGTATGTTGTTGGTTTTCAACATGGCGTACAGGTCGCGGGCTACGCCGTAGTGCGAAATGGCGTCGCTGCGGTTGGGCGTGAGGCCGATTTCGAAAATATAGTCGTCTTCAATCTTGAAGTAGTCGGCGGCAGGAGTGCCTGGCACGGCGCTCTCTTCCAGCACCATAATGCCGTCGTGCGAGGTGCCAACACCAATCTCGTCTTCTGCGCAGATCATGCCTTCGGAAACGGCGCCGCGGATTTTAGACTTCTTGATGGTGAACGACTCGTCGCCGTTGTATAAAGTAGTACCGATGGTGGCCACAATCACCTTCTGGCCGGCAGCCACATTGGGCGCACCGCAAACCACGTTCAGTGGGGTGTCGCCGCCAACATTGACGGTGGTGAGGTGCAAATGGTCAGAGTCGGGGTGGGGCTCACAAGTGAGCACTTCGCCAATAACCAAGCCGCGGAGGCCACCGCGAATGCTTTGGTACAATTCAATGCCTTCGACTTCCAATCCGCTCGATGTGAGATACTTGGCGGCCTCTTCGGGCGACAAGTCGAAATGGAAATATTGACTTAACCACTGATAGGAGATTTTCATCGGTATGTTGTTTAGTAGATTAGATTTTTTTTGAACTTGCAAAGATACAAAAAATGTTGAGAGGATAATTAAGTTTTGAAGTGAGAAGTAAGAAGTGAAAAAAGAAAAATTACTAATCACTATTCACTATTCACTATTCACATTTACCCATTTACCACTAAAATCAAATTTGAATTTTCTTCTTTGAATTTTGAATTTATTAGTGTATTTTTGCATCAAAATAATATTAACAACTTAAATTCTTGATTATGAAAAAGAAAGTTTTATTATTAATGGTGGCAGTGGCTATGATTTTC
>JAEENM010000167.1 GCA_016283745.1 Bacteroidales bacterium | reverse complement strand
GCCTTCAAGGCACAGCAGTTGCACGCCATGTTCCCCGAATACGGCTTTATCAGTCCCGATTTCCATTACAAGACCACCGCGCCACGCGATGTGCTGCGGCAGATTGTGGATATTGTGAAATCCAACGACATACTACTTATTGTTGGAAGCAGCACGGGAGGCTATTACGGTCTTTCGGTGCTGTCGGAGGTGCAGGTGCCTGTGCTGGCGGTGAATCCCGTGACAAACTCCCCCGAACTATTCCGCCACATGGTTACCCGCGAACAAGATCCATTCTTCTACGATAATTTCTACGACAAATATGTTGATTTTCAAGAAAATGTGTTTGAGAAAATTCCATTGCCCAACAAAAATGTGAATCTCGCCCTCGCCCTCGACGACGACCTGCTGGGCAGTCATGAGCCCACCAAACAGCGTTTCGCCAACTGCGGCAAGGTGATAGAGCTGGACAACTGCGGCCACCATTTCACCCGCTTCGGCGAACTGAAACCGTTCATTACGTTGATAATTGAAAATTGACAATTGAAAGTCAGAGGTCAGAGGACTAATGTCTAATCATTTCTTTTCTCCGCACTTCGTGCTATCGAAACATCCACTGGATGTTTCTTCATCACCAATCACCAATCACCAATCACTTTATTCTTCGCGGTAGCCGTAGTATTTGCCGTTTACAAGTGCCTGTACGTTCCACATCACGGGACGGTATGTGTCGGGGTTGAGTTGCAGGCAGGGACGTATGGTGTGGTCGGAGAGACTGCTTTTCCAGCCTTTTTTCACGCCCTCGGCCTCCTCTTTGGGGACGGGTAGCGAGATGGTGCCCCAAGGCGATGACACCTCGAAGGCCTGTTTCGACTCGTCGTATTTGCCCAGCTTGAGTTCGGTCTGGCGGAGCTGTGTCTGGGAGAAAAGATAGTCTTTCATCAGCCGTTCTTCGTCAAGCATCTCTTTTGCATCTTCGGGAGTTATCGCTTTGCTTTTCAGCTCTTTGTATAGGTTTATCGCCTGAGTCTCGCAGAACTGTTTGAAATTGTCGTCCTTTTTCTGTTTTACCGGTTTGCTGTTGTTGCTCTCAGTGAAAAAACGCTCTGCGAAATTCTCCACTTCGGTGATGGTGTAGATGGTGGGGAGGGTGATGGGCTCGTATATGTCGCCGAGTGTCAGCGCATAGCGGTCGTTGTTGCCCACCACGCAGTATTGGTAACTCCGCGATAGTTTCGACACCCAGACTCTTGAGATTTTGAACATGTCGTATTTCGGCTCGATGCTCTCAACATAACGCTTGTACTCCTTCCCGTCCTGACCTTTCATCGTCATCAGTTCGAGCACGCCCAAATGACCGTTTTTCCACACTTTTACGTAGTTGGCCAACGAACTTGGCGAATGTTCGATTTTGTCGTATTCGAAGTTGTAAAGCACTTGGCCTTCAAGGCTGAGGATGCCGTAGCGTATGCGTCCGTCGTCGTCCATTTTTGAGACTATGAGGTGTTTGGAGTAAGTACAGAGCGTGTTTTCGGACATCTCCTTGAAAGGACCGAAAATATTCAGGTTGCCCGGAGCTTGCCTGAAACCGGTGATAAGATACCAGTCGCCGCCAAGTGTCTGTGCGTAAGCGCGATAGTCGCCCGATTCGCTTTTAAGCTCTACCGATTTGAAAGGAAACTCCACGGGAAAACCGTTGCCGTCGTACAGATACCATCGGTCGCGGCCCAACTCGTCCTTCTGGTTGAGGAAAAATGCCGGATACTTTTCGTACGACTCTTTGAAATATTTGATTTCGTCGTACTCGAAATTTACAAGGTTTTCGTGTTTTTCGTAATTTTCGACGCCCCATTTCTTGGTGGTTTTCAGCTGCATGGCCGCTCTTTCGCCTTTCATAAAGCAGATGCGTTCGTAGTGCGGAGAGTAGTGCCAACCCTTGTTCATCTCGGTTTTGTTGTTGGCAGTTGCGTCGAAAAACCACATCCCTACGCCTTTGCCAGCAACATAATATGTGGAGTATGATGAATTATTGGAGGAATATTCAAAATCTTCGACCTTAGCAAGATGCCTTTCCAAATATTCGTACGAAATTTCGCCGTTGCGATACTTGCGCTGGTATTCCTCGTCTTCTTCCCTTTTCCATTTTGCTATAGTTGCTTCGGCGGAGGGTTTGTAGTCCTGCAGATGGGTGGAGGGCTTTGGTTTGGTTTGTGGCTTGGCTTGTGGTTTGGGTTTTGTAGGTTGCGATGAAGTTTGCTCGTCGTCGTCGTCGTGCGACTGTGCGGCTTTCACATATTCGCACCACGGTTTATGAGGTTCGTTCTTTCGCAGGTTCACGCCGCAGGAGGCACAGCTCGGGTCGGGGGGAGTGGGTATCTGCGCCATTGAAATAGAAGGAACGGTTGCGATAAACGCAAAAAAACTCAGTAAAAGGATTGAAAAACGTTTCATGTTAAATTGGTTATGTGATTTTAAAAATAATTGCAAAAAAGTATGATGGCGATTGCCGCTATGACGATGAACGCCACAAGCACTTTCCAGCCGTTTTTCGACGGCTTTGCCTCGTCCTGCATCTCCAAAAAGATGCGGTTTTGCTCGGTCTCCCGCATAATGCGGAACTGCTCCTGCTGCTGGTCGAACTGCTGTTGTAGATTGTCGTCCATAGTTTTTTTTTACGATGGAAATGAAATGCAAAAATACGAAATTAAATTGATAATTGAAAATTGAAAATTGAAAGTTAGTTCGGAGTTCGGAACTCGGAGTTCGGAACTGATAGGAAATGAGTGCTAAAACACACGGATTTGTTCACCGCTGACGCGGCTTGCTGGGTGAAATGTGATTTTTGACAGGTGCGAAATGCAATCCAATCAAATATATAGGCATGTCAGCTTAAAATTAGAAAGCAGCCTGCGATAATCATCCCGGCACCGAGCCATTGTATGGCGCTTATGCCTTCTTTCAAAAAAATGGCGGCCAATATCATACCGAAAACGTAGCTCAAGGCAGTAAGCGGATATGCTTTCGACACTTCGAAGTGTTTTAGAATGTATATCCAAAGTATCGCGGCGGCTGTAAATGGGATGCCAAATGCCCATATTCTATACCAATTTTTGATTATCAAAACGTAGAAAAACTCTTTGTTCCAGCTGAATTTCGGTAAATGAATTGTTAATACCTTCAAGAAAATGTTTCCTGCTGACAAAAGCAGTGTTTGGATAATGACTAATATTCCTAATCTCATTTTTGTTTTGTTTTTATTGTTTCTAAAAGTTTGCTATAATCAGTTTTCCCGACTTTCGTCAGGGGTATTTCTTTGATAATTAGAATTTTGTATGGCAGCAAGTATTCGGGTAGTACTTTTTTTGCGAATTTGTGTAGGTTGTCCTCATTTTTGTGGCTGTTTTTTTTGAGGGTTACAAAAGCCCAAGGAAGATAGCTTTGAGGGTGTTTTTTGTCGGGTGCCCCAACTACTGCGCAATTTTGTATGTCAGGATGTTTGAGAAAAGCGTTTTCAATCTCCGAAGGGAAAATTTTTGAGCCGTCGTATCGTACAATCATATTTTTCAATCTTCCTGTAATATATAGGTTGCCCTGCTCATCGAAATGGCCGGTGTCGCCTGTGTGTAACCAAGTTAATCCATCATCGTGTTTTCGGAGTAGGAGGGTTGTCGCATCGGGGTTGTTGAGATAGCCTATGGATTTGGTAGCAGTAAGGACACAGATTTCGTTTTCACATATTTGTACTTTGAGATTGTCCGCCACTTTGCCTGAAAAGCCGAATTCATATTTGTTTTTGTCGTCGTTAAAAGTGTGTGCCACCAATCCGGAGGTTTCTGTCATGCCATACGCTTTACGGATACTATATTTATGTCCGTGAGTCTTTAGATAGTCGTTTATTGCTTTCTCAAAATCGGGTTTTACTATATCTCCAGCAACGATTGCTGTTTTGAGAAATGAGAGGTCGGCATTGCTGTTTTTTTTGTCGAATATCGATTCCCAATGTGAAGGCACCGAGTGTATGTGTTGTGGGCGATGAGCACATATTATCTTGATGAAATCGGAGATTTCCCAAATGGGGACAATATCAATCGTATTGCCGAAATTCAAAGGCGCAAACACCGACGACTGGAATCCGAACAGGGTGAACAAAGGCATTATGCACAGGATTTTGTCATCAGGGCTATAATCATTTGTCATGTTTGGATAATCCAATATGCCGTTGTATAGGTTTTCCGCGCTAATCAGGACGCTTTTTGCCTTGCCAGTTGTGCCCGAGGTTTGGAAAATGAATTGTGAGGAATTGGCTGGCCATTCATAAATGGGAACATCTGAAAAATGTATCGTTGTAGATAATTCGTTCCAATGTTTGAAACGTTTGTCGGAACGGAAATGCCGATGCCTCCCATTAAGGTAATCCCCGAATGAATACCAAAAGCTTATTGATTTTGGCAGGGATTCGACACCACGGAGAACCACAATGTGTTCAACACTCATTTTCCTTGCTCTGCGAGCTATTGCTTTTGTTTGGAAATTCATTATGAACAACATCTTGGAATTTGTTCGTCGCACAATTGATGAAATTTGTCTGGCTGTAAAACGAACATCCACAAAACAGACGAGCACACCTATCATATTAAGTGCGTATGTTACAACAATGCTTTCGGGAGTTGTGGGTAATGAGAGTGTAACAGTGTCGCCAGCTCGCAGTCCAAGGTTGTAAAAAACCGACGTGTAGCATCGGATGTCGTTTGCTAATTGCCCGTAAGAAATACTTTTGCCGTAGTATATAAGGGCAGTTTTCTCCGGATTTTTTTCTGCATTATAGAAAAAGTTGGAATAAGGATTCATTTGCTTATATTGTTTTATTTACAATACAAAACAATAAAAAAGTCGTGGACTTCGCTCGATATTCTTGAGGTGTTCCAAACCCGCACAATCCGAAGTAAAGCCCACGATAAACGACGTAGGCGTTTCTGCTTTACAGGATTGTGACTTGTAATTATTTGGAACGTTTCAAGAATATCCTTCAGCGCAAACGCTTTCTTATATGTCTTTGTATATTATGCTGTTACATATTTTTTTTGTTTTTGTTTTTCAAGTGCAAATATAAGCAAAAAAATTGAAAATAAGCAGAAATTATTTATTTCTCATATTTTATAATTGTTCATTGTTAATTGTCAATTGTTAATTGTTCAAGTTTTTTGTAGTCGGTTTTGCCTGCTTTTGTAACGGGCAACTCTTTGACAATGTGTATTTTGGAGGGCTGTAGGTGGACGGGTAGTTTTTCTTGTGCGTATTTGCGTATTTCGTGTTCGTTGGCGCTGCTGTCGGTAAGGGTGACGAAGGCGGCGGGCAGGAGGCTCTGCGGGTGGTTTCGGTCGGGCATGCCTACCACTGCGCAGTCGTTTATGTGCGGATGTCGTGTCAGGGCGTTCTCTATCTCCACGGGGAAAATCTTGGTGCCGTCGTGGCGTACTATCATCCTTTTTATACGGCCATCCACGTATAGGTTGCCTTGCTCGTCGAAATGACCGAGGTCGCCGGTGTGCAGCCATACAAGGCCGTCGTCGTGTTGCCGCAGCAGGTTGGCGGTGGCTTCGGGGTCGTCGTAGTAGCCAAGGGCTTTGGTGGCGGTTTGCACACAAATCTCTCCGTCCACAATTTTGACTTTGTGACCGGCGGTGATTTTTCCAGAGAAGCCTGCTTTGTATTGGTTTTCGTCGTAGTTTGGTGTAAGTGCTATGATTCCCGAGGTCTCGGTCATTCCGTATAGTTTCCTCAAACCATAGGGGTAGCCGTGAGTGGCAAGGAAGTGGTTGATTTTCTTTTCGTTTTCGGGTTTCATTATGTCGCCGGCAAGTATGGCGGTCTTGAGGAAAGAAAAATCGAGGCCGGCGTTTTTCTTTTTGAAAAGCGGTGTCCAGAACGAAGGCACCGAGAATATGTGCTGCGGGCGGTGGCTCTGCAGCAGTTTGATAAACTCCGACGCTTTCCAGATGGGGACGATGTCCACGGTGTTGCCCAAGCTCAGCGGTGCATGAATGGAGGATTGGAATCCCGACATGGTGAACAGCGGCAGCATGCATAGGAATTTGTCGTCGGCGCTCCAGTCGTTGTACAACTTGTTGGCACAATGCATGGGGTTGTTCATGTTCTCCGCCGAAATTATGGCACTTTTGGAGTTGCCCGTGGTGCCGGAGGTCTGGAAAATCAGCTGTGGCGAGTCGGCAGGCCATTCATAGACGGGGGCTTCGGGCAGATTTTGGACTTTGGCTATCTTGCACCAGTAGCCGAAACGTCGGTCACGACGTATGTGGCGGCGTCTGCCGTTGAGGCAATCCCAAATCTCGGACCACACTATTACCTTGGGGAAATACTCGTTGCCTCGGAGCACCACGATGTGTTCCACACCAAGATCTTTTGCCTTACGGGCAATGGTCTTTATGTTGAAATCCATTATGAACAACGCTTTGGAGTTGGTGCGGGCGACGATTTTGGCTATCTGTCCGGCGGTGAAACGCACGTCGACGTTGCAAGCCGTAACTCCCAGCATGTTGAGGGCGTAGGTGATGGCGATGCTCTCGGGGGTGGTGGGCAGCGAAACTGTGACGATGTCGCCGGCACGCAGTCCCATTTTGTGGTACAGCACCGAGGCGTAGCGCCGTATCATTGCCGACAGCTCGCCGTACGAAATTGGAGTGCGGAAATATACTATGGCCGTTTTGTCGGGATGTTCGGCGGCGTTGTGCAATAGGGTGGAGTGGAGGTTCATCGCGTTTCGGGTGTTCGCTGTGTTCGGTTATTGTGTTCTGCTTTCTGTTATATTATTGTATAATAAAGAAAAAAGCCGCAACCTGTAAGCCGGGTTCTGTCGCTGTAAAGCGTTCTATCATTTATCTAGGACGGCGGTCGCCCGACGCCTCAATCAACCTACCCCCCGGCAACGGACGGGTCAGCCCTTGACTGCCGGTATATTTGGTCTTTCAACCCATAAGGCTTGCCATCACATGCATCGCTGCAATGCGTCGTGAGCTCTTGCCTCGCGTTTTCACCCTTACCTGCTCCGGCGGTGCCGTGATATCGCAGGCGGTATATTTTCTGTGGCGCTCTCTGTTGCCCCTTGCGGGACACCTTCCTGTTAGGAAGTATGGGACCCTGTGTTGCCCGGACTTTCCTCCCGCCACTCGCGTGGCCGGCGATAGAACGGTTGCGGCATTTTTCGGACTGCAAAAATACGTTAAATAGTTGAAAATTGAAAGTTGAAAGTTGAAAGTTTTTGTATGTGTTTGAATTTTAATGGTTTATAATTGCCGATTGTCCAAGTGAGTAGCCGTTTTGTTTTGTAAATAAATGTGGTTTTAACTCAAATTGACAATGATTGATTGGAAAAGAATTATCCGATAGGGAATTCCTGAATTGGCTGCTCCGAGCTAAAAGTACCGAACTCCGAATTCCGAATTGACTACTTTTTCTTTTTCCTTTTTGTTGCAAAAGAGATTTTCTCCGGCTCGGAGATGCGTTGGTAGCCGTTGTTTTCGAGGGCGGTGACGGTGTCGTGGTAGCCGCGTTCGAAGAGCATTTCCAGTTTCGACATGTCGTACATGGCGCAGCCTGCGGTGTCGAGGTTGATGCAGAGGTCGGCCAGACGCGCGTCGGCGATGGTGGTGGACATGAACATCATCGAAAAAGTGCGGTAGGCCACCGAAACCACATTGTCGCGGTACTTGCCTTCGTTGATGTGTATCAGGTTGAAAGCCAGAACTTTCTCGCATTTCTCACGTATGGCGGTGACGGGCAGGTTCTGGAAAGCGCCGCCATCCACATAATGCACTCCGTTTATGGCCATGGGACGGAACACCACCGGTATTGAGCACGACGCCACCACGCGCGGTGCCAGCTCGCCTTTGGTGAACACCTTGGCCATGCCGTGTTCCATGTCCGACGCCACGATATGCACGGGCAGGGGCAGATCTTCGATACGGGAGTAGGGGACTACCTTCCGCAGGTATTCCACCAACGGCTTGGAGTCGAAAAAGCCGCCTTTGGGCAGTCCCGGCGTGATGATGTCCTTGAAAAAGTTGAGTCCCGAAAACAGCTCTATCATCTGTGCCGGTGTGTAGCCAGATGCATGAAGCACCGCCACTATGGCTCCCGCACTGGTGCCGGAGATGATGTCGGGCAGTATGCCGAACTCCTTGAGCGCCTGCAACGCCCCGCAGTGTGCCGCGGCTTTGGCACCCCCGCCGCCGAGGGCTATTCCCAATGGGTATTTCTTCGCTGACATGTCGGTTGTCGATTTTTGTGTATGCCATTAACGTCGAAATGCGGTAGATATTTTGTGATGCACGCAATTGTGTCAGTACTACGGATTTTTTGTCGGCACAACGTTTTCAATTTTTATTTTTCAACTTTCAATTTTTTTACTTATCTTTGCAAATTGATTATTGCGAACCAAAACCTTTACAATTAATAAAGAATAAAATGAAAACGAAATTTCAACAATCTGTAAAACAGTTATTTGTGGTTATGGCTGTGTTGTCGCTGACGTTAGCGTCGCTCTCGGCCAATGCACAGGTTAATATGAACCGGCGCATAGTTATTCATACGAACACTACGTCAGCTTTGCCTCGGCTTGTCCTGGCCGCCGATACAACGAATACTCCTGTGAAAATTGTCTGTGGCACGTGGGACACCATCTTATATTTGGACAGTATCTCCAGTCGCCATTTTGATCCTTATATCGCTCGTTGTTATTACGAAAGATTCGACTCCGTAAACCTTTTTGATACCATAATGATTTATGGCGATGTGTCGTTCTTTAGCACACGTTTGCATTGGAATGTTTGTAGAAAATTCGATTTTACCGCCAACGATATGCTACGTGTGGTAATGTGCGACAGTAATCGTTACCTCGACAGTGTTATTCTCGGCTATCAGCCCAGACTTGAAATCCTTACTTTCGGCACCACCAGTCTTGCCGGAATTGATGTGAGCGGCTGTCCTTCGTTAAAGATGGTTAGAAGCCACGAGACCCATTTCTCGGCACAAGCCTACGACGAGCTTATGTGCCAGCTGCCACAGTGGCAGCCGTCGGATTCTGCCAAATTCTTTATAAGCGACTATAATGGTTGGAATATCGACACGACATTCTATTCGTCGAACTCGCAAATTGCTCTCAATAAAAACTGGACTTTCTACGACCGCTTTTCAGGCGCGACGACAGTGCAGACCACCGGCACATACTTATGTCCGCCGCCTATGCGCAGAATCCGCCTCAAAGTACGCTTCGACAGCATTATAAACCTCAACTTCGTTGCCGACTCTGCCAATTCGCCCATACGCGTTGTAAGTGGCACTACCGACACGACATTTCGCATAGGTACATCTATTATATGGCAAAATTATGGTGTGTTTGCCGAAGGCAGCTATATGGACATTTACGGAAATTTAAAAGAGTTTTATTGTCCAAACAATCATAACAATGTGGTGAGTGTCGACATAAGCCAAAATCCATATCTAAAAAGGCTTGAGTGTGGCAATAATGCCGTGTCTTATATAAATCTTGGCGGAGTCAATAATCTTGAAATCCTTTATGCGCCGTGGTGCAGCCTTTCATCCATCGATTTGAGAGCTTGTCCTCGCTTGCGACATTTCAATATTCGCAACAACCGCATCTCAACCCTCGACATCTCGCGCAATCCGATGTTGGAGACATTCTCTTGTCAGAACAATCGCCTGACTTCGTTGGATGTCAGCCACAACCCTCTGCTTACTGGAATGGATTGTTCCAACAACCAGATCCCGACTTTGGATATAAGTTCCAATCATGGCATAAGAATCATCAGGTGCTATGGCAATCCTATCAGTGCTTCGGTTTTGGATGACATGATATGTGCCCTGCCTAATGGTTCTGGAGGTTTCTTGTCTTATTATATTATGTCGATTAAGGATAGAAACGACAGTAACGATGCAACTTATGCAGCCAATGTTAGAAATGCATATGACAAGGGGTGGTCTGTTTGTGATACCTTTTATTTTCCCGTCAATACCAGCAACGGCACGTTCCTTTGTCCGCCAACTACAACTCGGAAAATACGTGTGAAAGTGCTTCCCGACAACGATATATCTATCAATTTTGCCGCAGACACCTCCAATACCCCGATACGTGTCCTGTGTGGTTCGCTCGATACTGTCTTCATCGCCGATACCGTTTTTACGATGAGAAGCATACGGGTGCATGCCGATGCTGTGATCATGGATATCTACGGTGATGTGAAGAGTTTCTATTGTTCAGGCAACCAAAACAAAGTGTGGTCTCTCGACGTAAGCCAGAATCCTTATTTGAAGAAACTAAACTGCAGCTATAACGCCATATCGCCTTCGATTCCTTTTGCAGAAAACATTATGATTGAGGAACTTGACATGAGCCACAACAACATTACGGCACAATCCCTTCGCAGATGCCCCAACCTGACTTATTTCAATTGCAGCTACAACAATATCTCATCTATCAACATATTGAGCGCCCCAGTATTGGAGACCTTCTACTGCGATAATAACAGCATCGCATCTTTGGACATCAGTAACAACCCTCTGCTTGTTGATTTCGATTGCTCCAACAACAGACTTTCTTCGTTGGACTTCTCTGCCAACACAGCTATTGAACACGTTAGATGCTATGGCAACAGTCTTTCCGCCAGAGCTTTAGATGAAATGATGTGCTCCCTGCCTACGGTGAACAGCGGCATCCTTGTGCCAATGGGAGATGTCACCGACAGCAACGATGCTTTTTACGACGCCAATGTGCGTAATGCCATCGCAAAGCATTGGTCGGTTTTCGATTCAAACAACTACCAAGTGCATTCCACCAACGGCACATACGTCTGCGGTCAAGGCATCGAAACTGCCGAACACAGCCGGCTGACAATCACCCCCAATCCCGCCAAGGGCAGCGTTACCGTCGGCGGAATGGAAGGCGACACGGAGATACGTATTATCGACCTGCAAGGCAGGACGGTGAAATGCCAGCGCGCCACGGCAGGCACCGCCGTAATCGACATCCGTGAACTCGAAAGCGGCATCTATTTCCTGAAAACGGATTATTCCTGCGACAAGCTGATTGTCAAGTAGTTGAAAATTGAAAAATGAAAGTTGAAAATTGAAAGTTGTCGTTCTAGTACACTATAAAAACTTCCGAATTCCGAATTCCGAACTCCGAATTCAAAAAAAAATCGTATATTTGCATTTCTTACTGATACAGAAAAATAATAGCTAACATAATGGAAGATAATAAGTTGTTTGCGGAATTCCCGCCCGTTTCCACCCAGCAGTGGGAGGAAGTGATTAA
>JAEENM010000166.1 GCA_016283745.1 Bacteroidales bacterium | reverse complement strand
TTTCAGCCAAAAGCACAATGACGGGACGGAAATCATATCCACCGAAATTTGCAACTACCAAGATTGCAAATATACGGACAAATCCGTCCCTATCGAGAAAAGACTGTCCGACATAGCAAATGACTTATATGACCAAAACCGCAGTCTGAAAGAGCGGTTACTGGTCAAGTTCGTCTTTGCTTTACCTTCTGGACTGAATGATAAACAGCTCATTTTCCTCACACGAAAAATCGGGGAGATTTACTCGCAACAATTCAACCGTCCAATCATCTTGGCAATACACAAAAAGCGCAGAAACGGTGTCCTGAACTGCCATTGCCATATGTCTATTCCAGAACGGGCATTGGACAAAGACGACAACTGGAAACAGAAGAGAACCAAGATATACATGGACACCAATGGCAACCTAATCCGCGACAAGCAATACTATGACGCGGATACAGGTTGGGACATCCGCAGGCCCATTATCGACATGTCGCTCGTGCCAAGAGATAAGGCTGGAAAAATCAAAGAAGATGAAATCTATGCCCGTGACCCCGTAACAGGCAACTACCTCTACCAACAACGGGAAGCACGAAATCGGCGAAAATGGGATTGCAAAACGCACATGGGCAAATGGCTCGAAAACAATGATATCGTCCAAATGCACGATAACCTTGATTTTGCAATGAACGAGTTCTTTAGGGAAAACAATATTGACGACCGCGTTGTCCGAAGGGACAATGAAGCCACCAGCCTTGTGAAAAAAGCCGGTATCCGTTATGCAAAAATCGGTCCCAACGCTTCTGCAGTACATAAAAACAAAGTATTGCGAAACAATGCCCGATATAACGCATACGCTGATGCAATTGAGGAAGTCCTTATCAAAGAACGTGCACTCTCTGCGGAAGCGGAGTTTGCGGAAGACATGGACAGGCGGTCAACCCGCACCATCAACACCCTGCACGTGCAAGAAATGCAATTGCAGGAAAAGTTGACGAAGATGGAAACAGAAAACCCAATCCCCGCATATGTCAATAATGTACTCCGCCCCCAAAAAATTTTCACGAATGAAGCGGTTGACAGATATAACAATTACCTGTCCATGAAAAGAAAAATAGCCCAACCGCTTCTTGACAGCCTTGACCTTGGGGTACAGGCCACGCAGTCGGCAATCGCCGGAATAAACGGTAATGCCGATGCCACGGAACGGGACATGGCAAGAGCGAAGTTTTTGTCAAAGAACGTTTCCCTGATGATACGGTTGCGGGGCGCCGTGTACGGCATCGCCCAAACCGATTTCGGGAAAAAAGTCAGGAGCAACGCCACCAGAAAATGGAACCGCCTGTCCGTACGGGCAAGGTGTCATTATATAAAATCCCGTTGCGGGGACGAGGACGCGCTGATTTACCAGGAACACCACAAGCTCACGGGAAAAACCAGCGACGACGAAAAATCCGTACCCGAACCAATCCATGTCCCCGACATGGAAAAACTGGAAAAGCGATGCCTGGCCGTCGCCAATGCGTGGTCATCCACCGTACGGTCGGGGAACCACATCCCGCCGGCCGATATCGGGATTTTGTCGGAAATCCTTTCCGCCGAGGCGACCATCACCGAGACGATGCCGGAGGAAATCTTCGCCCTTCCCGACGGAAAAGAGTACGCATCGGCAACCGAGGCTAACCGCAGGGAATACGAGGCGGAACTCGCGGAAATCACCCAAAGGGAGGCCGAGGCGGAACGCATCCGTCTGGAAGAGGAACGACGCCGTCAGGAAGAAGCCGAACGGAAATGCCGGCTCGAAGAGCAACGCCGGCAGGAGCAAATCCTCGCCGAGCAAGAACGCATCCGCAAAGAAAGACTTGCGGAACAGGAGCGCATCCGCCGACAGGAACTTGCCGAGCGGAAACGTCGGGAAGAACAAAAACGCATCGCCGAGGCAAGGCTCGCCGAGCAGAAACGGCTTGAGGAAAAACGCCGTCAGGAAGAAGAGCTTGCCGAGAAGCGCCGTCTTGAGGAAGAGGCGGAACGGAAACGACTCGCCGAACGGGAACGCAAAAAAGCCGGGAACCGCCAACCCGTTCCCGGCAACGTCACGGCTCCCCCAAGACAACCGCAACGACAGGACGTCGCATCGGCCAAAGGGAAAACGGGCGGGACGGTCGCCCCCCGCTACACCAAGGCCGACTACTACGAGCTGTCGGACCGCGCAAACATCTTCAAGCTCTTCACCGTCATCGACACGGCGAGGAAAGCGCTGGCCGACGGCACGAAAACGTTCTCCAGCATTCTTGACGGCATAGAGTATTACACCAAGCATTCCAAACATTTCGACCGCGACCGCAAGGCCTACGGCATCGATTTCAGTCAGTACGAAAAAATCCAAACCGCCATGAAACAAATCTGGGTCATAGTCAAGGACCAGGAGTACGAACGCCCGGCCATGATTAACCAGAAACCGCAGAACTACCTGACGGTGGACCAATGCAAAACCGAGGAAAACCATCTCACTCAGCTGATGCAAAACGCACAGAAAGAAAAAGCAAGGCTTATGCCGGTTGTCATTGAAAAATCGGTTGCGGAATACATCAATCAGGAGAACAGCCGGCGCAGGAAGTATAACGCGCAACACGTCGGCGAAAAGGATTTCGTCCGCCAGCCCTCCATCGGATTCGACGAGGCCGGGAAGGAACTGCGGAAACTTTATGCGGAACGGACGGACATTTTCATCGCGGACGCCATCGGCCACCGCGTGGACATCGCCACGTTCACCAACCTGGTTTCCGAGGCCGACAGCCTGCAAACAGTCCTGGACGACAACTACATCTACCACACCCTTGAGGACAGGCAGAGGCGCCTACAGTCCAAGAAAGCACCTCCAAGGACGAACGACTTGGAACACACCCAAAGCAGATGACCGCAATATGCCTGTATGGACTTATACCCGTTCCCACGCTTGCCCCGCTTTTTGGCGCGATACATCTATCGTGTCGTCCGATGAAAACGCGATACGGGGCGTTTTAGAGCGTTGTTTTCCAATGAAGAACCGCCAAATTCCACTAAAAACGGGATTATCAGCCTTTTTGGCATAACACAACAAACAAAATTAGGGGTGTAGCAGCAACGCTGCTACACCCCTTGCTCCCCCCCCCCACCACCGATAACAAAACCCAAGTCCACGAAAAAGAAAATGCTCTGGTGGTGGTTGAATAGTACAGCGGTCAAATGGCTTTCACAAAACAAAGACCATTTCGAGGACAAAAACAATCTTGGGGTTCTCGTCCGTATGCGGCTTATGCCGCATACGGATTATTCCACCCTTTGTTACCGTCCTAATGACACAGCGACACGGGTCGATTTCCGCATCGCATATCTTCTCTTATCCATATCATTATCCCTTGTCTCGTTTGCGTATCCAAGCGTTCCAGGAAGGCACGGCTTTTCATCCTCCCGCATTTCCCTCATGTAATGATATTTGGGATTGTACTCGATGCGGACTTTCTGGCCAATGTACCCGTTTCGCGATTTTACGATGACCGCTTCAATGTAACGGGGAACCGACTTTTTGGCAACCTTTGGGTTAAACCCCTCCGTATCCATGCCCTGTAACTGCAGGGCAATCAGAACGTCACTACCGTACTCGATTTTCCCGCTTTCCTTGTAAGCGGACTCATCAGCCTCTTTCTGATAGCTTCCCCTGTTGTACGAGGATATCAGGAACAAAGGTATCCGCAAGTCCCTGCTCATCAGCTTCAATTCATCAATGTGCTTATCCACATTTTGCTTGTCCGTCATCCGCTCGTTGAATGGCGCAAGAAGCTGTAGGTAATCAATGATAACAACAGGATGTGTGTGCAGGACAGAGATATACTCCTCCACGATATCCCTTATTTCCGCGACACCCATGTTGCCATTGCCTTCGATAAAAAACAGGTGCTCCGCAAACTGTTTGTACCGTTTTCGCGCAACCCGTACGATTTCCATTTCGTCCGGCGTGTACGACCCATACCTGCCACCGTCAAGAATACCCAAATTCGTTTTACCGGCGCTCTCGTCCAATCCCTGGTCCTTACACTCAAGATACGTCAATCGGCTTATGCTACGGCTCATCATTTCCGTTTCGGACATTTCCAACGTAAAGTACAGTACATCGTGCCCGCCCATTGCGATTTGGTCCGACATCTGCAACAAGAATGCGGTCTTGCCGATGGATGTCGTTGCGCCGACCGTATACATCCACGGATACAGCCCTCCTCCAAGATATCTGTCCAATTGCGCGAACCCGGAGCTGACAGGCGGTTGGTTACGGTTCAATAATATTTCGTAATCCAAAATCGGCAGGTGGGCCAACGCTGACCTGTCTTGCAGGACATACGGCAACAGCGCTTCCCTTGAGTCCACGCTTTTCACTATGTTCCCAAACGTATCGCCGGACCGGGCAAAGAGATTAAGCGCGAAACAATTGTGAAAGCCTGCCCGCCTCAAGGCATATTCCACCCGACAGTTAGTCGCATGGTTCCGCCCAACGATAACATATGTTTTTCGCCGGTCCCTGACAACGGATTGTACTTCCGCAACCAAACGCCTTGTCCCCGCGGTAAAATCGACGGCGACAGATTCGGCGCCACAAGCGCTAATATCGTGCGCGTCCGCAATCGCATCCTCCACGATATACACTATGTTTTTGATTGAAGGCGGAGCAACGGTAACGGCATTGGAACCCGAAACAGGGGCAACGGCATTTTGCCCATAACTACTAATACCACCATTTTCATAACTAATTCCTTCGCAAACAACATAATTGTCCATTCCTTAATCTCCTTTCCCAAATACAAATAGTTTTTTTAATACTTGTCCTTTAAAGAAAAATGATACAAGCGCATGAAGTTAATCCTGATTGTCAGGCTAACCTACTAATTTACCGTTGCCCCACAATTCCGCGAAAACCAGGGGCGCGGGGAAGCCCGGCAATCGGCATTACACCATTGCTTCACGCAGGAACTTCGTTAATCCACCATACCCAATTCCACGCCGACAATCCCATTACACTTTGTCCTTTCTTTTTCATGGACTTCTATTTTTTTGTTTGATGAAAAAAGGTTGAGGGTTTGCCACTCCAAAGTGGCAAACCCGAAATCCTTTTCCGTATTAAACCGTATTAATACTTATCGTATTAATACTAGTATTAGCGTTTTGGAACACGCTTCAAACCCACGCCACAACTGGATTTACGAAAAATTAATGCTCCCCGCCAGTTCTCTTATTCTCGCTGAATGCTCCCCGTCAGTTCCGTTACGCTCTCATAAATGCTCCCCGCCAGTTCCCTAATTTTTGCCGAATGCTACCTGTCAGTTCCGTTACGAAACTTCACATAAATTCTGACGCGCCATCGGAGTTTTAGATTTGGAAGCAGAAACGGTTTTGGAAGTCGCAAGAGCTTTCATTCTTTTTTCTTCAGGATAATCCATCATTCCGTATACGACCTTACATTCCCTAAACATCTTGTACCGTATTCCCTTTAACGCTTCTCGTGCTAACACTTCACCATCGAATTCCATATGCCAGTCAGATAAAACACCATATTCTACCAATATATCTAGAGTGCGGACGAAGGGGGTAATAATTCTCTTCTGCAGTTGCCTCGTCCCATGCTCTAACTTATCCTGCAACTTATCATAACTAGGTATATCCTGCGTACTCAACAATAGCGCAGGAACAGCAAGCTTACCACAACTCTCCTTGCCAAAATTCATATTATATGTCACCGCGAGCTTAACAGCAAAAGCATTAGCACTTGGATAACGGCGTAATGGAATTCTTCGCAGGTTACGCGGATACCACATAATGTACAGTTTGGGCAGGAGTGTCGCAAAGTCGTCAGCAAGCGTTACCGTTACTTCCCCCCGCTTCAATGAAACACATCTGTTGGGCTTGTAATAAACGAAGCCCTGAAGAATGTTACTGCTATGCTGTTCTATCTTGCCTCGAAGATTATCCTCCCATTGAATAATCATTAACTGCATAGCGGTTGATGACTTTATTATCATCTTTCTGGCCTGCTTCGTAGTTAGATTAAATTCTTTCGCCACTTCTGAAACCTGAAACTTTATCTTCTTGTGTGCTAGCGCCTCATCATCAGAGCACCCATGCCGAATTGACCGAGTAAACTTTTCAATATAGAACATCATAAGTTGCTGTGTCCGCCCAGTAACAGCAATGTAAGACGGACGGAAAAAAAACTGCGTATCATTATAGCGAATTTCATAGTACCCGTCATCGTCTATTTTTGAATTAATATCTTTGCCTTTCATTAATTGTGGAGTTAAATATGCAAATGCATTAATATGATTGTTTTGATAAACCGGCACATACGGTTCCAATGTTGGTAATTCTTTCATTTTACACTCTCCTTTGTGTTTTAGATTTTAGTTATTTTTGAATTGCAACATCCATTCCAACGCCCGCATTCGGTCGGGCGCTGGGTGGGTACTGCTACCAGTTTTTTTCGTATTGCTAATACACTATTCATCAGATGAGAAATTGCTACAATATCCAAACCAAAAATTTCCGTACTCCTCGGTAGACAAAGAGTGCGGGATTTCTTTGACTCCCTCAAGTATACTTGCAAGCTCCGTTGATTTTTGGATAGTGGATGCTCCACTCATGTGAAACAACCTAAACATGTGTGACATATTTGTAAGCGTCGAAGATTTCATATTTAAAATAAGATTGTGGAAATTGTACCCACATCTGCGTTTGTCCATAGTCTTTTTCATCAGACCAAAGGCTTTGCCCAATTTATAGCCGATAGAGTTATTAAAAACATTATTATTCTTAACATTTTTATTCATTGAAAATGCTCCTTTTCTTTATAATATAAATTATTTACAGTGATTATCGAACCATCAACCTTACCGAGCCCTCATATTTTGCCACCAACTCCTTTTCATGTAAGCCTTCTCTTTTGTTTTACAAGGAACTACAACACACAATTATTTAGTTTCTTTTGAATTGCAACATCCATTCCAACGCCCGCATTCGGTCGGGCGCTGGGTGGGTACTGCTACCAAGTTTTTCGTATTGCCAAGACACTATTCAGCAGACGAGAAATTGCTGTAATACCCAAGCCAGAAATGGCCGTACTCCTCGGTAGACAAAGAGTGCGGGATTTCTTTGACCCCCTCAAATATCATTGCAAGTTCAATTGTTTTTTTGAAAGTGCATGCGTCACTTGTTTCAAACAACATTAACATGTGTAACATGTTTATAAGGGTAGAATTCTTCATGTTAAAAAGCAGATTACCGTAATCATGCTTAAATCCGCGTTTATCCAAAGTCTTTTGCATCAGGCCAAAAATTTTGCCCAGGTTATAAGCATTAGTATTATTAGAAACAACATTATTTACATCGTTAGTGTTCATTTAAAAATTCTCCTTTTTCTTACAATTTAAAACTTTTAACGGCGATTACCGTACTATCAAAACCTACAGTGCCCTCATATTTGCCACCAACTCCTTTTTATTAACAACCTGCACAAGGCAATCACTGCCCCGTCTTGTCATCATCCGCAAACAGGTCATCGTCCATCGTATCCACTATGTTTCGCTCCAACTCCGGCACGACGTGCGAATACACCTTCAAGGTAAACGCAACACTGCTGTGCCCCAGCCGTCTGGACAACGTCTTGTAGTCCATGTGCTTCTCGCAGAGCTGGTATGTCGCATGGGAATGGCGCAGGCTGTGTATCACCGTGGTGTCCGGCAACCCCGCCACCTTTACCATCCGGTCGAAATAACGGGCACGGAAGTTGTTCGCATTGACGGGCCGGCCGGCACATCCCGTGAACACCAAATCCAAATCGTTTTTGTAGAAATCGCCCATCTCTTCCGCATATCGCCGTTGGTAATCCAACCATCCCCGCAACCGTCGCATTGTCTTGGGGCTGACGCTAATGGTGCGCACGGAATATTTGGTCTTGGGGCTGACCAGCTTGCCGTTCTGCAAATTTTTTTTGACGGAAACCGTGTTGTTCTTAAAGTCGATGCACCTTGGGGTCAACCCAAAAATCTCGCCGATGCGCATGCCCGTCGACAATGCCAAAGCTATGACGACCGACGCCTGTTCTAACAGGTAAAGCGTGCCAATGTCCTGCCGGCATTTAAGGTCCGCGCGATGACGGACCAAATCCAAAGTGTCCTGCCGATACGCATAGCTGTCCGCAACACGTATCAGGCGTCTCATCTCATCCAAAGTCAGGAAAGTGATTTCCACGTTTTCATTGTCACGGGGCTTCATCGGCCGGACTTTCCGTGCAGGGTTCTCACTCATGAGCTTTTCCCGGATTGCCTCGTCAAAACAGGATATCAGGGCGGACCGTACCGCCATTACCGTTGTCGTGGACAATGCGCGGTTGGGCTTCTGCTTGGCCCCGTGCGCCCTCAGCTTACGGAAGAATTCCCGCAAATCCTCATGCCCAAGCTTGACGAGTTTCAGGTCCCGCAAGCTGTCGGGCAGGTAACGCAACATATATGTATAGTAGTCCAACGTGGACTTCTTGACCGTATCCGGCAGAACCTTGTCCCGCCAATAGTCGCACCATTGCCCTACGGTCACGGCGTTGGGCCTAATCCCGTCCGCCTCCTCCCGCATCCCGTCGACGACCGCCTGCAGTTCTTTGCGGGTACGGGCCTGCTTCGAGTTCCGTCTCATCTTGCCGTCCAACCCGCGGACATAGTACTGGTACACCCAATACTCGCCACGGTCGCGCTTCCGGCATTTGCCTTTGGGGTCGTTCCTAATTTCGCAGTCCCCATATCGCTTGCAATTTTCGCATTTTGTCGGTAAAATATGTATGTAAGTCCCCTCGCCGTTGGCTCTCCGTGACATTGTCGATTATCTCCTTGTTACACTGCCTCGCATTTGGATGGTTTCTCCAGATAGCAGGGTTGGTCAAGAAACCCCCGCACCCAATCATTGGGGATGAGGATACGGCTCTGGATACGGCGGGTAGGGATTGCGCCCGTGTGTATCATCCGGTAAATGGTGCCCCTTGACACGGCGCCGTCCAGTTCAGCCAACAATTCCTTCACGGACCAATAACGTTTTTCTTTCTTCTCCATCGTCCTTCTCCTTTTCATACCGATTTCCCACACTCCATTATGTTGGAATGTTCCACTAATTGTATTATAGTTCCAACATATTGGAAAGTCAATACCGTTCACAAAGTTTTTACAATTTCAACAGTCTCGTCAATTTTATGGTGTTCAAATCATGGATTTAAAAATACTACAGAACCGCTTACGTACCATCAGGACGGCATACCAACTCCCCATCAACGAAGCGCCTTGGATATGCAAGGTCAGCAAGTCCACCATCAGCAATTGGGAGACAGGCCTTCGTCTGCCTACCATAGACGGCCTGTACGACATCACGGTCGCGTACGGCATATCCGTGGACTGGCTTTGCGACCTGTCGCCGACGCCGTACACCGAAACCACCGTGGCGCGCGCGGAAGAGGCTTTCCCCGTCACCACGGAAACGCTTCTGGACGCGATAGCCGGCGCACCCGTGAACGGTTTGCCCGACATCGGCCGGTACAACGACATCGCCCACAGATATCCCGATGACGATTTCCGCACCCGACTGCCGTTGAAACTGCGGGCGGACATCACCGTGCTGACGCACGTCATCGACGAAATCACCGTACGCACCGAACCGCCGGCATCCCGTGCGGTAATGAAGAGGTTCGCCCTCACGGAGTCGCAGGCCAGACGCATGGCGATATACCGTACCGCCCTGTACAATGCCCTTGTGAAGCAGGAAACGTTCTTCGATTTATAGCGCAAAAAAAGCCCGTACCGATACGCGAAGTACCGATACGGGCTTTTCGTTCCCTTCCGGACCAATAGCTATGCTTTAGCTATGTTTTTGAAAACCGCCGAAAAACAAAACAACCATGCAAGTCCTCAAACCCGCATGGTTGACATGTTTTCTTGGTGGAGACGAGGGGGATTGAACCCCTGACCTCTTGAATGCCATTCAAGCGCTCTCCCAGCTGAGCTACGCCCCCAAAAGCTTTACAAGCGATATTATACGGAAAAAAGGGTGCTTTGTCAATAGCTTTCTTACCAAATCGATGGTTTCATTCTGTGATACAGCGTTTCATACTTTGTCCCGGCAATGCTTTTCCATTCCGCATCCACAAAACGCTGATCCGATGTCTTGACTTTTTTATTCTTCTTATCTGCCTGGTAAGCACGGATAATTCTGTATCGGCCCTTTGCGTAGTCCAAAACAACCGCTTCATAAAAATAGGAATGTGCCGCGCCTTTCTGGTTGGGAATAAACGTGACGAACCACAGGCCAACCTGTTTATCACCTTCGTGATACACTTCCTTGTGATTGTAAAAATCCTGGACCTCTACGGAATTATCCGTTCTTGTCTGCACCGGCGTCCACGTATTCTTTTTCAGCTTGCTTTTTTCCGCAAAACACACGCCGCTAAACAGTAATAGCAGAACCAATGAAAGTGTTAAAATCTTTTTCATGACAGCCCTCCGCAAATTTATCCGGTGTTTTATTTTACAATATTTCCCGGGAAATTGCA
>JAEENM010000165.1 GCA_016283745.1 Bacteroidales bacterium | reverse complement strand
GCTTTCGGTCTGCCCGAGGAGGCTATGGCCGACGTAGATTCCAAACGTCTGATAGAACGCGGTTTCAACTTGGAGCTTTTCCAGAGGATACGTTTCGTTTCGTTTGGCCAAATGGGCGATTTGCGTTGGGATTTGGGCGTGTACGGCTCGCTGAATTTCCAGAACTACAGTCTTAAATTCGACGGCACCGACGATTATCGCAGTCAGCGGGTGCGTTACAACGGCCTGCGTTTCGCCTCGCCGTGGGACTGGGGCGTGGTAACACGTTTCAACGTGTCGTCTTTCGGCATCTATGGCCGTTACCACCTGAGCGGACTGAACAAGACCTACGACGCCCCCGACAAATATTTCGAAGAACTGCCACGCTTGGAAGTTGGAATAGAACTGAGATTTTAGATAATTAGTAATTAGAAAGACCTCAGACCTCAGACCTTAGACCTTAGACCCATGTCCAAAGAACTAACAATCGACATCCACGGGTTATTTGTTGAGGACGCCTTGGAGCGTGTGCAGTCGTTTATTGCGCGTGCGCCGCTGGGGACGGAGAAAATAGTGGTGGTGCACGGCTACAACCGTGGCACGGCTCTGCGCGACGCCATACGTGCCCGTCTACGCTCGCCACGCATCCGCATGGTGGAGCCCGCCTTTTTCAACGACGGCGAGACTTATGTGTGGCTGAAGAAATGAAAAGGTTGTGAGTTGTCGTTTTTTTTTCGTACCTTTGCACGTTGATTATCATAAATAGTAAAAGATAGAAAAAGTCAATAATAAGTGTCTCAGTAGCAGAAATAATGATGGAATCCCAAACCACAGAATATAAGGAACAGTGGCACGAAATACTCTCGTTAATATACCCAGAAATAAGAAAGAACAAATGCCTGAACAAATTAATGACCGAATAAAAACGATGCAACTTTCTGAAAATGAGAAAAAAGTGTTTTTGTTTATCAGGGATTTTGACCGAATAAATGACCGATTAACGACATATTATCTCGCTCAAAAAATGGGGTTGTCATATTCTACAATTCAGAGGATACTTAGGACGTTGTTAGAACAGAACCTCATTAGGCGCGTGGGAAGTAAAAAGACGGGTTTTTGGAGTGTAGTGGAATAGTTTAATTGTATAATATACTTTGATTTTTGTAATGAAACATCAAAAAAGAAATAATATTAAAATCAGGGTTATAGCAATTTTCTTGTTGTTTCCGCTATTGGTTATGGCACAAAATCGTAACTATTTTAAAGTTACTGGATTGAAGGAAAAATATGACGCATACAAGGATTGTGTGTCGTTCAAAGTTGCAAATCACAGTGACTCAACAATAAGATGTGGAATAGCTGTACAAAAATATATATTATCTGATAGAAAGTGGGTTGAGACGTGGCCAGATATTTATTGGGAAAAAATAACATCCTGCAAGCCACCTTGTCTTCTTTTCGAATTTCCTGCCGATTCAACAATAGAACTCCAATGGTGTCCGAGAAAATGTATTGATTATTTTGGCGAAAAATGGATTGCAGAAAAAAGAAAGAGTGATCAAGAGAATAAGAAAGTCAGATTGTGTCGTTTCAAATTTCAGTTCCATATTTTTCTTGGAGAAAAAATAGAAGAATCTGGCGTGTATTATTCGAAACCTTTTTGCATTTATGTTAACTAATCGCTGGTCGCTAATCACGGTTCACAAAAAAATCGTATATTTGCACAACAAAATCCATTAGTCAATAATCATTTATTATAACGTAACTAACAATGAAACAGTCAATAGCAATACTTACGGGCGGCGGTCCCGCCCCGGGAATGAACACCGTTGTGGGCAGCGTAGCCAAGGCTTTCCTCCGCGACGGCTATCGTGTGATAGGTCTCCACGGCGGTTATTCGGCACTTTTTACCAACAATCCGCGTACCGTGGACATCGACTTCCTTCTGGCCGACGACATCTTCAATCGCGGTGGCTCCATGCTCAAGATGAGCCGTTTCAAACCCACCGATGCCGATTTCGAGAACAACTTCAACCTTGCTTTCTTCACCGAAAACAACGTTAAACTGCTGGTTACCGTGGGTGGCGACGACACCGCCTCCACCGCCAACCGCATTGCCAAGTTCCTCGAGGCCAAGCATTACCCCATCGCCAACATCCATGTGCCCAAGACCATAGACAACGACCTGCCGTTGCCCGAATCCACACCGACTTTCGGTTTCAATTCGGCCAAGGCTCAGGGCACCATCATCGGCACCACGGTGATGGAGGACGCACGCACCAGCGAGAACTGGTTCGTGGTTTGCGCCATGGGACGCTCCGCCGGACATCTGGCTTTCGGCATCGCCAGCGCCTGCCACTATCCTATGGTGATAGTGCCCGAATTTTTCGACAAAACCGAGATAACCCTCGACAAAATCGTCAATATGGTCATCTCGTGCATCCTCAAACGCAAGATTGTGGGTGTGGACTATGGTGCAGTGATGATTTCCGAAGGCGTGTTCCACTCGCTCAGCGACGAGGAGTTGGCCAAGACCAAGGTCAATTTCACCTACGACGCCCACGGACATCCCGAACTGGGCAAGGTGTCCAAGGCAAATATCTTCAACAACCTGCTCGAAGAACGTGCCAAAGAGCTGAAACTCAAGCTGAAATGCCGTCCTGTGGAGATAGGCTACGAAGTGCGTTGCAACACCCCCATAGCCTACGACCTCACCTACTGCACCCGACTGGGAATAGGGGTGAAGACCCTCTACAAACAAGGCTGTACGGGATGTATGGTGTACGCCGACGCCAACGGCTCGGTGAAACCGCTGTACCTCAAAGACTTGCAGGACCCCGCCACGGGCAAGATCCCTCCGCGTCAGCTCGACGTGCACACCGACGAGGTGATGACCTACGTGGAAAACATCATGGACTACATCACCCCTGCCGACTACGAGGCCGCACGCAAACTCGTCCCCAACCCCGAAATGTTCGATTTGTATAAAATATTAAATTGGTAATTTTTTAGTGGTCAGTGGTCAGCGGTCGGTAGTCAGTAGATAGCCCCGAAGGAGCGGAGAAAAGAGCCCCGAAGGGGCGACAGACTATAGGCGGGGGCGTAAGCCCCCGTAAAAGAGACACACCCAAGACAAATGAGCCCTGAAGGGGCGGCAGAAAAAACACCCCAATCATTATCACAGTTCACTGATCACAGTTCACACAGAAAACAACAAAAAAAGATGAAACGTATATTATTTTACAGCACAGTTATGGCAGTAACATTATTTGCCGCCTGCGGCAACAAAAACGAGAGTCAGACTCCCGAACTCACTTCCGGTATCGACCTCAGCAATATGGATACCACCGCCAGCCCCGTCGACGATTTCTACCAGTACGCCTGCGGCGGATGGATGAAAAACAACCCCCTCACCGGTGAATATTCGCGCTACGGTGCTTTCGACAAACTCGCCGAGCAGAACCGTCAGCAGCTGAAGGAACTCATCGAGGAGATTGCCTCAGCTAAGAACGAGAAAGGCTCCAACGCCGAAAAAATCGCCACCATCTACAATATGGGTATGGACAGCGTCACCTTGCAGAAACAGGGTGCCGAACCCATCAAGCCCTGGCTCGACGAGATAGTGGCCATTAAGGACGCCGCCGGCATCAACGCCGAAATCATCAAACTGCACCAGAACGGCATCGACCCCTTCTTCGGAATCTTCGCCGAACCCGACCACGACAACAGCAAGATGACCATCGCTTGGATGTGGCAGGCAGGCCTGGGTATGGACCGCGACTACTATGTGGGCACCGGAGCACGTAATCAGGAGCTCCGCACCAAATACACCCAGATGATTGCCAATATGTTCAAACTCGCTGGTTTCGACAAACTTATCGACGCCGATGCCAAATTCCTAGCCGACAAGGTGATGGCTATCGAGATGCGTCTGGCAAAAGCCCAGTACGACAAGGAAACCCTTCGCGAACCCTCCAAGACTTTCCACCGCAAGACCCTCGAAGAGACTCAGGCTTTGGCCAAGAGCTTCCCCTTTGCCGATTATTTCAAAGCCATCGGTCTGCCCGCGATGAAGTCCCTCAACGTGGCACAGCCCGAATTCATTCAGGAAGTGGGCAAAATCCTCGCCACCACCAAAATCGACGACCTCAAATGCTATCTGGCTTGGAACGTGATCAATACCGCCGCCGGCTACCTCAGCGACGATTTCATCAACGAAAGTTTCGAGTTCTACGGCAAGACCCTTTCGGGAAGAGAAGAACAGCGTCCTCGCTGGAAACGCGTTACGGGCACCGTGGAAGGCGTGCTTGGCGAGGCTGTAGGCCAGCTCTATGTGGAGAAATACTTCCCCCCCGAAGCCAAAGAACGTATGCTCACCCTTGTGAACAACCTCCAGGAAGCCTTCAAAACCCGTATCAAAGGCGCCACTTGGATGAACGACACCACCAAGCAGAAAGCCATCGAAAAACTCGACGCCATTTATGTCAAAATCGGTTACCCCGACAAATGGCGCGACTACTCCACACTCAAGGTGGAAAAGGATAGCTATTTTGCCAACATACTGCGTTCCAACCAGTTCGACCTCGCCTATATGGTCAGCAAGATCGACAAACCCACCGACAAGACCGAATGGCTGATGACACCGCAGACCATAAACGCCTACTACAACCCCAGCACCAACGAGATATGCTTCCCCGCAGGCATACTGCAGCCCCCGTTCTTCGACATGAACGCCGACGACGCTGTCAACTACGGTGCCATCGGAGTGGTTATCGGACACGAGATGACTCACGGTTTCGACGACCAGGGCCGTCAGTACGACAAGGACGGCAACCTCAGCGACTGGTGGCTGCCCTCCGACGCCAAGAATTTCGTAGACCACGCACAGGTGCTTGTCGACTGGTTCAGCAAAATCAAAGTCCTCGACGACCCCGAGACCTATGCCAACGGCAAACTGACTCTAGGCGAGAACATCGCCGACAACGGAGGTCTGCAAATCTCCTTCGTGGCAATGCAGAACGCCATCAAGGCTGGACAGGTGAAAGCCGACAAGATGGACGGCTTCACTCCCGAACAGCGTTTCTTCATAGCCTACGCCACCGTTTGGGCAAGCAACATACGCAACGAAGAGATACTCAACCTCACCACCAGCGATGTGCACTCCCTCGGACGCTGGCGCGTGAACGGCACCCTGCCGCACATCGCAGCCTTCATCAAAGCTTTCAACATCAAGGAAGGTGACAAGATGTACCTTGCACCCGAAAAACAGGCTCAACTGTGGTAATTACAGCTTTTAGCAATTATAACTATATTAAATGATAAATTTCGGCGGAGCCATACGGCTCCGCCGAAATTGTTTTTGTAAGATTAGCCCCAACTACCTAAAAACAAGCATACTGCCAAAAATACAACGGTTAAAAGTAAGTTAATCTTTGCACGACGACATTGTTTTTTCAAAAAAAAATCATATCTTTGCATCTTCTAAAAATCATTGAAAAATTAAGAATTTAAATTGTAAATCATTTTAAAGCAATAATTTAATATGAAAAAAATATTCTTACTTGCAGCATTAACGTTGGCAGTGCTCAACGGAGCCTTTGCCGTTATCGCTTATCCGGGAATCATCAATTTTACGCAACCCGACAACAAAACCACCGTTCAAATCTACCTTTTCGGTGATGAACGTTTCCATTGGGGCGAGACACTCGACGGATATTCGCTTATGCACGACGATGAGGGCTATTTCGTATATGCCACCAAGGATGAGAACGGCGATATGCAACCCACACAGTACCGCGCCACTGAGATAGCCGACCGCCCTGCAGAGGTTGTTGCTTACCTCGAACGCACCCCCAAACACCTTCGCTACAGCACGGAACAATGCAACGCTATGCGTACAATGTGGAATATGATTAACGACAATCCGAACATCCAGTGTGGACTGAAAAGAGGTGAGAAGGCGCTTGATGTGACTCACGGTAACACACGCCTGCTTGTTATCCTTGTAAGCTTTTCGGACAAAGGGTTTATGAAATCACCCGCAAATATCGAAAAATTGTACAACCAGGTGAACTATTCCAACGCCACAATGCGTGGCAGTGTGCACGATTTCTATTACGAAAACTCTTACGGCCAGATGAACCTGACTTTTGAAGTGGCAGGTCCATACACTTTGCCTCAAACAATAGCATATTATGGCAACAACACCAATGGTAACTCACAGCAGTTTGCCCGCGATGCCATACAGCTTGCCGTAGCCGATGGCGTTGACCTCTCTAATTACGACCTCGACGGCGACAACAACGTGGATGGCGTGCATATTATGTTTGCCGGCTATGGTGAGGAAAGTTCCGGCGTTGCCAATCAGATCTGGTCGCACAAAGGCACCCTCACCAACCCCGTTTACGCAAACGGCGTATATGCCAAGACTTATTCCTGCTCGCCCGAATTACACGGCGGTACAGGAACAGTCCTCTCCACGGTGGGTGTTATATGCCACGAGTTAGGTCATGTGTTCGGCGCCCCCGACTACTACGATGTCGACAACAATCATGGTGGATCGGGTACAGCCGGTTATCCTGGCAACGGAGAGTGGGATATCATGTCGTCGGGTTCGTGGAACGGAACAGCTAACAATCTTAGCGGCAATCAACCCTCGCATCACAACCCATATTCCAAATGCTTCACCTATGGATGGGCTAACCCCAAAGTTCTAACCAGCGCACAGTCGGTGGTTCTTTATCCTGCTTCTTCCGACTCGGCTTCGATATACAAGATAAACACCACTACCAACAACGAATATTATCTGCTCGAAAACCGTCAACAACTGGGATTTGATGGATCTCTTCCGGGACATGGCCTTATCATTTACCATGTACACTCGGCATTTTCGCCCACTAGTCAGAACAACAATGTAAATCACCCGCAGAAATTCTATCCTGTATGTGCAGGAGTGTCGTCGGCAAGGCCTAACAGTGACCCCAGCTCATATGGTAACATCAATACCAATGCCTGCCCATTCCCCGGAGCATCGCGCAAAACATCATTCACCGATGCAACCACTCCTTCGGCACAAGCATGGTCGGGTGCCAACACCAACAAACCAATCACAAATATCACAGAAAATACCACACTCAACACTATCAGCTTTACTGTAAGCGGTGCCAATGTTGAGGCGGCTTCTGTTGTAGCCCGTCCGCACAACTGTACACAAGTTAATGTGGAATGGCGTCCTTTCGGCGAAACTGAAGTGATGTTGGTATATTCCGCCAATGGCACCTTCGGCACACCTTCGGGCAGCTATACCGTAGGACAGTCTGTAAACGGCGGTGGTACAGTTGTCTATATGGGCAATGGCACAACCTTCTCCCACACAGGTCTAACAGCTGGAAACACTTACCGTTACAAACTCTTTACAAAGCTCAGCAACACTCCTACTTGGTCGTCGGGAGTTACCTGCAATGCAACAACTCCTACCTGCACTGCAGCTCAGATCACCTACAGCCAACAGTTTGCAAGCTCCACTCTGCCGACATGCTGGAGCAAAGAATCAACCAACAGCTCGGTAAGTTGGAAAATAGGTGCTGGCAATGGTTCTTCGTACCCATCGTCGGCATACTCGGCTCCATATAATGCTTACTGCAATATCAGCGACCGCAACCTCGTTGGAAATCAGGCCACACTGATATCCGAACCTATCGACCTCTCTTCCACAACCGAGGCAAATGTTAAGTTCAGATACTACAACAACAAATATACTGCTTATCAGGACGTGCTTACCGTTGCCTACCGTTCTTCGTATGGCGATAGCTGGACTCCCATTGCTACATTCAACAAGAGTGTTAATACTTGGACCGAAGTCCAACTTAATCTCCCCAACCTGTCGGATTATTATCAGATAGCTTTTATAGCCACCGTTAATATGGGCAGAGGCGTTTGCATAGACGATGTAACAGTAAGTCGTGGCAGTGTGGCAATAGAGCCCGCTACTAAAAACAATCCCCGCGTAACTATCTTCCCGAATCCTGCAACCGCATCAGTTACTTTCAGCATCGAAGGCAACGAAAATCAGACGAATTATACCGTGTTCAACCTTTCGGGTAAGGCTATGATAAGCGGCACAATGCTGGGTTCCGAACCCAAGACAATCTCTACCGAGAAACTCCAATCTGGAATGTATTTCGTGAGATTCCAGAACGAGAGCTACCAAAAGACAGAAACACTGATAATAAAGTAGTTGAAACGATAATTATAATAGGGGAAGCTGTGATTTGATACACACTTCCCTTTTTTTATTAAAGACAAAAAGTCAAAAGATGAAAAAAACTGCTATACTGGCTCTGCTGCTGTATATCGTTTGCCAATCGGCAATGGCTGTTACAGCATATCCCGAACTCGTAAAATTCATGCAACCCGACAAACGCACATCTGTTATGCTCTACCTCAAGGGCGACGAGCGTGTGCACTGGGCTGAGACAGTGGACGGTTACTCCCTCGTTACCAATAACGAAGGTTATTTTGTGTACGCTGTAAAAGACGAACTGGGCAATATGGTGCCATCCGACTTTATAGCCACCGATGTGGAAAACCGTCCCGGCCATGTGGTACGTTTTCTCGAGAATATCCCCAAACACTTGCGCTATAGTTCTATGCAGATTAACTCATTGCTCTCGTTGTGGGAAATAAAGGACAACTTGTCTGCAAAATCAAGCAAATCTCAGGGCATCACCGGAAACCGCAAGATACTTGTGATACTTATGGGGTTTCAGGACAAACGCTTCACCATGCTCCGTGCTATGGTAAGGGCTATTTTTAATGAAGTCAACTACACCACTACCGGTGTTTATGGCAGTGTCCACGATTTTTATTACGAGAACTCCTATGGTCAGCTCAACCTCACAGCCGATGTGATGGGACCATATATGTGCGACAGCAATGCCGCATACTACGGACGCAACGACAACCAGAGCGTGGGTTACCAGGCATTTGCCACCGAGGCCATAATGGCCGCCGCACCTCATGTGGATTTTTCCGACTACGACAACGATGGCGATGGCATAGTGGATTGCGTACACATACTTTTTGCCGGCTACGGAGAAGAGGCTGGCGGTGGAGCCGACTGCATCTGGTCGCACAAATGGAATCTGTTCCAACCCATCACTCGTAACAATACAACAATAAACACTTATTCCTGTTCTCCCGAGTTTGGTGGCAACTATGGTACTTCGCTCACAAAAATAGGTGTGATATGCCACGAGATAGGACACGTGTTCGGTGCCCCCGATTTCTACGACACCGACTACGAAGGCTCCAACGGACAATTCCCCGGCACAGGGAAATGGGATTTGATGGCCAGCGGCAGCTGGAATATGGGCGGAGCATCACCGGCGCACCATAACCCCTATACGAAAAGCCAAATATACAAATGGGCAACTCTTAAGACACTATCGTCCCCGACTTGTCTTACTCTCCAACCGGCAAGCGTCGACTCCTCGTCGTTCTATAGACTCAATACCACCACACAGGGAGAGTACTATATCGTTGAAAATCGCCAGCATATAGGTTTCGACCAGGGACTCCCCGGACACGGTATGATACTCTACCACGCCCACGCCGACCTGATGAGGGGCGGTGGAGTGAACACCACTCATCCTCAAAAGTTTTATGTGGTATCGGCAGCTTCTTTGAACAGAATACCGACAGGACCGGTCTCTTCTTATACGGGAGTGGATGCCCAAACAACACCCTTCCCGGGGTCCACAATGTCTCACATCCTCAACGACACCACTGCACCCGCTCTAATATCGTGGGCAGGCGCCAATTCGGGACACAAACTTACATATATAGGCGAAAACACTCACGCTAATACCGTTTCGTTTGTTTACAACGGTGGCTGCACTCCCGAAGCTTCGGATTTCAGTGGCGAAGGCATAAGCGGAACCAAAATTCAGCTCTCGTGGACTCCATTCGGTGGACAAAAGGTGATGATTGTGGTGAACGACACAAACAATTTCTCAACTCCGCAAAATAAAATTTACAACATCGACGACACGCTAGCCACAGGCGAAAAGGTGATAGCATACAACCTGTTCGACATTCACACCCTTTGCTCCAATTTGCATCCGCTCACAACCTATTATTTCCGCTTATACACTATGTTGGATGATTCCACTTATACTTCGGGACTTGCTTGCAGTGCCACTACTCTTTGTGCAAATGTCGCATACCCATATAACGAGACATTCCAGTTCGTTACCGGTACAACCGATTGTTGGAACATCGAAAACAATGGCGCAGTGTCGTGGGTAAAAGAACAGGATGGATACAATATGTACCTTTCACTAAAGGCCGACAGCGGAGCGACAGTGACCCATGGCTCGTCGCAAATTCGTATCTCACCGCTCAATTTGGAAGGCAACAGCAATTTGGTTTTGTTGCTCGATGTGCGAAATATACTTCGCTACGACACCATCGACGACTCCACAATGCTTCCTCGTATCGACACTCTGCTGATAAAATATCGTAACGAATCTATGTATGAGTGGCAAACGTTACGTATGTTCTGCAACAACATACCAGCATGGCAACATTTTTCCATACCGCTGCCGGCAACTACAAGCGATTATCTCATAGCCCTCGACGGTCATTTCGGCGGTCAGACATTGTCGGTGGATAATGTGAAAGTAACAACGGTGCATCTCATATCCGTCACTACCGACGGCCACGGCACAGTGTCGCCGGGCGGTGACGCTTCCAACAGCGTGGCTGTGCCCGATGGTGAAAGCATCACTTTCGACATAAATCCCGACAACGGGTATCAGATTGACGAGATATACGTCGATTATCAGCTACAGCATAGAACAAACCTGTTCATAATCAATAATGTAACGGCACCTCATGTGTTGTATGTCACTTTCAAAGAACGCTTGGCTTTAGAGTCGGCCGACGAACCCTGTCTGAAAGTGTATCCCAATCCCGCTTCGGATAATGTAACCATAGCTTTGGCCAACGCCGCGCAGTCAGAGTACTCGCTCTACGATATGGCAGGACGCGAGATAGCTAAAGGCATCATCACGGCAGACGCTCCGGCACGCTTGGATTTGTCTCATCTCTCAAACGGAGTGTATTACATCAAGGTGGTGGGCGAAAATTTCAGGACAACAGAAAAAATAATAGTTACGAAATAATTACCACTACTGTATCAATATAGTATAAACGAATGTCTATCTTATTATTGTAATAGCACTGATGAACGCCGAAGAAATTAAACTCATCGAAGCCTGCAAAAAGCAAGATCCCGTGGCGCAAAAACACCTTTACGAGATGTATGCACCCAAGATGCTTGCAATATGCCGCCGTTATATGGGTTCCGAAGAGGCTGCTGAAGATGTGTTTCACGATGGCTTCGTGAAAGTGCTTACAAAGATTGACTCTTTTAAAGGCAATAGCTCCATATTCACTTGGATGCGTACCATAATGGTCCACACAGCCCTCAACGCATTGCGCGCCAGCGTGGTGAGCAAGAAAAGCTCCGAGGACAATATGGAGATACTCAACGAAACTCAGACCGATGAGGATATATTCTCAGGATTCACTGCCAAAGAACTGCTCAAAGCCATAGAATCGCTGCCCGACCTCTACCGCACCATTTTCAACATGCGCGAAGTGGAAGGCTACGAGTACTGCGAAATAGCCGACTCGATGAATATGACCGAAAGCTACGCAAGAGTGTGTTTGGCCCGTGCAAAAAACATGTTGAGAAAAAAAATTGAAGGCCATTTTGAATATTAATTTGGACTTATGTAAAAAAAATAAACAAAAAAATATGAAAAATTGTAGCAAAAAGCTTGCAAGAGTGTCTAAAATGAGTCAGACCATAGAAAGGGATTGGCGCATTTGCTCTTGGATGCCGATGCAACAGTCTTGTTTTTAATGGTTTATAAATAATTTTGAAAAACGACAATTACAAATAAAAAAGATATGAGTGACTTTTTTAAAAACCTATTCGAAAACTACGAAGAGCAGCCTGCTCCCGAAATGTGGGAAAAGGTGATGTCCGACGTGAAACACCACAACAAGGTGGTTAGGACAAGAAAGATAGCAGGTGTTGCTTCGTTGGTGGTGGCCGGTGGTGTGGCTGCTTTGCTGCTTATCAACAACAGCGCAAACACCGATGCCGAAACCATAATTGCACAGGACAAGGCCGTGGAAACTGTCGCCACCCAAGTTCCGGAATCTGTTGTGACAGAAAACGAATCTCTGCAACCCGCAGCACAGGCACAGCAGGAAAGCAAAACCGTTGCCCCCGTTGCCAAAAACGCCGCAGCCGCCCAAACACAGGTGGCCAAGGCTGATGCAGAGAACACCGTTTCCGCTGCCACAGCAGAAAAAACTGTTGTTGCAACTCCCGAGAGACAGAACGTAACAGTTGCCGAACAGACGACAAAAGCCGAACCCGCTCGCACCAACACAAATGTGGCTGCAACAGCAACAACCACAAACAACACCGTTGCCGAAACTTCGCAACCCACAAAAACTGTCGTAACCAACAAGATGCGTTCCGGCACCAATCCCGACACAACAAGCACCCTTACCGACGAGCAGGTCAAAATTATTGTGCCGACAGCCTTCACTCCCGACAAATCGGAAAACAACCAATTCTACGTAACCTGTAACCATCCCGATCTGGTTAAGAGTTTCGAGCTCAGCATCTTCACCCGCAACGGTCTGATGGTATTCCACACCAAGGACATCAACGAACGCTGGGACGGCAAATACAAAGGTCGTGTGCAGAACATGGGTGCCTATGCCTACGTGCTTCTCTACACCACAGCCGCAGGACAGAAAGAAGTGCTGAAAGGAAGCATCACGATAATTAGATAAATCGGCTGACAAAGATAATAATCAGCTATAAAAGTAAGAGTTACAAGCCTGTACCAATTATTTTGGGACAGGCTTTATTTTTTGCTTTCATTATGTCAAAAAAAATACGTATATTTGTGCAAACACAGATATCAATAAAAAACACGTAAATAAATGGAAAAGAGAGATTTATTGAAAGATGTCGTGAAACATATCGACATTAAAAGCTACGATTCTACACAATTGATAGACGCAATGCGCAATATGTCGTTCACTTCGCGCGACACAGCCCGCGCCGCCGACATATTCATGCAGATGATAGCCGAGAAGGACTGCACCAACATCCTTACCATTGCAGGCTCCACCTCCGCCGCAGGATGTATGCAGGTGTATGTGGACATGGTACGCAACAAAATGGTCGACGTGGTGGTATCCACCGGCGCCTCCATCATCGATATGGACCTTTTCGAAGCCCTCGGTTTCAAACACTATATCGGCGAGAAAGAGAACGTCATTCCCGACACCACTCTCCGTGAACTTTACATCGACCGCATTTACGACACATATATCGACGAGGAAGAGCTGCAGGCTTGCGACAACGCCACCTACGAGCTCTCCAATATGCTGGACCCCCGTCCTTACTCCTCGCGTGAGTTCATCCACGAGCTCGGCAAATGGCTGCACGAAGGTCGTGCCGTGAAGAAGGACAGCCTCATCCAGACCTGCTACGAATGCGGCGTGCCTATTTTCTGCCCCGCTTTCAGCGACTCCTCCGCCGGTTTCGGCATTGGCAAACACCAGTGGGAACGCACACACAAGGGCGAGAAATACGTCTCCATCGACTCCGTGCGCGACTTTGTGGAACTCACCGAAATCAAGATGGCAGCCCCAGAAACAGGACTGTTCATGGTTGGCGGCGGCACTCCCAAGAACTTCGCACAGGACACCGTTGTTTGCGCAGAAATCCTCGGCTACGACGTGCCCATGCACAAATACGCAATCCAGATAACCGTTGCCGACGTGCGCGACGGCGCCTGCTCCTCTTCGACACTGCTTGAGGCCGGATCGTGGGGCAAAGTCAGCGAAAAGCTGCAGCAGATGGTTTACGCCGAAGGCACCACAGTGATACCGCTGATAGCCTCCTACGTTTACCACAACGGCGATTGGAAAAACCGCGAATACAAGAACTGGCAGAAAATATACAACAAATAAACCGTTGTAAATACCGCATTTTCCCGATGGATACAGCAGAAAGGCAGAAAATAATAGCCCTGATACACCGCGAGGTGGTGCTTGCCACAGGCTGCACCGAACCCGTTGCCGTGGCTCTTGCCGCCGCAAAGGCGCGCGAAACCCTCGGCATCGTCCCCGACAAGGTGGAGCTGTATCTTAGCAAAAACATATTCAAAAATGCCATGGGCGTGGGCATCCCCGGTACTGGGATGATTGGTCTGCCCGTGGCAGTGGCAATGGGTGTTGTGAAAGGCGACGCCTCGCGACTGCTCGAGGTCCTCGACATGGGCAAAGACGATATCGCCGTGTCGAAACAATGGCTCGAACAGCACAAGGACGACATCCACATTACCGTTAAGGACAACGTGGACAAGCTCTACATAGAGTGCGTGTGCACCAAAGGCGACGAAACGGCCACCGCCATCATCGCCGGACAGCATACCTGCTTTGTGCATGTGTCGAAAAACGGCAAAGTACTGTACGAACACAAAGCGGCGGCTTGCTCCGATAGCGACGACGACTGCGATGTGAGCCTTAGCGCACGCAAGGTGTACGACTTCGCCACCACCGCGCCTCTGGAGGAGATAGAGTTTATCAACGACACGGTGAAATACAACATCGCGGCCTCCGACCGCGGTCTGGCCGGCGACTACGGCCTCACCACAGGCAAGCTGCTGATGGACATGGCACACGGCGACGTGGTGCATACCACCGTGGCCAAGACCGTGGCGGCCTCCGACGCACGTATGGACGGATGCACGGTGCCCGTGTACAGCAACTCAGGTA
>JAEENM010000164.1 GCA_016283745.1 Bacteroidales bacterium | reverse complement strand
ATTGCGTCTGCGTTTTGGGGAAAAATCAACGAACAGTCTCATTTTTAACGCTTTTAATGTTTTATGCTATTGAAGGATTTTTTATCTCGTCGTCGGGGCCGTGTTCCTTTCTTGGTTTCCGCAATGGAGGCACATATCCCGGACGGAACACCTTGCGCTGGGTGTAGAGCAGCACGGCGGCAAGGGCTGCGCCAAGCACGTCGCAGATGGTGCACGAGGCAAAGACTCCCGTTAGTCCGTCGTGGCCCACGCCCTCGAAAATGGGAGGCACTATGTACATCATCGGTATCAGGAACAGCACCTGACGCGATAGGCTGGTAACGATGGCAATCCACGGCTTGTCGATACTTTGGAAAAACTGCGAGTTGGTGATGGTGAAACCTATCAAAGGAGCCATCACAAGCAACAGCGGCATGGCCATGGCCGACATCTTGATAAGGGCTTGGTCGTCGGTGAAGAAACCCGAAATGAAAGCTGGGAAACACACCGCCGTGATGGTGCCGAAAATGCCCACCGCCACACAGATTTTCATAGTTAGCATATAAACCTCTTTCAAGCGGTGACTGTGTCCCGCACCATAGTTGTAGCCTGCTATGGGCTGCATGCCCTGGCACAGTCCGAGCATCAGCATGATGATAAGGGTGGCGTAGGAGTTCACCACCACGTTGGCTCCCACGGCCATATTGCCGCCGTAGCGTATCAGCTGATGGTTGAGCAGCGCCACCACCGCCGAGGCGGCGATGTTCATCGAGAAGGGGCTGATGCCTATCATCAGTATGTTGCGGAAAATATAGCCTTTCGGCTCCCAGCCGTGACGGCGGAAACGTATGAACGAACTTTTCTGGATGAAATGTGCCACGGAGAACACCGACGACACCGCCATGGAGATTGTGGTTGCCCACGCCGCACCTGCTATGCCCCAGTTGAGTTTGTAGATAAACAGAGCGTCGAGGATGATGTTTAGGACGGCACCTCCCACCATTATCAACATTGCCTTAATGGGATAGCCCGACGCACGTATCAATCCCGTGAGGTTGAAAGTGAGTGTGGTGAGGAACATGCCGGGCAACACTATCATCATATACTCGCGGGCGTAGCTGATGGTTTCGGCGTCGGCGCCGAAAAGGTAAAGTATGGAGTCCATCCAGCCGTAGCCCACCGACACGAACAGGGCACCGAAAATGAAGGTGAGCAGCATGGTGTTGCCGAGGATTTTCTCCGCCCAACGCTCGTCCTTGCGTCCTAGCACTATGCTCATGCGAGCCGCAGCACCGGCACCCACCAGCGAGCCAAAGGCGTGTATCACGTTCATCACAGGCATGGTGATGCCCAAGCCCGTTATTGCCATCGCACTCACGCACTGGCCGAGGAACATGCGGTCCACAAGATTATATACGGACGCGATAATCTGACTGATTACGGCAGGTAGGGCATAAATCAGTAGAAGTTTTCCAATTCGCTCAGTCTCAAGTTCTTTGGTCTTGTCTATGGTAGGCATTTCTTGGTTTTTGCAGACGAAAAATAATTAGTAATTGTCAAAGGTCAAAGGGATGTCTTAACAACTTCACATCTTAACACCTTCGTGTCTTCACTATTAAATCAGTCTTGATGAATCCGTGTGTCTTTCACCAACCTTACAGAATGGCTGAAATCGCGGCCACAGATGCCGTCTGGGACATACTGAGCATGGCGGAAACCGCCAACAGTGTACATGATCCCGAAATACATATAATAGCAGTTGTTTGCACTGTTTGTGGTCGATGTCTCGGACCAGTAGAAGCCTTGCACACCTTGGTCGTGGCAGTGGTAGGGCGGTGAGCGGTGCAGATATCCTGAAGCTGGTAAGAACACAGCGCCTTGGTTTTCCATAGCTGTCCAGAAAATGCCTTCATAGATGTTGATGCCCCAGTTGTCGGCTTGCGGCACCATAGTGCAGCCGAAGGGCATTCCTGGCCAGTCGTCGGGCAGAAGCACCAGCCCGTTGATGCCGTTCACCGTGGCAAGACAGCGCAGGTTGGTAGCGTTGGGACGTGTGTTGAAGATATATGTCCATTCCGCTGCGGTCGGAGTACGCCATGTGTCGGGCAGATATGTCTGATGGCAAAAATCGATTTGATTGAAGTAAGCCCAGTCGTATGATGTGCCGTTGAGGTTGTTCATGCCGTTGCCGAAGTAAGAGCCAGTAACTACGGTGTCGGTAGGGTAGATGTCGTTGTATCCGCTTGTGGCCCAGGTTAGAAGGTCTATCCATCCGTTGTAGCCCACGGCCAATTGCGAGTTGCTCACCTGTCCTACAGTATCCCATTGGTGGTCAGGCATTTTCCATGCGGTGTCGCTCGGACGATACCACAAGTTGGATGGCGCAAAGGTGATGGCAGTGCTGCTCGATGTGGCGAAATAGCCGATGCCGTTGCGGAAAACGCTGTCGGAAACGAGGCGTATCAGTATCAGGCTGTCGATGTGCTTGAGACTGTCTATGCGTATGCCCAACAGACTGTCTGTGGCACGCAAACGATTGTTGAAAACCGCCATCAGGCTGTCGATCTTGTCGAATCCGTACGACATCCCGGAAAACATAGCGTAAGGCACGCTGCGCAGTTCGGTTGTCTCGGTGATGGTGTAGTTGGTGCCGCCGTCGGGGTCTATCTCGGTTTTAAGGAAATGCTTGGCGGTGAGCCAGCTGATGTTGGCGAAAACGCCCGAAACCACGGTGCCTTTGCCCACCTCGAAAGTGGCAACGCCGTTGGCGCTCGTGTAAACGTCCTGTGTCTCGCAATACACGCTGGTGCCGGTGGCGGAGTTTTTCAGTATTGTAAGTCGCGCTCCCACGTGGCTGTTTGTTAGTACATTGTTGTTGCTGTTGCGAACAACTGTCTGGAATCCAAAACTTTGCGGAATTTGGGCGAAAGTCGCCGCTGCTATGCAAAGTGCTAATATCAATGATGCTATTTTTTTCATTTTGAAAGCGTTTTTAAAGGTTATCTGTCACAGTGATGTGCCGAAGTCCGTGGCAAAACGGCCTCTTGACGGGGAGGCACTGCCGTTTGCTCGTTGCGTGTGGCGGCAATGCTCCTGCGGAGTGCGTTCAACGTGGACTCCAGTGCGGCTTTGCGCTGTATCAGAGGTTGCAGCTGCGAAGGATTTATGGCCGGACTATGGCTCAAAGTCTGTATCGAGTCGTTGAGGTTGCGGATTAGCGTGTTGTAAACACCGATAAGGCTGTCCGCGCGGTTGAGGCGGGCGTTCAGCACTCCCATGGTGCTGTCGATGCCTATAAGCCGTGCCGTTTTTCCCGACACAAAAGCGAAAGGCACGCTCAGCAGCTGCTGTGTGGTGGTGAGTATGTAGTTGGAACCGCCGATGGGGTCTATCTCTGTTTTCAGGAAATAGTCGTCGGCAAGCCAGTCGATATTGGCGAAAGTGCCTGTAACCACAGTGCCGCGACCCACCGACAATGTCAGCACACCGTCGGCGTCGCTCGAGGCGGAATGTGTCTCGACGTAAACAGCTGTCCCCGAAGCGGTTGACTTAAGGATGCTTACCTTGGCGGCAACATGCTGGTTGGTGAGCACCGTGCCGCTGTTGTTGCGGATAACCGATTGGTACATAAAACTTTGTGGCACTTGTGCCATTGCCATTGCTCCCCAGAGAGCTATCGTGAGTAAAAATGCTTTTTTCATGGCTCAGTCTTTTTTTAGGGTTGCGTTTCTCTCTTTTTTCATTTCCGATTTCACGGCTTTCGGCTCTGTGATGACACTGGGCTCTGCGGGCGACGGTGCTATCGGCGAAGCGCTAAGGCGCAATACTCGGATTATGCTGTCGGTGGCGCGGATGTCGGCCTGTAGCACGTTCATCAGGCTGTCGATGGTGTCGAGCCGACGGTTGTACAAGACGTAGAACAGCTCCCAGTCGCTGGATGTCTTGGCGCTGCCCGAAACCAGAGCGTAAGGCACGCTGATGAGCTGGGTGGTGTTGGACAAAAATTCTTCCGGAACGGCCGAATAGTCGAAACGGCAGTTGAGCAGGTACTCGCCGCGTTCCCAGTGTATCTGGTCGAAACGTCCTCCGCACGAAGTGCCTTTGCCTATCTCGGCACGCAGTATGCCGTTGCTGTCGGTGGTGAGGTTGTGTTCCTCGCAGTAGGTTATCACATCCGAGTTGTCGTTTGGCGTGATGGTGAACTTGGCATGGACAATCTGGTTGGTCATCAGAGTGTTGTCGTTGTTGCGTATCACGGCCTGAAAGCTGAAACTCTGCGGCACTTGGGCAAACAGCGTTGCCGTAGCCGCAATGCAAAATATCGTTGTCAGTATCTTTTTCATGGCTGTAAGTTATTTCTTTATAATACGATAAGCCCGTTGCTGCTTGCCGTCGGTAACACGGAGCAGATACACGGCTGCGGGCAGGTTTTGCAGCGAAACTGCGGTGGTTTGTCCTTCCAGAACTCCGGAAAGCACCACGGCACCGTCACTGGTAATAAGCTGGTAATCAAGCTTTGATGTCGCCTCGTCGGTGCGGGCGATGTTCAGAGTGTTGCTCGAAGGGTTGGGATAAACGTTCAGCTCGACGGCAAGACGAAGAGCCTCCTCGATGGAAAGCTCGCTCACCGAGATGGGCTGCTGTACGCCCTCGTTCACTCTGAAATTGGCGGTATTGGCTGAACCAATGGCAATTTGGCCGACGGAATAGCTGATTTTGTTGCCATACGAATCGTTCGCAGCTCCGCCGGTAGCCACGACAGATTTCTGGCAAAATGCGGAACACGCGAAAAACAGCGTTGCCACAATAAAAAATGCTCTTTTCATAAGGTGTTTTTTTTGTTGAAAACGATTTGCAAATATACGCAAAAAAATCGAATTATGCGAAAAAGAATTTTCGGACAGGTTTTTTAATGTGTTACAATTGTTTGAAAATTGTGGGCGTATTATTCATCTTTTTGCTGGGTGTCGTTAATTTTTCGTATCTTTGCAAAAAAAATTATGGATAAAAAACACGAATTATCGGAAGAACTGACAACTGCCATGCATGCGGAGTTCATGGAAGATGAAATGTCCCCGCATGATTTGGCCATTATGGGCTGTTCCGCCGCTGTCAAACGATTGAGGAGTTTGTCTGCTGCTCTCAAAGAATACGGTTTAACAAAGGATGAATTTCTCCGCGAGCTCCCGCGCGCATTGGGTTATTCCGAAAGCAAATATGAAGAAAAACGCTTGTTTTTTTTGAAGAAAAACGCTGATTTTATTGATTGCTGATTCCGAGGTATTTTTCAAATACTTTTCTTTGTTTTTCATCACCCCGTAGGGGTGTTCTCTTAGTAGCCCACACGGCAGTGTGGGGTAAAAAAGCCCCCATCCACGCCGCGATTGTATAAAAATCAAAAAAAATCGAAAAAAAGTTTGTTTGAACGAAAAAAAGTGTATCTTTGTATCATCCTTCAGATAAGAGAAATCTGGAGCAAGTTGTTAAAAATCAGTGTCTAATCCAAAAGCTTAACCCCTGATGGAAAAGAGAATCGGAACAATAACAATAGTAATCAGCGACAAATCCGCTGTAAAGTCGGTAAACGACACCCTGTCGCAGTACAGCGACGGAATCCTATCACGCCAAGGTCTGCCATTGCGCGACAAAGGCTTGAATTTCATCAACATAGTTATCGAAGCCACCCTCGACGAAATCAACGCGCTTACGGGCAAGCTCGGCCGTTTGGAGTTCGTGGAGGTGAAAGCCATTGTATCGAAACAAAAAAGCAATTAATAACATTTAATACATTAATAATATGAATATCGAAGAACGTAACAAAGTGTTTATCGACCGCGATAAACTCAACACCCTGATAAACGGGAAAATCCCGACAGAGAACGAGCTTAACGAAGTTCTCAACAAAGCCCTGAAACTGAAAGGGCTGAGCCTCGAAGATGTGGCCCTGCTGCTCCGCGTGGAGGATGTGAACCATATCCAGAAGATTATGGACACCGCCAAAATTGTGAAAGAGGAGATCTACGGCAAACGTCTGGTGCTTTTCGCCCCCATCTACACCGGCAACATCTGCGTGAACAACTGCACCTACTGCTCGTTCCGCAAGGACAACAAGCTGATTGCCCGTAAGATACTCACCATGGACGAGATTGCACAGGAGACTTCGGCTCTGCTGAAACAAGGTCACAAACGTGTGCTGCTCATCTGCGGCGAAAACAACAAAAACGGCACCGACTACATGGTGGAGGCCATTCGTACCACCTACGGCGTGAAAGAACGCGGCGGCCGCGACTACATCCGTCGTATCAACATCGAGCTGGCACCCATGGAGGTGGAGGATTTCGCACGTCTGCACGCCGAAAAGATAGGCACCTACGTCTGTTTCCAGGAGACCTACGACCCCGTGTTGTACAAACGTTTCCACCCCGAAGGCACCCCCAAGGCCGACTACGCCTACCGTCTCACCGTGATGGACCGCGCCCAGGAAGGCGGCATCAACGACGTGGGAATCGGCGCTCTGTTCGGACTTGGCGACTACCGTTTCGAAGTCCTTGCCATGATTGAACACGCCAACCACCTCGAACGCTGCTACGGCTGCGGACCGCACACTGTCTCCGTGCCCCGCATGGAGCCCGCCGTGGGAGCCCCCGACGCCGAGAACGTGCCCAACCCCGTTAGCGACGAAGATTTCAAAAAACTGGTGGCCATCATACGTATAGCACTGCCCTACACCGGCATGATACTTTCCACCCGCGAAGGCGCCGCCATGCGCAACGAGCTGATAAACTACGGCATAAGCCAGATTTCCGCCGGCTCGCGCACCAACCCCGGCTCCTACGCCCACGAAGAGAACCAGACTGGCAGCCAGTTTGCCCTCGGCGACCACCGCGAGATGGAGGAGGTTATCTCCACTTTCGTGGACGAAGGCTACATCCCCTCGTTCTGCACGGGTTGCTACCGTCAGGGACGCGTGGGCAACGACTTTATGGATCTTGCCAAGCCCGGTCTTATCAAACAGTACTGCCTGCCCAACGCCATGTTCACCTTCCGCGAATATCTCGAAGATTTTGCCTCGCCCGAACTGAAAGAAAAAGGCCTGAAACTGATAAAAAATATGCTGAAAGACGTGGAACACAAGAATCTTGTGCCCAAAATCGAGGAAAATCTCGAAAAAATCGGTGAAGGTCAGAGAGATTTGTATTTCTAGTGTAAATATTTGATTTGCAAGTAATTGAATTTGTTTGTGATATTAGAAAAAGTGGCTTTCGATGACGGAAGCCACTTTTTTTTGAAGAAAAATTCCGATAATTGAAAAAAAAGTTGTAACTTTGCAAAGTCAAATCATTGACAAAAGATGCTGCTTTCGTCTAGTGGTCCAGGACATCAGATTCTCAGTCTGAGGATCGCGGGTTCGAATCCCGCAAGCAGTACAAAAAGCTGTAACTCTACGAGTTGCAGCTTTTTTGTTTTCCTAGCATTATGGTCGGTTAATCTGTTTTTTTCTCCTGTTCGACTTCGTCGAACGAAATTAGGGAAATCTTGTAAATTTTGTTTCGCCTGCGGCGAAAGTTACGCAGTAACTATAAATTATAAACTATAAACTATAAATTATTAACTCCAAACTCCAAACTGCAAACTGCAAACTACAAACTCATCACCTCTTCCAAGCATTTCATCCCTTGTCCGATGGTGTTTATGTTGTCGAAAGTCAGCGTTAGTTTGTCCTTGCTCTCTTTCAGCAGGCAGGTGTGCGGGTTGTTCTGAACGTATTTTATCACCTTGCCGAACAAATCTGACTGGTAGAAAGGACTTTGGGTGTCGGCCACGAAATTGCAGGTCATCTTGCCGTCGCGGAGGATGAGTTTCTCCACCGCCATTGTCTTTGCCAAACGGCGCAAGCGGATGGTCTCCACCAGCTCCTCGGTGGCTTTGGGCAGCGGCCCGAAACGGTCGGTGAGACGCTGTTTGTAGGCCTCAAGCTCGTCGTCGGTCTCAAGGTCGTTCAACTCCTTGTAAAGCGCCACACGTTCGCGGATGTTCGACACATAGTCGTCGGGGATAAGCACCTCCAAGTCGGTTTGTATCTGACATTCGCGCACAAAGCCGGTGTTTTCTTCAATCTCGTCGGCGTACAGCTCGCGGAATTCGGTGGTTTTCAGCTCGTCGATGGCTTCGTTGAGGATTTTGTGGTACATATCGTAGCCGATTTCCGAAATAAAACCGCTCTGTTCTGCGCCGAGTATGTTGCCCGCCCCGCGTATGTCGAGGTCGCGCATGGCAATGTTGAACCCGCTGCCGATGTTGGAGAATTCCTCTATGGCGCGCAGTCGGCGCTGGGCTTCTTCGGTGAGAGTGGAGAAAGAGGGTATCAAAAGGTAGCAGAAGGCTTTTTTGTTGGAGCGTCCCACACGTCCGCGCAACTGATGCAGGTCGCTTAGGCCGAAATTTTGTGCGTTGTTGATGATGATGGTGTTGGCGTTAGGTATGTCCAGGCCGTTTTCCACGATGGTGGTGGCCACCAGCACGTCGATGTCGCCTGCGATGAAGTCCATCAGCACACGTTCCAGCTTGTCGCCTTCCATCTGTCCATGACCTATGGCGATACGGGCGTCGGGGACGAGGCGGCGCACAAGGTCGCCCATGCTGTCGAGGTTTTCCACACGGTTGCTAACGAAAAACACCTGTCCGCCTCGCGACATCTCGTAAAGGATGGCGTCACGCACAGTCTCTTCGGAAAAGACCTCCAGACTTGTCTCAATGGGCTGACGGTTGGGCGGTGCGGTGTTTATCACCGAAAGGTCGCGGGCGCCCATCAGCGAGAACTGCAGGGTCCTCGGTATCGGCGTAGCGGTGAGGGTGAGGCTGTCCACGTTGACTTTCATCTGGCGCAGTTTCTCTTTCACGCTTACGCCGAATTTCTGTTCCTCGTCGATGATGAGCAGCCCCAAGTCCTTGAATTTCACGCTTTTGTTGGTGATAGCGTGGGTACCTATCAGTATGTCGATTTTGCCCTCGGCCAAATCCTTGTAAATCTTGGTTTTCTGTTTGGCCGACTTGAAACGGTTGATGTATTCGATGTTGCAGGGCAGCCCTTTCAGACGTTCGCAGAAAGTGTTGTAGTGCTGCATTGCGAGGATTGTGGTAGGCACCAGCACCGCCACCTGTTTGCTGTCGCACACGGCTTTGAAGGCGGCACGTATGGCCACTTCGGTCTTGCCGAAACCCACGTCGCCGCACACAAGGCGGTCCATGGGGGTGGAGGCTTCCATGTCGTGTTTCACGTCGCGGGTGGCCTTGTATTGGTCGGGGGTGTCCTCGTACAGGAACGACGCCTCCAGTTCGTGCTGCAGGTACGAGTCGGCGGAGAAGGCAAACCCTTTCGACGCCTTGCGCTGGGCGTAGAGTTTTATCAGGTCTTTGGCGATGTCCTTCACCCGCTGTTTTGTCTTCTGTTTCAGCACCTGCCACGAGGCCGAGCCCAAACGGTTGAGGGTGGGCGTCACGCCATCCTTGCCTATGTAGCGGCTTATCTTGTGCAGACTGTGGATGCTGATGTACAGCATACTGTTGTCCTTGTAAATCAATCGGATAGCCTCCTGCTGTTTGCCATTTACCTCAATCTTTTCCAGTCCCGAAAAACGTCCCACGCCGTAGTCGATATGGGTGATGTAGTCGCCGGGCTTAAGCTCGAAAAGCTCTTTCATGGTAAGGCTCTCGCGGGCGTCGCGGAAATCCTTGACTTTGTACTTGTGGTAACGCTCAAAAATCTCGTGGTCGGTGAAACAGAGCACCTTATGTCCGTTGTCGACAAAACCCTGCGACACCGAGAAATCGAGGTACCGCACTATCCCTTCGGGCATTCCCAGCTGCTCGAACACATCCTCCAGACGCTTGCGCTGACGCTCGTTCTCCACACATATATAGGTGGCAAACGACTGCTCGCCGTACCTTTTCAGCGAGTCCACCAGCATTTCGAACTGCTTGTTGAAAGCCGGCTGTTGCGCCACATCGAACACTATCTGCTTGGCTTCGATGAAATACTGCGTCTGTCCGTATTCTACGATTTTCTTTTTTAGGACATCACCAAGAAACTCATTTTCATTACAATAGAGGTCTTTCGGCGGCATCTGCTCCACCGTGGCCGAGAGTCCTGCGAAAGTCTGCTCCGCCTTGCGGAAATCCTGTCCGATGCGTTCCACCGAAAGTGGCATATTTTCCACAAAGACAACATCGCTTGCCGTAAGGTATTGAAGCAATGATACTTTTGTGTCGGAGCTTGCGGCGGCGGCTTTGTGTTCTATGTCGGGGATGATGCTGATGGTGTCCTGTTTCTGGATGGAGAGTTGCGACACGGGGTCGAAGGTGCGCAGTGACTCCACCTCCTCGCCGAAAAACTCGATGCGGAAGGGGTGCTCGCTGGAGAACGAAAACACGTCTATTATGCCGCCGCGCAGGGCGTACTGTCCCGGCTCCACCACGAAATCGGTGCGTACAAAATTGCCCTCGTCGAGCAGGTCAACCATATCGTCGATGGAGAGGGTTTCGCCAACGGAAACGTTTATGGTGTTGGTTTCCAAGAGTTTTGGCGACGCCACCTTCTCCGAAAGGGCTTCGGGATAGGTAACCACGGCAGGGTGTCCGCCGGCGTTTAGACGTTTCATCACCTCCGAGCGGAGCAGCATGTTGCTGTTCTCGACTTCGTCGTACTGATAAGGCTTGCGGCTGGATGCGGGGAATAGAAGTATGTCCTTTTCGGAAAGTTCGGTGTCCGTTTCGCCGAAGAGCGACTCCAAATCGTTGCAGAGATAGTAGGCACGCTCCTTGTTTTCGGCAATAAAAAGCAAAGTTTTGTCTGCCAAAGACTTATGCGCCGCCGCACCGACGACGGAGGCCATCGAGCCGGCCATGCCTTTGAGTCGGAGCCGTGTGGCGTTGCCGTTCAGGGCTTCGGTTATCTGTGCTATCTCCGCCGAGGAGAGGTATCTATCCAAAAGTTCGTTCATCGCGTAACGGGTGTATGCAAACGGAAAAAGGGCATTTCCCTTTTTTCAGGAAAATGCCTTTTCTATTATTATTTTGTCTAACTATCTGGCTTTCAGTCCAAGAATCTGACGTGCCTCGTCGGAGGTGGCTATCTCTCTGCCAAGTTCTTTGGCAATGCGCACCACTTTGCTCACCAGTTCGCCGTTGGATTTTGCCAGCACTCCGCGTTCGAGGTAGAGGTTGTCCTCAAAACCTACACGCACGTTGCCGCCCATGGCTATTGCTGCGGCAGCCATCGGGAAAGCGTGGCGGCCAATGCCGGTGACGGTCCATGTGGAGCCAGCGGGGATGTTGTTAACCAGCCAACACAGGTTGGGCACTGTGGCGGGGGTGCAGCCCGGCACGCCAAGCACGAAGTTGAACTGCATGGGGGCTCCGGGAGCCTGGCCTTTGCGGGCCATGGTGAGTATGGTGTCGAGGTGTCCCATCTCGAAACACTCGTATTCGGGTTTTATGCCGCGTTCCATCATGCGTTTGCCGAAAGCGCGCATGGTAGGCATGGTGTTGTCGAAAATCTCGTCGCCGAAGTTGCAGGTACCGCAGTCGAGGGTGGCCATTTCGGGAACGGGGTTGGTGTCGGTGGACTGCAGACGTTCGTCGGGAGTCATGCCCACGGCACCGCCGGTGGAGGGTATCAGTATCACGTCGGGACATTCCTTAAGGATGGCCTCGGTACATTCCTGAAAACGGTCGCGGCTCTGGGTGGGGGTGCCGTCGTCGAAACGCACGTGCAGGTGCACGATGGCGGCTCCGGCCTCGTGTGCCGATTTGGCTTCGCGTACTATCTCCTTGACAGTGTAAGGCACTGCGGGATTCTGTTCTTTGGTTACTTCTGCGCCACAAATGGCGGCGGTTATTATCAGTTTGTCCATTGTAAAGTATTATTTGTTTTGTTGTTTTTCGGTTATTTGTTTTGGAAAACTACTACCCATTTGTCCAAAATTCGGTTCTGCGAAATCCACATTTCCCGTCTCATACAAGCGGTTGCAGTAATATAAAGACAAATCTTTTTCACCTTTCAGATAAACTAAATGAGTATTGGTGTCGTAACCAAATTGTTCTTCTCTGAGATAAGGCGTTTTTGTATCATTGAGCAATTGTGATATATCCACATTTTGCTTGGTTTTTACAAAAATCTGTCTTGTTGGCCAGTAACGAAAATCATACATGCTTCCCCGTTCCATTAGAAGATGGCAATACCCGAAGTCCTCGCCAGTTTCTCTGAGAAAAGCAAGCATACTGTCTATCTCTCCGGTGGCAGAATTGATATGCATCCAAGTGTAATTAGTGTTTATGCAAGTATAGAGATGTCCTTTAGCCTGTTTTGCCCTTATAAACAGAGAGTCGTTTATGCTGTGTGTGGTTATGGCAAACATCGAATCTAAAACATCATAATAAATCTTTTCTCCGCTTGAAGTGTACACATAATCATCATCCTGTATGACAGGTGGCAATGGGTCTGGAGTGGGAGTTGCAACGTTGTTGGTGCTCTTTTCTTTTTCGCAAGATGTTATGATAAACAATCCTCCCAAAGTCACCACAAATAGGAGCAATGTTGTGGAAAAAAGAAATCTTTTCATGGCTTTGTAATGATTGTTTTTTTCAATTTATATTAATTGTTTATTTTAGTAAATATCTTATTGATAATTATTGATATAACCAAACCGCAGTCTCCCCAATTATAAATAATAAGAGTATCTGCATTTGTGAATTTTACATCGTATTGCAATGTGCCAATTTGTATAGTTGTGTCGGAAAGAATTGTATATTGTAATCCGTTACGGCTCGAGTAATCACAGTTGTAAAGCAGTGTGTGGTTGGGCAAAAAGGTAATAGTGTCCAAATTTTTATCAGTTGGGGAGCAAACGGGATCCCCCATATTAGATGCACCTCGTGATACCCACGTTCCTATAAATGGTCTTTGTAACGAATCAATAATATTGTCAGGAGGTTCTATACTTCCATGATTTTCGAGGTTAACTGTTTCTTTTTTACAGGATATAGCTATCGCCACTCCCATCATAGCCACCGTTACCAGCAGTAAAGCTTTGTAAATAGATTTTTTTTTCATTGTTTTTTTTATTTAAAAAAAACGATACTATTCTGTTGCGAATATATGTTATCCGTAGCAATTGTCATTATTAAAATTTTTTAATGATAAAGTTTCAAGAAATATTTATTCGTTTTTCCAGAAAACGGGGTCGTGGTCGTCGACCAGCACTATGCGGAAACCGATGCTGGGGCTTTTACGTTCGGGCTGCATGTTGTGGCGTATGGATACACGGCTGTAGCGTTCGCTGCGGTCCCAGCCTCCGCCACGCACCAGACGGCGGTGTTCGATACCTTCGGTGGTTACGTTGGGATTGCGGCGGTGTTCGGAGTTGTAGATTCCCCACCAGTCGTAGCACCATTCGTTGACGTTGCCGCTCATGTCGCAGATTCCCAGTTCGTTGGGTTTCAGCATGCCCACGGTGTGGGTCTTGTCGCTGCTGTTTTCGCTGAACCACGACACATCGTTGGCCACGTCGCTGCCGCTGTATTTGTAGTGTTCGCTTTCGTTGCCGCCACGAGCCGCATATTCCCACTGTGCCTCGCTGGGCAGGGCGAATTTCTTGTTGCCAAGCTCTTCGTGGAGCAGCTCGTTGAGGGTTTCGACAAATTTTTCGGCCTCAATCCATGTGACGTTCTCCACTGGGAGGCTCGCGCCTTGGAAACGGCTGGGGTTGTTGCCCATTACGGCTTCGTAGAGAGCCTGCGTAACTTCGTATTTTCCAATAAAATAGGGTGAGAGTGTAACTCTGTGGGTGGGACGCTCGTTGAGCCACAGGTCGATGCCCTGTTCGGGCGTGGCGCCCATAATGAAAGTGCCGGGGCCTACATACACCATCTCAAAGGTCTGGCCGTTCACCTTGAACTTGATATTTTCGTGTTGAGCCATCGTCATTGTGGCAAAAAGCAACACCGCCACTATCGAAAAGATATTTTTTTTCATCGGTTTTATCTGTTTCTTTATCAATGTTTTAAACTTAAAAATACCTATGCCGGAACGTGTGTTTCGCATAGATTTTGCGAATTGCAAATATACGATTTTTTTTTTATAGTGAATAGTGATTGGTGATTAGTGATTAGATTTTTTTTATTCTCCTGCTCAGCTTCGGGTCAATTGTTTCGGTAAATTTTTTTTATTTTCTCCTGCTCGTCTCCGACGAGCGAAATCTTTTTAATCTTGTAAATTGCATTCGCCTACGGCGAAATATAGTTTAGATTCCCAAGATTTGTTCACGTTAATGTTTTTATTTCATAGGTGTTCACGATTACTTCGTAATTCAGCCGCTTGCGGCTAGGAGCATTTCAACTCTCAATTTTCAATTTTCAACTCCCTTGTACATCTGCAGCATTGTCATGGTGGTCCATTTGGTGGGTTTCAGCTCGCTGTCGGTCATGGTGGCGTCGAGGGAGGAGATGCGTCCCGCTAAGGCTTGGTCCACAAAGGCGCAGAAAAGGTCCACGGAGTTGGGCAGCCATGCGGCGACCTCGTGCCCCACACCTTCGAAACGAATTATCCAATGCGGTATGCCTTGTTTTTTCATGCGTTTGGATACCGTTTTGGCACCGTACATCTTGGCGCAGAAGGGCAGCCCGAAATGTTTGTAATGCACAATTTTGTCCTTCACTCCGTGCATCAGCATGGTTGGTGCGGGAGGCGTTTTGTATTTCAAATCGCGTTTGTGGCACATTATTCCGCCCGAGTATGGCACCACGGCGGCGGGTTTCCAGTCTGCGGGCAGCTCCTTGGCGGCGGGCAGTGCGTTGGCACGACAGTAGTCGAGTTGTAGCACGGCGATGGCTCCTGCCGAGCATCCGGTAAGCACCAGTCGTGTAGGGTCGATGTCGATTTCGTTGGCATGGGCGCACACCCAACGCACGGCAGCGGCGCAATCCTCGGTGGCTATGTCGATGCAGTATTGGAACAGGTCGTCGATTTTGAACAGACTGCTGTGTTTTTTCACCGTGGTGCTGTCTTTCAGTCCCAGTCGGTAGTCGATGCTAATCACCGTGAAGCCGCGTTGTGTAAGCACTTCGGCCACCTGACGTTGGTAGGCGTCGTCGCGGTTGCCCACCACGAAACCGCCGCCGAACACCGCCATCACTGCAGCCTTGTCGGGACGGGGATTCTGTGGACGGTACACGTCGAGGTAAAGGGTGGAGTCGCGTTGCACAAAGGGGTAGGTGCTTTTGGTCTGCGCCGAAAGCGAGGTTCCGACCGTCAGCAATAAAACACAAGCTAATGTCCTGAAAGACAGTCTTATGGAGGTTTTAAACACGATATACATTATTATTATATGGTTTGGATGTTTTGAGGGAAGGTTTGGTTTGTTGTAATCGTTTGATAATCAGGGATTACAATCGGCTCAATCTGTTTTCTTTTGCATTGTGGCAATGATGGGGTAGTGGTCGGAGATGTCGGATTTGATGCGTTTGTACGACAGTGCTTTGAAGTGCTTGTCGAACAGTATGTAGTCGATGCGGAAGGCGGGGAAATCGCCGTTGTAGGTGGAGCCGAAGCCGTGACCTTTCTTGCAGAAAGCGTCGGAGTAGTGTTTTATCAGACGGCCGTAGGCGTAGGAGGCGGGTGGGTCGTTGAAATCGCCGCAAAGCAGTGATGGATAAGGACATTGCTCGATATGACTTTCCAACAGCGCCACCTCGTTTTCGTGCTTGAGCAGCGTGGTCTTGAATTTCCGCATGGTACGGCGACTGGTCACGGTGTCCACTTTGCCGTGACTCATTTTGTCAATCTCGGCCTCGTCGGTTTCGTCGAGATGGTACGAGTCGAGGTGCACGTTATATATACGTATGGTGTCGGAACCTTTCACAATGTCGGTAAAGATGGTGCGTGTGCCGCCCACTTTGTCCTTTTTAATCATCTTGTATCTTGAGAAAGTGGTGCAGCCGTAAACACCTTTCGATGTTTTCATAAAATTGTGCATGTCGCTGTAGCCCAGAGCCTCCATGGTGTCAAGGATGGGGTATGGGAGATTGGTGAAAAACTCCTGAAAGCATATCACGTCGGGCTTTTCTGAACGGATGATGTCCAAAGTGTTGCGCGATGCCGAGTCGCTCCATTTGAAGATGTTGACGTTAAAACTCAGCAACTTGATGTCGTCCTCCGAAACGGTTTCCACATCCTCGGTGCCGCCCAGCTGTACGTATCGGTGTATCAGGTTGAACCTTAATAAGATAACTGCCAACGAGAGTATGCACCATTTACTTCTTAGACAGAGCCAAAATACTGCAAACAAGATATTTACGAAAAGCAGAAAAAGGTATCCGTAGCTGGCCAGCGACACAAAGATGTTTGCCGAAGGGCTCACCAGTCCGGCCATCGATGCGATGAGCAGGGCAATTGCGGCCAGTGCGTTGAGTGTGATTATCAGTATCTTGAGGAATTTTTTCATGAGTTGTTTCTGTTTGAGGACTTGAAAAGGAATTCTTTCTCTTCGGTGGTGAGTTTTTCGTAACCCGATTGCGATATTTTGTCGAGGATTTCGTCGATACGGCGGTCGTTTTCCGCACGGCGGCGGTTGTATTCCTCGTCGGAGACGGGACGTTCGTGTTGCGGCTCGCCTTTGCGGGGACGGCGGCTCTTCTGGGAGAGGTTAATCTTCAGTCCACCAGTGAGTTTCGGCAGGTAAATCATCAGAAAACCGCACAGCTCGCCGCCGAGGTTGGCCATGTTGGTTGGTGATTTCGCCGTAAGGACCATCAGCAGGTCGAAACCAACGAAGATCAGTACCAAGTATTTGAATTTAAAACCTTTGCCCTGGTTGGGGAAGAAATAAAGGTTGTATTCGGGTAGGTAGGTCGCCAATGCCACCAAAACGCCCATTACCGCTGCCGAAGCGCCTGTGAGCAGGGTGGTGGAGAGGAGACTCTTGAAAAGAAAGCTGGCAAGCAGCACAGGCACGCTCCCGACCACGCCGCAGGCAAGGAAAGTGATGATGAATTTGCGTCCGCCGAGGTATCGGTAGAACATCTTGCCAACCACCGCCAGCACCACCATGTTGAGCAACAGCGAAAGAAAACGCGTGTGTACGAAAAAGTAGGTGAGGACGGTCCACGGACGTTGCAGGAAATCGTAGTAATCCGTCACGCAAAGCCACTTGCCAACCCAGCCTGTTGCGAGGTGTTCCCCCTTGAGGGTGAAGTAGTTGGCCACGAAATCCGCCAAAATCAGGCACAGCCATACGATACAGTCGGCAATGACTATCCGCGACAGCCACGTGCGACTGCGGAAAAAGGCGAGTATCTGATTTTTAAGGTTTTGCCAAAACATACGTCTGCGGGTTGAGGTCTGCAAATTTACGAAAAAAAGTTGAGTTTTTGGAAAAAAGTTGTTAGTGGTCAGTATTCAGTATTCAGTGGTCAGTATTCAGTTGGCAGTTTGAAATTAATTAGTAATTAGGTGGAAGTTTGCGATTAAACAAATAAACAACTCAACAATTAAACAGTTCAACATCTTCACGCCTTATCATCTTATTATCTTCACATCACTAATCACCAATCACTCATCACTATTCACCAAAATTCCGTACCTTTGCATTGTCAAAACCATCAACGGAAAAGAAGTGAAACTGCTGATTTTCAATCCCGAACACGACTTGTGTCTTGCCAACGGCAGTGCCGATTTTGTGCCTCCGCAGTCGGCGGTGGACTACGCCCGTAGCTCGTCGGCGGTGATGCAGAGCCTATATCCCGACGGCCTCTGCCGCTCGGCCTACGATGACCTGCCAATCGAAGGCATCACCGAGGTGGTGGCGTGGGGTTGGAACGTCACTCTGAAGAAACGTCTGCTGAAGGCGGGAATCCACGAAAGCCTTCTCCCCACCGACGAAGAACTCGCCTGCTGGCGCGCCCTCCAACACCGGCAGACGGTGCTCCCCCTGCAACCCGACGCCCATCGCATAGAGACGGCAGTGCAGGTTGAGGAACTCTTGGCATCTGTGAACCGCCGTTGGGTGCTGAAAGCCCCGTGGTCGGGAGCGGGGAGGGGACTGCATTGGATAGACGGCACACTTTCGCCAAACGACCGTGCGTGGCTGCAAAAGACCGTGGCACAGCAGAGCTGCGTGGTGGCCGAGCCGTGGCGCAAGGTGACGATGGACTTTGCTTTGGAATATTATGTGCGCGACGGCAGGTTGGAGTTCTTGGGCTACTCCCTCTTTTCCACGGCCCACGGCGTGTATAGGGAGAATATCTTGCTGTCCGACAGTGAGATACGTGCGAGGATTGAGTCCGGAAGCTCGCCTGAAGCCTTGGCGGAGAAACGCAGCGAAGTGGAGCGGTTTCTTGTGTCGGAAATCGTGCCGCACTACCACGGACCGGTGGGGGTGGATTTTGTGGTGGACGAGAAAGATGGTATCCACCTTTGCGAGATGAACCTTCGGCACACGATGGGGATGGTGGCTTTAAATAAGTTGAAAGTTGAAAATTGAAATGATTTAGGGGTCAGTGGTCAGTTTGTAGGGACACACCGAGTGTGTCCGAATCTGAATATCTGAGAATCCGAAAATCTGAAAATTTTTTTGCCGAATTTTACGCTCAGTAGTAATTTTGGACTTAAAAAAAATTACGCCCATGAAATAAAATTTGCCTGTTTCAAAAATAAATCGTAACTTTGCAATTGTAAAACTCGCCCCGAAAAGTGTATGGTTTTGATAAAAACTCACCCCGAAAAGTGTGTGGTTTCGTCAAAAATTCGCCCCGAAAAGTGTAAAACGCAAGAAAAATGTACAGGAGAAAAATTGAGCAGACACTAAAAAACTGGAAAAAGAAGAAAGGACACAAACCTTTGGTAATAAAGGGATGTCGGCAATGCGGCAAGACAAGTTCTGTGATGGATTTTGCCCGCAAGAACTACCAGCATGTCATTTGCCTTAACTTTCACGAACACAAGGAATACAAAGCTTTCTTTGCGGGAGCACTCGATGTGGACACTCTAATCATGACCATATCGGCCGGAATAAGAGATGCACGGTTTGTGCCAGGGGAAACTTGTCTTGTGTTGGATGAAATCCAGGACTGTCCCAACGCCCGCGCATCATTGAAGTTTTTCAAACTCGACGGCCGTTATGATGTCATTTGCACCGGCTCGCTGCTTGGTGTAAACGGATACAAAACCAAAGAAGAGCAAGCCGAGGAAGATAACGCGTCAATTCCCGTGGGATTTGAACAGATTGTTACTATGTATCCTATGGATTTTGAAGAATGGCTCTGGGCAAACGGCCTCACACAACAGCACATCGATTATCTGCGCGAATGTTTGCAAAACGAGATCCCCGTAAACGAGGGCATACACCAGCGTTTGCGCGATTTGCTGTTGCGTTACACTGTGGTAGGTGGCATGCCCGAGGCTGTGTCCACATTTCTTGAGACCAACAATATGAATGATGTGCTTGATGTTCAACGTGCTATCATTGACACCTACAAGGCCGACATGCTGAAATATGCACTTCAGGAAGACAAATCTCGTATCCGTGAGTGTTTCGAATCCATTCCGGCACAGTTGGCCAAAGAAAACAAGAAATTCCAATACTCCGTGATTCGCAAAGGCGGGCGCTCAAGCCAATACAGGGGCAGTCTGCAATGGATAGAGGATGCAGGTATTATTCATCGTTGCCACAACACATATATTACCGAACTTCCGCTCGACGGTAATGCAACACCGGATATTTTCAAAGTGTATATGACTGACATAGGGCTGCTTGTGAGCATGCTCGAAGAGGGTACGGCATGGAGCATCCTTCAAGGCAATTTGCTGGGATACAAAGGTGCTATTTTTGAAAATCTACTTGCCGACACACTCTGCAAAATGGGACGGAAACTGTATTATTTCCAAAAAGAGGGAGGATTGGAACTGGATTTCCTTATCCGTTACAAAGGTGAGTGCTGCCCGTTGGAATGCAAGGCGCGTTCGGGAAACTCCAAATCGTTGCAGACAGTGCTTAAACACCCGGAACACTATCACATCTACCACGCCATAAAATTTGGCGACTACAATGTGGGACGTAAAGGACCAATACTGACATTGCCGGCCTATATGGCGTTCCTTCTTACAGAGGTGTGAAACATCTTTTGTTCAGTGTTTTTTTTGCCTGTTTTATAAAAAAATCGTACCTTTGCACCGACAATCAAACAGAAATAATTATCAAAAAATTTAATATAACGAACAAAAATATAAGTATTTAGAAAAAAATAAAACATTGACATATTGAGCTACACGCTAAAAAAACGAAAGCGCATTTTGTTAAGGTCGGAAGCCGTCCGGCACAGAAAGTGGTGGTGATACAATAAAGGTTAGCAAAATCAAACATATAAGGCGGCCGCAGGTCGCCTTTTTTAATTTACAAGATTTAAAAGATTTCTTTCGCCGTAGGCGAAAAGGAGAAAAAAAGAGATTTCCAGATCTCGTGAGCCATAGGCGAGCAGGAGTTTAAAACCAAATCTCCGCCCGCAGGGCAAGGAGACAAAAACGGCATTTTAAATATCCGAAACTCTGAAACTCTGAAAATCCGAAAATCTTTCAATTTGCAAAACTCATTTATTTTTGTTATATTTGCAGATTTGATAGTGCGGAGTTTTTTTGCTTCGCGCAGTAATGTATTTAATTGAAACACAGAATATAAACGCAAAATATGAAGGGTAAAGTAAATCTCAAAAACGAAATAATAACGTATGTGCTGATAACTCTCGGCATACTTACCTACACCTTTGCGTGGGCGGCCTTTATGTTGCCGGCAAAGATAGTGGGTGGCGGCGTGAGCGGTATCTCGTCGGTTATCTACTATGCTGCTGGGGTGCCGATACCCATCGGTATTCTCAACCTGTTTATCAACGCAGTGCTTCTGGCCATCGGCTTTAAAGTTTTGGGACCCAAGTTCGGCATCAAGACCATTTTCGGCATAGTGATGTCGTCGTTGGCGTTCATCCTTTGGCAGCAGGTGCTACATATCGAGAACTTATTGGATGTCAGCGAGTTCGGTGGATTTATGTGTGCCATAATCGGTGGTGCCGTATGCGGTGGCGGCATAGGTCTGGCTTTCGCTATGGGCGGCAACAGTGGCGGTACCGATATTATCGCACTGATACTCACCAAGTTCTACAATATCTCCCCCGGCAAGGTCATCATGTATCTCGACATTGTCATCATCGGACTGTCGTATTTCGTTTCGGGCAAGCTGGAGAACGTCATTTTCGGTTACATCACCATGGTGACGATGACCTACGTGCTTGATATGGTGATAGATGGCAACAAGCAGTCGTACCAGATTATGGTCTTTTCGCAGAAAAACGACGAGATAGGGCAGGCCATCACCACCGAGGTGGGACGCGGTGCCACGCTCCTTGACGCCGAAGGCTGCTACAGCCACCAAAGCCAGAAAGTGCTCATCGTGATGACGCACCGCACCGACAAACCCATCGTCATGCAGATAATCAACCGTATCGACCCCTCGGCTTTCGTCTCCGTGAGCAAAGTGCAGGGCGTGTATGGTAAAAACTTTGATAAAATTAAAATATGAACACCCATTTAATCTCCCCGTCGCTGCTCTCCGCCGACTTCGGCAATCTGGCACGCGACATCGAAATGCTCAACAACAGCGACGCCGACTGGATCCACGTCGATGTGATGGACGGCGTCTTCGTGCCTAACATCTCTTTTGGCCAGCCGGTGGTGAAACATATCAAAAAGCACGCCCGCAAGCCGCTCGACGTGCATCTGATGATTGTGGACCCCGCCCGTTACGTGCAGTCGTTCCGCGATGCCGGCGCCGACATCCTCACCGTCCACTACGAGGCCTGCAACCACGTCAACCGCACCCTCAACGCCATCCGAGATGCGGGCATGAAAGCCGGTGTGGTGCTAAACCCGCACTCGCCCGTCAGTCTGCTCGAGGACTCCGTGCAGGACTGCGACCTTGTGCTGCTGATGTCCGTAAATCCCGGCTTCGGTGGACAGAAATTTATCGAAAATACCTACTCCAAGGTGATGACTCTCAGGGAGATGTGCCAGCGCAAGAATCCCGCCTGCCTTATCGAAATCGACGGTGGGGTGAATTTTGCCAACGCCGCCAAGCTCTACGAGGCCGGTGCCGACGTGCTTGTGGCCGGAAACACCGTATTCTCCGCCGAGAATCCCGCCAAGGCCATTACCGACCTGAAAAACGCGTAAATAACTGGGTTTTTAGTGTTTTTCGATGTTTTGATAATTGAGTTATTAGATTTTGTTATATATGACTGATACCAAGACCGTTACCTCCGACCGACCGTTGTATTACGCCGGCATCGACATTGGCTCCACAACGTTGAAGCTTGTGGTTGTCGATGAGCAGGGTAATATCCTGTTTTCCAATTACAAACGTCATAATACCGACATTCGCGAGGCTGCCATCGACGCTTACCAGCGTCTTTTCGACCAGCTTGGCGACTGCGACCTGCGTATCACCCTCACAGGCTCCGTGGGCATGGGCTACGCCGAAGCGTCGGGGATGGACTTCGTGCAGGAGGTGGTGGCCTCGGCGGAACTTGTGAAAAGCAAATTCCCCGAGATCAGGACTTTTATCGACATCGGAGGCGAGGACTCCAAGATGATTTTCTTCGAGGAACACAAGTCGCCCGACATGCGCATGAACGGCAGCTGTGCCGGTGGCACGGGGGCTTTCATCGACCAGACGGCAGCCCTGCTCAACGTCGACACTAAGGAACTCGACACCCTTGCCAGCACCGCCGAAACTATCTACCCCATAGCCTCCCGCTGCGGAGTGTTCTCCCGTACTGATATTCAGAATCTTGTGAGTCGTAACGTAAGCAAGAACGACATCGCCGCTTCGGTGTTCAACGCCGTGGCCATTCAGGTGATTTCGTCGCTCTCGCGCGGCACCGACATAATGCCTAAAGTCTTTTTCTGCGGCGGCCCGTTCGCCTTCCTGCCACAGCTTAAGAAGGCTTTTATGAACCAGCTCAACCTCACCGACGACGACTGTGTGCTCTCCGACAAGGCGCAGTTCGTCCCTGCGTGGGGCTCTGCACTTATCTCCATCGCCTCCGAGCGGCAACCGCAGTCGCTTTCGGCCATCCTCGCCACCATAAAATCCGAGGGCGGGATGCTGCTCAACGCCACCTCGCGCCGTCTGCCGAGCCTGTTCCGCTCGCATGAGGAGTTCGAAAAATGGAAACGCGACAAAGGCAGCCATCAGGTGCCAAAAATCGAATGGGAGAAACTCGACTGCCTCGACTGTTTCCTCGGCGTGGATTCCGGTTCCACCACTACCAAGATTGTTCTTATCGATAAAAACGAAAATATTGTTTTTCAGGACTATAGTCGCAACAACGGCGACAGTTTCACCGCTTTCTGGGAAGGACTGAAGCGTCTCCGCGACGAGGCCCGCAAACACGGCAAGGACGTGCGTATAGTAGGCAGTGCCACAACGGGTTACGGCGAAAATCTGATAAAAACCGCCTTCGGACTCCACAGCGGCATCATCGAGACAATAGCGCACTATATGGCCGCCCGCAAGATAATGCCCGACGTTAGTTTCATCCTCGACATCGGCGGACAGGACATGAAAGCCGTATTTATCGAAAACGGCGTTATCAAACGTCTGGAAATCAACGAGGCATGCTCCTCGGGTTGCGGCTCGTTCATCGAGAATTTCGCAAATATGCTTAACTATCCGGTGGCGGAGTTCGCCCAGATGTCGTGTTTTGCCAAAAATCCCTGCGACCTCGGCACCCGTTGCACCGTGTTTATGAATTCCAAGGTGAAACAGGCTATGCGCGAAGGCGCCAGCGTTGACGACATTGCGGCGGGGTTCTCCTACTCGGTGGTGAAGAACTGTCTTTTCAAAGTATTGAAACTCAAAGACATAAAAGAGCTTGGCAACAATATCGTGGTGCAGGGCGGTACTTTCCGCAACCTCTCCATAGTGCGTGCCTTGGAGCTGCAGACGGGCGTGCGTGTGGCCTATTCCGACATCCCCGAATTGATGGGCGCTTACGGCGCGGCTCTCTACTCGCTGCAGAACTATTCCGACAGCAACAAGGCCATCAACCTCGACCAGCTGGTGGAATCGCGCGAATACACGTCGCATTTCGAGGTGTGTCCGGGCTGCGAGAACAAATGTACCGTCAAGACTTTCGAATTTGCCAACGGCAACAAGTTCTATTCGGGCAACAACTGCGAAAAGATCTATTCCAACAAGACCGAAGGCGCTCGCAAGGGCATCAACCAGCACCACGAGCGCTACCGCATGCTTTTCGACCGTCCGAAGGTGAAAAATCCCATCATGCAGATAGGCATTCCGCGAGGACTTGGCATGTACGAGAACTATCCTTTCTGGCACAAACTTTTGACATACTGTAATATACAGCCCGTGCTCTCGCGGCCTTCCACCAACAAACTTTACGAAAAGGGCATACACTCCATAATGTCCGACAATATCTGTTTCCCCGCCAAGCTGATGCATGGCCATATCATGGACCTCATCGAGCGCAAGGTGGACCGCATCCTCTATCCCTACGCCATTTTCGAGAGCAAGGAGGACCAACGTTCGAGCAACAGCTACAACTGTCCTGTGGTGGCCGGTTATTCCGACGTGATAATCAGCTCCATAGACCCGCTCAAGAACTACGGTATACCTGTGGACAACCCCACCACTTCGTTCAACAACAACAAACTGCTGAAAAAGTCGTGCGTGGAGTATCTTACCTCGTTGGGAATCAGTAAGAAAACCGCTGCCGAGGCTTTCGAGGCGGCTCTGGCCGAACAGCACCGCTACGTGGTTACCCTAGCCGAGCAGAACCGTCACATCGTGGAACAGGCCAAGAAAGAGAATCGTATGGTGATAATGCTCGCCGGAAGGCCTTACCACATCGACCCGCTGATACAGCACAAAATATCCGACAGCATCACCGACATGGGTATCGATGTAATTACCGAGAACATCACCCTACTCAGCGGCGACGACGTTTTCGGCGAAGTCAACGCCATCTCGCAATGGGCTTACCCCAACCGAGTGTTCAAAGCCGCCAAATATGTGGCCGAAACGCCCGAAAATATTCATTTCGTGCAGCTTACATCCTTCGGCTGCGGTCCCGACGCTTTCATTATCGACGAAATCAGCGACGTTTTGAAACGAAGTGGCAAGAGCCTGACCTTGCTCAAAATCGACGACGTGAACAACATCGGCTCGTTGCGTCTGCGCATACGCTCCCTTGTGGAGAGCCTGCGTTTCAGCCACAAGCAGTCGGAGCACAAGCCTCCCGTGAAACTGCCTCTGTTCACTGAACAGGAGCGTCACCGCACGTTGCTCGCTCCCTATTTCGCCGAAGGCTATTCCGAGTTCCTGCCCGCCATCTTCGGACTGATGGGCTACAATCTCGTCAACCTGCCCATGGGCGATATGGAAGCCGCCGAAACGGGCCTAAAATATTCCAACAACGAGGTGTGCTACCCCGCCACCATCGTCATTGGAAGCATCATCAAAGCGCTGAAAAGCGGCAAATACAACCTCGACGACATCGCTGTGGCAATGACACAGACGGGCGGACAGTGCCGCGCCACCAACTACAT
>JAEENM010000163.1 GCA_016283745.1 Bacteroidales bacterium | reverse complement strand
ATACTCCTTCCTTATTGTGGTGCTGACGTTTATCACCGTGTTTGTTGTCGAAAACCGCAAACGCACTCCCATACACTGGGTTCAGTACCTGCTTATCGGCTTCGCCATAATGGTGTTCTACACCCTGCTGCTTTCGTTCAGCGAGTATCTGACTTTCGGCTGGTCGTACCTCATCGCTTCGGCAATGACAATAGGACTGATAACCGCATATATGGCCGGAATACTGAAAGTGCACAAAACGGCTTATTTGGTTGGCGCTATACTGGCCTTCCTTTACGCCTTTATCTACGTGCTGCTCAGCCTCGAGACAATGTCGCTGCTTGTAGGAAGTATCGGACTGTTTGTGATACTTGCCGTGATAATGTTCGCTTCGCGCAAGATCAACTGGCAGGGCAACGACAAACAGTAAGTTTTATCAAAATTTGAAATAAAAAACCCCGTCATCGTAAAGGTGGCGGGGTTTTTGTTTTTTTTCCGTACAGTTTATCTTATTGCCGAAAGCAGTGTGTCACCGTATTTTTCGCGGTAAATTTTGGCCAAGTCCATCACCTTGTCCATATTCTTCACCACGTTTTTGTCCTTGTCCTTCTCGCCTTCGGTGAGGTCATAGTAGGGGATGATGTCGAAATGCAGTTTCAGTTTCTTGTCCTTTACTCCGTGCGAGCCGTCGGCGTTTACAAGCTCATGCGAGTCGCGGTAGCCGATAATGCAGCGGTCGGCGGCCCAGCGCAAGTGCTCCATCTGGTAAAGGATGGAGGGATTCTGCTCAAGAGTGTCGCGGTAAACCATATAGGTGCGGTAAATTTCTATCTGATAGCGGTTTGCAAAGCGCATATCCTCGTTGAGAGGTATCCACAGGTGGTAGGCGTCGTTGAGGGCGCGTTCGGGTTCGGCGTTGGCGTATTCGAAGTAGGTGGGGTATTTCTTTGTGTCGATGGAGAAACCGCCGCCGTAGCTGTAGTTGTAGAAAGCGTTGATAATCATCGGCATAATGTCATCGACAAGGGCGTCGTCCATACCTTTGTCGAGGGTGCCGAACACTTTTATGTTGCGGTATTTGTCGTTTTCGCTGCTAAGCAGTTCGGCCAAACCGGTCTGCATCTCCTGACGGACGAGAATTTCCACATTTTCGTTGTGTACCACCTCGTCGTAGCCTTGACTGTTGCGGACAAAGTTGTAATACAGCGAGTCGGGTAGGCTGAGGGCGGTGGAGAGGCTCAAGTCGGGGTCGCTGAGGCAGATGGCCACGGTGAGAATGGTGTTGGGGTCGGTGGCGGACTCTTTGAGCATCTTGCGTATTTCGTGGTCCTCCACGCTGTTGTTCAGGAACCGCATCTCTATGTCGGAAATCTGGTTTATGTAGCGGTAGCGCGAACGGAGTAGGGGATAGAGTTCGTCCATACGGTTGTCCACCACGGTGATGATGGTTTTGTTGCATCCAGTGCGTTCGTCGTAGTTGGGGTAGTGGCACAGACGCAGAGCTTCGAGGAACAACGCAACACCCATATTGTCCAATCCAACGATAACGAGGTGAACGTGTTTGTCGGGTTCGGTCATCTGACCGCGGTCGAGGGTGCGGTAGTTGGGCAATGCATAGGTGCCCCACAGCATACGTGCCCAGTTTTCGTAGAAATTGAACGGACGCAGGTAAGTAACTTCGCGGCTGTCGTGGGCGTAGTATTCCTTCGGTATGGTGATCTGTTTGATGGTGGAGTACGACATGGCTTTGTCGAACTGCACGTTTACACGCAGTATATCGGAGTTGTGCTCCTGACGGATGGCCTTTATCTTCTTGGCGCATTCGAGGTTCATGGAGTCGCGGCCGCTGCCGTAGCCCTCGCCGAGCACGAACACCTCGCGTGCGGTGTCGATGTTGAGGCGGCGCAGCTGGCTTTCGGAGTTGAGGTTTCCTGAATAGATGATGGTGGCTTTCTCCACATCGGGCAGCTGTGTCTGGATGTCGCGGCGTATGTCGGGCACATTCTGGCTTGTGAGGATGATGACGTAGGGCATCTTGCCCTCTTTGTGGCGTTTTTTCAGGTTGCTGATAAGAGGCACACAGGTGTCGCCGTAACCAATTATGATGTAATGGTTTTTCAGTTTGCGGTAGGTGCTGTGACCGAGTTTGTAGTTGTCGGCGCGCGTGGCTGCGATACGGTTTATGGTGGCCACCACCAAACCAGTAAACACCACTATACCAAGTAGATACATCAAAATCGGGATTACAGCCGTTTCGCTGTTGTAGGCGCTTTTTTGCATTGTCACGGGACTTACGAAATCGGCGAAAGCCATACTTCCTGTGCCGTTACGACAAACATAGTACGACGCTGCGATGTCGAACACCAGCAGAAACACTCCCACCGACAGTCCGAGCTGTCCCCAGATGCCTTTGGCAAGGGTCTGGTCGATGGCGAATTTGGCAGGCTGGTTGTGGTATTTTGTTATAAACCAAGCAGCTATAAACACTACTATGGCCACTCCGAACCATATCAAACCGTTGTTGGTGGGCAAAAATACAAGCATCAGCGCATACGCAAGCAGCAGCAGGTGCAGCCAGATGTTCTTTATGACGTTAAATACTTTTTTCATTATGATATAATAGGGTGATTGTCAATTTATTATGTGATAACGCGGTTCAGTTCCTTGCCTATGGCCATACGCACGGCCTCGTATTGTTTTATCCTGGCGAGAAGCATCATCATTTCATCGTCGTTGGGGGCGGTTTTCAGTTCTTCTTTAGCTTGGGTTATTTTTTGCTCAAGCTTTTTCATTTTAAGGTTGAGCATGGAGTCGTGCAGGTCGTTGGCTATCACATTGGGGTCGTCGGGCGAGGGGGTGGAGATATTGTACATCTCATACCATTTTTCGCTTATGGAATAGGGTTGCGACAGCAGTGTGGCGGCGAGCAGACGGATATCTTCTTTGGGGTGGTTAACAAAATGCTGGTCCGGCGGCAGGCTGCCCTGTTTTAGAAACGCCTCATATTCATCGAAAATGCTTTGGTACAGCGGGTTGTCGAATTTGATATTGTCGTTCAGTATGTCGCTTATCACAAGGGTTGCCACGTAATATTCCTCAAAAATATCTTTACCATCCTCGTCCTTGGCGGGTTGTGTAATCGTGTCGTTGCCGTGACTCAGCAGTATCTCTATTATTTTTTTCTCCTGTTCCTCGCAGGGGAAGAAACTTTGCAGAAACTGGTTGCCGGATTGGGAAGTAATAGGTGTTGTGGTTCCGCTGTCGGTTTCGTCGGCGGGCGGAGGGGTAGTTTCTTGCGGAGCCGTTTCGGCGTTTTTGTGTTCTTCGTCGTAGGCCTTTTGTTTGTTTCGGAGAATGGCTTTTGCCACGCTTTGCGCGATGGTATCTTCGGAAATCCGCATCATCGAGGCGCATTCGTGGACGCTCTCAGTGCGTTCCATCAGGTCGCCCACAAGGGCAATCGTGTTCACCATCTCGCTAGCGGCTTGCGAAATTTTCAACGGGTCGTTGCCGGCGTCTTTCAGCAGTATTCCGGTTTTGAAACGCACAAAGTCGATGGCGTTGTCCTTGACAAAATTCTGTATGGCCTCGGAGCCGTATTTCTTGGCGTAGCTGTCGGGGTCGTCGTTGTCGGGGAAAAGCACCACACGCACCCTCATTCCTTCGCCCAGCAGCAGGTCGATGGCGCGTATCGCCGCCTTGACGCCGGGCGGGTCGCCGTCGTACATCAGGGTGACGTTGCGGGTGTAGCGTTTTATCATGCGTATCTGCTCTTTGGTGAGCGAGGTGCCGCACGAGGCAATGGTGTTCTCCAGCCCCGCCTGGTGCATCGAAATAACGTCGATGTTACCTTCCACAAGATAGCAGAGGTCCTGTCGGGAGATGGCGCTCTTGGCTTGGTAAATGCCGTACAGTGTGTTGCTCTTGTTGTAGATTTCGGAGTCGGGCGAGTTGACGTATTTCGCTGACGTTTTTTCGGAGGTGAGCACCCTTCCGCTGAAGCCCAGCACCCTTCCGCTGGCGTTGAAGATGGGGAACATCACCCTTCCGCGGAAACGGTCGTATATACGTTTCTCGCTTCCTTCCTTCATTATGCTCAGTCCCGATTTCACAAGGGCGTCCTCGCTGTAGCCTTGCGAGATGGCGTACTTGGTAAAGGCCTCCCACTCGTCGAGACAGTAGCCGAGGCCGAATTTCTTAATGATGTCGTCGCTCAGCTGGCGCTCGTAGAAATAAGCCAGGCCGATGTTACGGCCGTCCTCGTTGTTGTAAAGCAGGTCGGCGAAGTGTTTCTGTGCGAACTCGCTGACGTGGAAAAGGGTGTCGCGTTCGGTCTGCGCCTGACGCTCTTCGTCGGTGAGCTCCTTCTCCTTTATCTCGATGCCGTATTTGTTTGCCAGGAAGCGCAGCGCGTCGGGGTAGGAGAAATGCTCGTGTTTCATCAGGAAATGCACGGCGTTGCCGCCCTCGCCGCAGCCGAAGCATTTGAAAATGCCTCGCGACGGGGATACGGAGAAAGAGGGGGTTTTCTCGTTGTGGAACGGGCAGCAGCCCCAATAGCTTGCTCCGCGTCGGTGCAGCGACACAAATTCGGATACCACCTCCTCTATGCGAGTGGCGTCGAGTATCTTCTGAACTGTGTCGGGAGGTATCATAACAGTATTATTCTAAATTCCAAGTGGCACCGTCTTTGCCGTCCTTTACTGTAATTCCTATCTCTTTCAGCTTGTCGCGTATGGCGTCGCTGGTGGCCCAGTCCTTGTTGGCTTTGGCTTTGGCGCGTATGTCGAGGATGACGTCCATCAGTCCGTTGAGCACAGCGGCGTTGTCCGACGAGCTTTCGTCGGTGAGGCCGAGTATCTCGAAAGCGAACACATCGAAGAGGCTTTTCAACTCGTCGATGTCGGCCTGTGTCAGCGTCTCCTTGCGGTCGTGAACGCTGTTGATGGTCTTCACCGCTTCGAACAGGTGGGCTATCACAATGGGGGTGTTGAAGTCGTCGTTGATGGCGTCGTAGCAGTTCTGTTTGTATTTGCTGATGTCCACCGACGAGGTTTTGGAGGGCTGCAGCGAGCCGAGGGTCTTGTAGGCCTGCATCAGACGTTGGTAGCCTTTTTCGGCGGCCTGCAGTGCCTCATTGCTGAAATCCACGGTGCTGCGGTAGTGAGCCTGCAGTATGAAGAAACGTATGGTCATCGGGCTGTAGGCCTGTTCTATCAGCTCCTTGCCGTCTTTATCCTTGTGCGAGGTGCCGTTGAAAAACTCGTCGAGGGTGATGAAATTGCCTAGCGATTTGCCCATCTTCTTGCCGTCGATGGTAATCATATTGTTGTGCATCCAGTATCTGCACGGGCCGTGACCGGTTACGGCGGTCTGCTGTGCTATCTCCGACTCGTGGTGCGGAAAGATGAGGTCCATTCCGCCACCGTGTATGTCGAAAGTCTCGCCCAAGTATTTGGTTCCCATGGCGGTACATTCGGTGTGCCATCCGGGGAATCCCACGCTCCAAGGCGAGTTCCAGCGCATGATGTGTTCGGGTGCCGCTTTTTTCCATAGGGCGAAGTCGGCGGAGGCGTGTTTGTCGTCCTGTCCGTCGAGCTCGCGGGTGGTGGAGAGCTGGTCTTCGATGGCGCGACCCGAAAGGCAGCCGTATTTCTTGGTCTTTTCCTGATATTTGCGTATGTCGAAATAGATGGAGCCGTTGCTTTCGTAGGCGAGACCTGCCTCGAGGATCTTCTGCACCAGCTCTATCTGCTCGATGATGTGGCCCGAGGCTCGTGGCTCTATGCTGGGGTGCAGCACGTTGAGACGGTCCATGGCGGCGTGGTAGCGGTCGGTGTAGAGCTGTGCCACCTCCATAGGTTCGAGGTCCTCGAGACGGGCTTTCTTGGCAATCTTGTCCTCGCCTTCGTCGGCATCGTGTTCAAGATGTCCCACGTCGGTGATGTTGCGCACGTAACGCACTTTGTAGCCGAGGTGCCGCAGGTAACGGAACACCACGTCGAAAGTGATGGCGGGACGTGCATGTCCCAGATGGGCGTCGCCGTAAACGGTGGGTCCGCATACGTACATTCCCACGTGCGGAGCGTTCAGCGGACGGAAAAGCTCTTTCTGTCGCGAAAGAGTGTTGTATATAATAAGTTCGCTTTCCATAATATAAACAATTGAATATAAATGTATTGCCTAAAAACGACTAGGTTTTGTTCAAACAACAAAGATACGAAAAAAAAAGCGCTTTGCGAAATCTGTTTTTCATTACGTAAATTGATGCCCTTTTTCCCGCCATTTGTATATGAAAATCAAGAAATCTCAAAAACATTTGCTTTTTTCGTAAAAAAATGCGACCTTTGCTGTTTCAAAATCAAGAAGTTTAAACAAACAAACACATATCACTATGGCACTCGACAAAACCGCAGAACAAAACGTAAATACTTGGCTTAACGGCAATTACGACGAAGATACAAAATCGGCAATCCGTAAAATGATGGCCGAAAACCCCGAAGAGCTGAACGAGAGTTTCTACAAAAACCTCGAATTCGGCACCGGCGGACTGCGTGGAATCATGGGCATCGGCACCAACCGCATGAACCGCTACACCGTGGCTATGGCCACCCAGGGTCTGGCCAACTACGTGCTAAAAAACCTCGGCACCAGAACTCCCCAACCCAAGGCCGCCGTTTCGCACGACAGTCGCAACAATAGCCGCCAGTTTGCCGAAATCACCGCCAAGGTGCTGGCCGCCAACGGTTTCAAAGTGTATCTGTTCGAAGACCTGCGTCCCACCCCCGAACTCTCGTTTGCCGTAAGGCACTACGGTTGCAACATCGGTGTGATGGTTACCGCCAGCCACAATCCCAAGGAATACAACGGCTACAAAGCCTACTGGAGCGACGGCTGTCAGCTCGTGGCACCGCACGACACCAACGTTATCGACGAAGTACTGAAAATCACCGCTTTGGAAGACATCAAAACCGAAGGAGGCGAGAGAAACATACAGATCATCGGCAAGGAGACCGACGATATCTACCTCGACAAAGTGATGAAAAACAGCATCATGCCCGATGTGGTGAAACGTCAACACGACCTCAAGATTGTTTATTCCCCACTGCACGGCACCGGCATCACCCTAGTGCCCAAAGCCCTTGCCAAAATGGGTTTCACCAACGTGAATATCGTTGAGCCACAGGCTGTTGCCGACGGCAATTTCCCCACTACCAAATCGCCCAACCCCGAGGAGAAAGCCGCCATGGAACTCTCCATGAAACTGGCGCAGGACATCGACGCCGACATCGTTATGGCCACCGACCCCGACGCCGACCGCGTGGGAGTGGCGGTGAAACGCAACGACGGACAGTGGATGCTCCTCAACGGCAACCAAACAGCCTCGATATTAATCTATTACCTGCTTATGCAGCGCAAACGTCTCGGCCTGCAGCAGCCCAACGACTATATCGTGAAAACAATAGTAACCTCAGAACTCCTTGCCGACATCGCCCGCAAAAACGGCGTTAAAAGCTACGACGTGCTGACAGGTTTCAAATACATCGGCAACAAAATCCTCGAACTCGAAGGCCGTGAGAAATTCATCGGCGGCGGCGAGGAAAGCTACGGATACCTTATCGGCGACTTCGTTCGCGACAAGGACGCCGTGAGTGCCTGCACCATGATTGCCGAAATTGCGGCATGGGCCAAAGACCAAGGCAAGACTTTCTTCGACATACTGTGCGACCTCTATGTGGAATATGGTTTCTACAAAGAAGACCTGCTTTCGATAACCAAGAAAGGCAAATCGGGCAGCGAGGAGATTAAGCAGATGATGTGCGATTTCCGCAACAACACCCCGACCAAAATTGCCGGCTCCGACGTGGTTTGCGTAAAGGACTACTCCACACTTCTCAGCACCGACAAAGCTACGGGCAAAGCCGAACCCATCGACCTGCCCAAGAGCGACGTGCTGCAGTTCTTCACCGCCGACGGAAGCAAGGTAACTGTGCGTCCCTCCGGCACCGAGCCGAAGATTAAATTCTATTTCGGCGTGAAGGCCCCCCTCGCCAGCGCTGCCGACTACGACAATACAAACAAGATGCTTGCGCAGAAAATCGAAGCCATCAAAGCCTCGCTGGGACTGGCATAAAGCGACACTGATAAACAGGATAAAAAGAAAAGCGACCCTCTTTCGAGTGGTCGCTTTGTGTTTTGTTTTTATTGGTGCG
>JAEENM010000162.1 GCA_016283745.1 Bacteroidales bacterium | reverse complement strand
GCCGATTTGGATGATTTGAAATCCCGACTTACCGAAATCCGGCAGCTTATTGCCAACTATCAGGAGGTGGAGAGCGATTTGGACAGTCCCGAATACGTGGCTCGCGGCAACGGCTTTTGCGATGCCAAGTACAGCGAGGACTTCCTCGATGGCCGCATCGCCGACCTCAGTGCCAAGGCCGAACAGCTCGAGCGGTGGATTGCCGATTTTTAGAAACGATATCGTCGCGAGAAACGGATATTTAATTCCTTTTGTGGAATTCGTTTTTTTTGTGTAAATTTGCAACAGTCTAAAGAAGGTAGAAAATGCTTGTAAAAACACTGAAAAAAACTGTGGCAACGTTGTTTATGCTGTCCGCACTTTTGGCTATAAGTTGCGGCGGCAGTCCCGACAGCGCCCTTGAGCCGTCGAACGGTGTCTATTACTGGCGTACCACCTTCAAACTCGACCCTGCGGAACGAACTTTCCTCGCCGAGAATGGCGTAAATAAAATGTATGTACGTTTCTTTGACGTAGATTTGAATCCTGACACGATGTCGATGGAGAAATGTGTCCCGGTGGCCACCATCGATTTTGCCGATACTCTGCCGCAGGGCGTCGAGATAGTCCCAACCGTGTTCATCACTCCGCAGGCCATTGTGCATTACCGCGATTTTACCAATAACTTCGCCCGTCGCCTCTACGCTATGTGCGACTACAACCACATCACCCCCAACGAGGTGCAGTTCGACTGCGACTGGACGGCCACCACACGCGACAGCTTTTTCGCCTTCCTGAAGGAAATTCGCGCCAGCCTTGGAGAATATTTCGAGGGAATCCGAATCTCGTCCACCATACGTCTGCACCAGCTGAGCCAGACGCCCCCGCCTGTTGACGAGGGGGTGCTGATGTGCTACAACACAGGCAATTTCAGGGATTTCCGTACCAAAAACTCCATCCTCGACCCTGATGATGTGAGGCCTTATATGAAATATCTGAAAAGCTACGACCTGCCCCTTTCGTTCGCCCTGCCCGTATATTCGTGGAACGTGGAGTTCGACAGTCATAAAAAATTCATGCGGCTGAACAACGGACAGTACGATTTTTCCGACACCGTGGTTTTCAAGCCCTTGGGCAACAATGTCTATCTTTTTAAAGAAGATGGCGAGGAGGATATATATATAAGGTACGAGAGTGTGGAGGCGGAAAAACTTTTGGAAGTGAAGGAGATGCTGCGGAAAAACCGTGGGCATAACTCCAATATAATACTTTATCACCTTGATTTACAACAAATTCAAAAATATTCGAAAGATGAGATTACCGATTTTTACCATTAGTCTGCTGCTGTTGGTCTCCGTTTGCCGTGTGCAGGCGTGCGGAGGATTATTCCGTATCGACCCGAAAGACCATTATCTTTTCTATCTGGGTTATCCCGAAGAAAAATATACAGAGTGGAAAGCCCGTACCGAAAAGGAGTTCCGTGCCGAGAACATCGACTATTGGCATAAATACGTAAACAAAAAAGTCTCCGCCAAGGATGTGGAGGAGGCCATCTATTCCGGACAGCTGCCGTCGTCGCAATACAAGTTTTTCAATTACCTTATTGAAAATAACGACACTTTGGCGCTGAAATACTGGAGCATAGTGAACGCCCCCGACAACTACAGCTGGAACACATCGGAATGGTACTACCCCACCAGCAAGGAATCGCACCCGGAGTCGAGTTCTTTTGTTTCCAATAAATTGAACATCAATACTGTAGCCCAGTGCAACGACAAAGGTCTCCGCGACCGTTTCGCTTTTCAGCTGATACGCAGGGCGTTCCATACCGCCAGTTTCAAGCTTTGTATCGACGCGTGGGAGAAATACGGCTCCGCCATACCCGAAAGTGCGTTGCGTACGCAGTGCCAGAGCTACTACGCAGGTGCGTTGTACTACACCCAGCGCGAGGCCGAGGCCTCCGTGGCTTTCGCCGAGGTGGGTTATTTTGAGCAATGGCTCCACTACGACATCGACGTGCTGCGGCAGGTGTACCGTAACCAGCCCAACTGCCCGAGTATGGAATTTATCGTTCAGCAGATTGTCAATGCCTATTTCGACAAATGTAATGCCAGAGACTTAGGAATGGCCGGTTGGGTGACCACTATGAAGAAAAAGAACGAGTTCGACGCTCTTGCCAACGAGGTCCTTGCCGACGGCAAAACCAACAATCCCGCCCTTTGGAAATCGGCGCAGGCCGCAATGGAATATATCGGTGGCAATAAGAGTATAGCCCTAAAACTGATAAACGAAGCCTCCAAGATGAAAGGCACCGATGCCGTGAAAGAGAACGTCCGCCTGATGCGTACGGTGTTCCTCGCCGCCGACAACACCACCGGCAAAGCCTACGAGAAAGCCCTTCTCCCCGACCTGAAATGGCTTGCCGAAAAAGTGAAGTCCGACAGCTACTACTGTGTCGAGCATTATATGTGTTTCGAAAATTTCGAGGGACTGGAGCAGTTCCGTATGAAAGTGTTCAAACGTGTCGTGTTGGTCGAGATTGTGTCGCATTTCGAGAAACTCGGACAGCCGGAACGTTGCCTGGCCTATCTCAATATGTTCGCCGAAGCCACGGGAAACAAGCATACTGTAGAAATCAAACCCCTTCCCAAAGATGCCGACCCCATGGCTTGGGGAGCCTTTATGGACATCTCCAGCGGAGAGTATTACTACCACGAGGGCTACCGCACCGACTACGGCACCCGCTTTTTCGTTTATGCCGACACCGCACGTCCCGAGACATTGAAAAAGTACATGGCCTTCATCAACACCAAAGGCAAGAGCGACATGGACAAGTTCCTTCTTTCCAACGGCTATAAGGACCTCGATTTCTGTAACGAACTGCTCGGCACCAAATACATCCGTATGGCGCAGTGGGATTCGGCTATCGCATATCTCAGCAAAGTGCCGGATAAATTCCTTATGACTCAGAACATCGTCGAATTCCTGCCCCAGCGCAACCCGTTCCGCGAGGAGTGGATTACCAACTACCGGCAAGGACACTACGACCTGCCCATCTTGCCCGCCGAACTGTACGCCGAAGAACCTACCAAGCTCAATTTCTGTCGGATAATGAAACAGTTGCAGGATTACACCCAAAGTTCCGACCCCACTGTTCGCGACAACGCACGCTATGCCTACGCCGTGGCCATGTACCAGATGACACAACTGCAGGCATGGCCGCTTACGAGGTACTGTTACGGTGTTGTGAACACGTTGCCCGACCTGTATTACGAGGCGGATATGAAGACAACCCATATGCAAGCCCGCGAGTTGGCCGACAAAATCATATCTTCTTCCTCCGACCGCAATCTCACCGACAAGGCATTCCTGTTGAAATACATCCTTCTGTGGCCCGAAGCCGAATACATCTTCAGCTACAAGTTCTACAACGACTGGGACCATTGGCAACTCACCGACAAAAAACGCGACCGCTACTACCAGCTCTGCGTCAACGCACTTGTAAAAGAATGGTGCAGCCACAACAAAACCACACTCCCCGACGGCTATATCTACCTCACTTTCTGCGACACGGAGCAGGATCACCAATAGACAATAATATCAATAACTTTTGCGAAATATCATTGAGTAATGAAAAAACTTGTGTCGATATTCAAAACATCAGCAGTTGTTGCGATGACAACCGTGGCGATGCTCACAATCTCTTGCAACAAAACGGAACAACAGCAACAGTCGTCCGATCCCGGCGAGATATTGTATATTCAGGGCAGCAAGGTGCCCGAAGATATGAGTCCCGACTCCCTTGGCAACTCGTTTCTGGCCGACTACCTGCCGCAATGCCTCAACTCCGTGGCGGGACACGACGAGAAGGACACCATCTGGGGAAAATTCTTCGGACGGAGCATCGACACGCTGCACGTCGAGGCGCGCAAGGTGCAGACCGACGACACCACTTCCAACATGGAATACTACGTTGTTTCGTCGCGTAAAGGAATCCCCGAGGTGAAACTCTACGCCGCCGCCCACCGCAAGCCCAAGCTGGTGTTCGAAGGCGATTTGGATGGCAACGGCACCGACGAGTGGGGCTACCTCAACACGGGAGTGTCGTCGCAGTGGCGCACCTACAGGGTGTTCACGTGGCACAATAAACAATGGCGTTACCTTGTGAAAAGCGACAGGCTCGAAACCGCCGAATGGTTCCGCTGCTCGGGCAACGAGATAGTGGAGAAAGGCAACAAAAAGGGTTATGTGAAGATAAATTACGGCATCGGCACCATCGACGACGGCAGAGTCCTCGACACCGTCGTAAAGGCAACCTTCACCAAGATAAAGGATTGAGGGGATTAGTTGTCAGTTGTCAGTATTCAGTTGTCAGTATTCAGTTGTCAGTATTCAGAGGTCAGAGGTCAGTAATTTACAATGTACAATGTACAATTGACAATGAACAATTGAATTTAGTTTATAATTTATAGTTATTGTGCGACTTTCGCCGTAGGCGAAAGCAATTTACAAGATTCCCCTTATTTCGCGAGTGAAACGAGCAGGAGAAAAATCAATCTACAAGATTTACAAGATCTCGCGAAGCGAAGCTGAGCAGGAGAAATAGTTCCGAAATCCGAAATCCGAAATCCGAATTAAAAAAAATCGTATCTTTGCATATCAAACGTAATTAGTTTTGAAATCGTAACACTCGGTAAAATAATATGATACGCACTGTTGTAATATCCTTGGCGGTCTTTCTGGCGGTGATTCTGCTGCTGGTGGTGGCACTTCTGGTGCTGCGTGCCAAGCTTATGCCCTCTGGCGACGTCACCCTCACCATCAACGACGACAAGAAACTCACCGTGCCCACGGGCAACAGCCTTATCTCCACCCTTGCTGAACAGGAGGTCTATCTGCCCTCGGCCTGTGGCGGCAAAGGCTCGTGCGGACAGTGCAAATGCCGTGTGCTTTCGGGCGGCGGCGACATACTGCCCACCGAAAAAGGTTTCTTCACCCGTCGCCAACAGCAGGACCACTGGCGGCTCGGCTGTCAGGTGAAAGTGAAGGAGGACATTGCCATCGAAGTGCCGGCGTCGATACTCAGCATCAAGAAATGGGAGTGCGAGGTGGTGTCGAGCCACAACGTCTCCACCTTTATCCGCGAGTTCACCGTGCGTCTGCCCGAAGGCGAGAACCTCACCTTCCAGTCGGGCGACTACATACAGATCGACATCCCCAAGACCACCGTGCGCTACAGCGATATGGTGGTGGACGAGCAGTACCGCTCCGACTGGGACCGTTTCCACATGTGGGACCTTGTGATGAAAAACCCCGAGCCCTGCACACGTGCCTACTCCATGGCCAACCATCCCGCCGAGGGCAATATCGTTACCCTCAACGTGCGTATCGCCACCCCGCCTTTCGACCGCAAGCGCGGAGGTTTCGCCAAGGTGAACCCAGGCGTAAGCTCGTCGTACATCTGGTCGCTCAAACCCGGCGACAAGGTGCGGCTTTCAGGCCCTTACGGCGAGTTCCATATCAAGGATACCGACAAGGAGATGATGTTTATCGGCGGTGGAGCCGGAATGGCCCCCATGCGTTCGCATATCTTCCACCTGTTCAAGACTTTGCACACACAGCGCAAAGTGTCGTTCTGGTACGGCGGACGCTCACTGAAAGAGCTTTTCTACACCGACGAGTTTGAGCAGATAGCCGCCGAAAACCCAAACTTCCAGTTCAACATAGCCCTCTCCGAGCCGCTGCCCACCGACAACTGGGACGGATACACGGGCTTCATACACCAAGTGATTTTCGACAACTACCTCAAAAACCATCCCGAACCCGAAGAGATAGAGTACTACCTCTGCGGCCCCGGCCCCATGACAGCCGCCGCCACCAAAATGCTCGACAGTCTTGGAGTGCCGAAAGACAACATTTTCTTCGACGATTTCGGAAGCTGATATTTAATTATAGAACACGGATTACACGGATAGAACAGATTTTTTGATTAATAAGACGATTTATTAGATAGTACATAATAATTATGGAACCCGACAATCAGATTTTCAATCACATACTGCCGTTGCAGATACGTTTCAACGACATCGACATGATGGGGCACGTAAACAACGCCGTCATTATGGAGTTTTTCGATTACGGCAAGATGAAATATTTCGAACATCTTGGCATCAACGTTGAAAAAGAGGAAGTTACGATAGTGATAGTGCATTACGAAGCGGATTTCCGCGGACAGATTTTCCTCGACTCCTCCACCGAAGTGCGGACAAAAGTGGAGAAGATAGGGCAGAAAAGCCTCAACGTGCTGCAGCATATTGTAAGCGACGGACAGGTGAAAGCCGTGTGCAAAACCGTTATGTCGGGCTACAACCGCAAAACAAAGACTTCCGATTTCATCCCCGAAGAGATGAAAAAAACGATACTCGACTACGAAAACCGAAAAAACTTTTCCACGTTTGAAAAAAATGTCGTAACTTTGCAAAACTGAAATAAAAAACCAGCGACAATAAAAACAAAAAAATATGAGAACAACAATTATTAAAAAAGTAATGCTGGTTGCGGTGGCTTTGATGGGAGTGGCTTTGGCTACATCCTGCGAAAAGGATGATGTCGTAACAAACTCCGAAGATGTTTTGACGACAATTAATCCAGTAAATGTTAGCATTGATGTAAGTGAAAAAATTGACAATTTTTTTCGTACTTGGAATGATACAATAACCGATGAACAAGACAGTTGTATATTTGTAATCAACACAATAGAAGAATTATTGAAAATTGGGTGCAATGATGTTGATATCGATTTTGAAAAGTATAGCCTTATTTGGGGTAAATTTATAGCTTATAAGACTGGAGGTTACATAGAAGAACATGCTCTTCGTTACGACAAAGGAAAAGATTCATATATATATGAAATAATATTTAATCCAGGCACCGCAGGATATACAATGATTTATAATTTTTATTTTTGGGAATTATTTCCAAAAAAAGAATACAAAAAACTATTATTAAACATAAAAAAATATGATTATTAGATAATTCTTATTGAAATATAAAATAAAGTAGTAACAATAAACATCAGAAATTATGACAAAAAGAATTTTATCGCTCGCAGCAGCCATTATGCTGATGGTTGGAGCCAAAGCACAAAGCGTACAGGAAACCACCATCAAGATTGGTGATTTCACCGCACCCGCCTACACAGTAACCCTCGAACAGGACGGCGACCTTGTGAAGGACGCTATGAAAGCTCGTCTGAAAGAGGCCAAACTGAAAACCAAAAACGCCGACGGATATGTGGCTTGTCTGGATCAGGTTTTCGCCGACATCGTTGCAAAACCCATCAATTTCTACACCAAAGTTGAAGGCCAGGGCAAGAAAGACAACAAAACCGCCATCGTAACCGTGGCAGCCATCTGCACCGACCTCACCGTCGACCAGACTTCGCTCACCAACAACGTAAGGAACTTCCTTCAGAGTTTCATCTCCTATTCGGCCAAATACGAAGCTGCCGAAAAACTCGAGGATGCTCAGAAAGCTCTGAAAAAAGCAGAGAAAGCCTACAACTCGGCAGTTTCCGACAAGGAAGGTCTTGAAAAAGACATCCAGAAAAGTCAGGACAAGATAAACAGCAAAAAGAACGACATCGAGGGCTACAACGAGAAAATCAAAAAATGTCAGGAAGACATAAAAGCTTACGAAGCCGACATTCAGAAATATAGCGGCAAACGCTCCGATTACGAAAAGAAAGTTTCTGAAACCGAACAGGTTATGAAACAGGCTCAGGCCGAAGTGGAGAAATACCAGAGACTCGCCCAGTAATTATTCAATCTCAACAAAATGAAAATGTTACGTCATAGCTTAAAAGCGTTTCTGCTGCCAATTTTCGCTACGCTGATGCTTCTGCCGGCGTGCAAAGGCAACTCGCAAGGCGTTACCGACCTCACCCTCGACGGCAAAATCGACAATATCCCCATCATTATGGAGATAAGCGTGTGGGGGCACGGGACCAATATTATAGGAGGTTTCTACTACTATAAAAAGAACGGCCCCAAAAACACCTTAGAGCTGTCCGAAGACCAGAACCAGCAGCAGGGCGGTGGCGAGAAACCTATCCTTCAGGAGAGCGACAAGGACGGCAAAATTACCGGCACTTTCTACGCCCAGTTCTGGGACGGCGAGGTGATGCACGGCACGTGGATTCGCAGCCGCGACGGCAAACAGTTGCCCTTCTCGCTTAAGGTGGTGAAACGCCACTGGCATTATATAGAATAGTTACACAGGCACAGCCTGAAAACAAAAACAGCCGCAATTCTGCGGCTGTTTTTTTTGTGTACAATTCCAAAAAGCCCCCATAGGGGCGACATATTATTATGATGATTTCTAATAATGCGAATTATATGTAATCCAGCTTATATGATAATCCACAAAATCAATCTGTTAAATCCGTGCAATCTGTGGTCAACAAAAATAATTATATGTTCCCTTCCCCCAAAAACCTCGGCAACACTTCCAAACCTTCGTCGAACAAATCGGCTATGTCCCATTCCGGTTTCAGCCAAATTACGTTGATGCCCAGCGATGCTGCGCTCTGAGTGTGTTTCAGACAGTCGTCGACAAAAAGCGTCTCAGAGGGTTGCAACCCGCAACTCTCCAAAATTTTGGCGAAAATCTCCGGTGCCGGTTTCCGCAATTTCAGGTCGCAGGAGAAGAACTCCCGTGTGAAAGTGCGTTCCATAAAACCTTCGCCGGCGTGTTGGTTCACGTAGTCGTGGAACAGTTTGGCGTTTACCACGTCGCTGTTGCTGAGCAAGAAAAGACGGTAGCGGGTGCTCAGTTTGGCAAGGGTTTCGGCGTGGCTGGGAGGGAAGTCGCTCACCACGGTGTTCCAGCAGTCGAAAATCTCATCGTCGGTGAGGCTGCACTGCAAAATTTGGCGCACCTCGTCGCAGAAATTGCTTTCGCTTACCACTCCTTGCTCGAAACGTTTTGTTAGTCCCTCGTCGCGAAGACGTTGGTACGGCTTTTCCACGGCGGTGACGCCATAGCTGCGGAATCGGTTGTTCATCAGCTCAAGGTCGAGAGTTATGATGGGACCGCAAAGGTCGAAGATTATGTTTTTTATCATAATTTGTTGTTTGTCAAAAATTTATAAACCACATTCAAAAACGCTTCCGGTTGGTCGTACTGCACCCAGTGTCCCGCGCCGGGGATTTCCACCAAAGACAAATTGTGGAAAACGGCTTTGGCCTGGGCAATGCTTTCTTTGTCGATATATTGCGAGTTTTCTCCTTTTATTGCTAAAAGGGGAGTGTTTTCAATGTGTTTAAAATCAATATGTTGCAGGATTTCTGCTGAGCTTTCGGCAATCACACTTGCGTTGAATTTCCATTGCAGGGTGCCGTTGTGCATCGCAAGGCCTTTGGCCAGCAGGTCGGCAAAGCGCGGCTCGATGCCGCTGTCGGAAAAAAACTTTTGAGCTTCGGCAAAGGAGCTGAGTGGGGGCAGGGGTTGCGCGATGAAATGCATGAGTTGTTGAATCTGCGTGTCGGCGTAGGTGGTGGCGGGCAGCATGTCCACCGCCACAATTTTTTCGAAGCGAAATCCGCCGGCCAGCATCTGGAAAGCCACTTTGGCCCCGTAGGAGTGGGCAATGACGCAGGGCCGTTCTATCTGATTGGATTTCAGGAAGTCGCTGATTATCTCCGCCGTGTGGCCGAAATCGATACTTTCGGTATGTTCCGACAAGCCGTGGTTGGGCAGGTCGGGGACAATCACATGGAAACGCTCCGACAGCTTTCGGGCAACGGGAATCCACATGTCCGAACAGCCCAAAATGCCGTGCAGAATGACAAGGTCGTCGCCCTTGCCGAACTCCCTGAAAAAAATTTTTTTTGCCATGTCGGAAATAATTCTTATCTTTGCATTTCGGTTGCAAAGGTACGAACTTTTGCCAAATTATTCGGAATCTTCTGATTATTTATTAATAATCAAGGTGTTCCGAAGCTGATAACGAACAAGAAACAACGTAAAAAATAGGTTAATATGGAATATATTCTCATTATTATCGGTGCAATTTTTGTAAATAACATCGTTTTGGCGCAGTTTTTGGGTATCTGTCCTTTTCTGGGCGTGTCCAAGGACGTGAAAAGCTCGCTCGGCATGGGCGGCGCAGTGCTTTTTGTGATGCTGATAGCCACTATGGTTACGTGGTTACTTATGAATTATATGTTAACTCCAGTAGAGTTTGGAGGTCATTCTCCATTTAAGGTGGATTTACGTTACCTGCAGACTATAGTTTACATCCTTGTTATAGCTGGTTTGGTGCAGATGGTTGAGATAGTGCTGAAAAAATCGGCACCCGCCCTGTACCAGACATTGGGAATTTTCCTGCCTCTGATCACCACCAACTGCGCTGTGCTCGGCGTGGCAATTCAGGTGGTGCAGAAAGATATGACCTTCCTCCAGAGCCTCACCTACGCTGGCGGCATTGCAATAGGTTTCACCCTTGCACTGGTTATTTTCGCCGGCATCCGTGAGCAGCTCGCCCTTGTGAAAATACCCAAGGCAATGAACGGAATCCCCATCGCACTTATCACAGCCGGCATTTTGGCAATGGCCTTTATGGGCTTCTCCGGACTGGTGTAAAAAAATGACTTTTTTGAGGTCAAAATTAGCAAAAAACCATACTGAAAACCATAAAATTAGAGAGTTTTTTCCGAAAAAACTCTCTTTTTTTTATTTTGTAAAATGCAGTAATGCAATAAGTTGCAAAAAAAATTAAAAAAAAATCATTTTTTTTGTTTCTATATCATAAAAATGTAGTACTTTTGCACCGTTCAATTCACAAAATAGATAACTTAAAAAATTACAAAAAGATGAAAAAAGTAATGTTTGTTTTGGCAGTTGCCGGTATGTTCGCTTTCGCAGCATGCAACAACCAGACCGCAGAAGCTACTGAAGACACCACAGCAGCTCAGACTGAAGAAGTTGCTCCTGAAGCTACTGAAGAACAGACTGAGGCTACCGACGCTGAAGCTGAAGCTACAGAAGGTGTTGCTGAAGAAAATGCTGAAACTCAGGAAGCTGCTAAATAAGCAAAACGAGTTTTTGGTAAAAAAAAGAGGGTTTGCAAAACAAACCCTCTTTTTTTGCGTTATACCTTTGTAATTTTAGTTGCGGATTATTATGCGTAAATGTGGCATAGCCCTGCTGTTGACGATTCTCGCCGCGCTGCCTGTCATGGCCCAGCGTAGCGGGGACGGACTTTTCCGTACTGCGAAAAGCAGCCTCGACGCATACGCCTTCGACTTCTCACTCACCGATTTCGACATCGTTCCCAACGGCGACTATTCCGCAATAGCGGTGGATGGCCTTTCTTCCTCCTCGCAGCAGGTGGGTAAGCCCGAACTGCCTGTGTTCCACCAGATTATTGCTGTGCCTCAGGGCGCGACGCCACGACTTACCTTCACCGTAGGACAAACCGTTTCGCGCAGTTTCGGTCAGAGACAGCTGCATCCAACCCAGCCGCACCAGTTCAAAAACCGCGAGACGGATTTTGTCATCGACAACGAAGTTTATACACAAGACGCCTTTTTCACGCTGCCCGCCGTTTCCATCACGGAACTCGGCACCATGCGCGGACTCCGGCTGATGCGTATCACCGTGTCGCCTTTCGAATACAATCCGCAGCATAACATTCTGTTGCTGCATTCCAATATCAGTGCCGAAATCTATTTCGACGGCGCCGACGAGCAGGCCACTCTCCGCGAGTTGGAGCGACACAACGGCATTTCGCCTGTCGCCGCTGTAGCCAACCGTGCGGCGTTCCATCGGTTGTTGTCGCCACAGCGTCAGATTCCGCCAAAGTATGTGGTTGTGGCGCAGGACACCTTCCAGAAGGCACTTCAGCCGTTTCTGCAATGGAAACGACAAAAGGGTTTCAACGTTGTCGAGCTTTACACCCGTGGCGGCGACACCTGCACTTTGATTCGTGCCCGCTTGGACAGCCTTTACCGCACCGCCACGCCTCTGGACCCCGCCCCGTCGTTCGTCGTTATTGTTGGTGATGTGAAACATGTCCCCGCTTTTGGCGGAAAGATAAGGATTTCGGGGCTGGCCGCGCATAGCACCGACCTCTATTATGCCGAATACACCGGCGATTTCTATCCCGAAGCGGCTTACGGACGCATCTCCGTGGCCGACACCGCCGAGCTGACGGCCGTTTTGAACAAGATGCTCGCCTACGAGCGTTACACTTTCGCCGACACCGCTTTCCTCAACCGCATAACCCTTGTGGCCGGACGCGAGAGTCGTGCCCCGGCACCCACGGTCACCAATGGCCAGATTAACTATCTGAACAGCACTTATTTATCCCGGAATCCCGATTTCGACACACATTATTATTATAATCCCGCCTCCGAAACGCAGCTGCCGCAGATTATCAGGGACCTTAACCGAGGCGCTTCGTTGGTCAACTACACATCGCACTGCCTCTCAACGGGTTGGTATCGTCCCACCTTCACCTCCGAAGGTGTGGACACGCTTACCAATGTGGGAAAATATTTCTTTGCGGTGAACAACTGCTGTCTGGCGAGCCGTTTTGCCGAAAGTCGCTGCTTTGGCGAGGCCTTGTTGCGCAAGAGCGATGCCGGAGCTGTGGGAGTGATCGGTGCCGCCAACGAGACGTTGTGGGAGGAGGACTACTACTGGGCCCTCGGGGCCAAAGGCGCGGTGTCGCTCCACGCACAGTACAGCCCCGACAGGCTGGGAGCTTTCGACCGTCTTTTCCACACCCACGGCGAGGCTTACGCCGAAACCGCACCTACAGCGGGGGAGATGCTTATGGCCGGCACTTTCGGACTTGCCCAGATGGGGATGGCCTACGAAAACTACTATTGGGAGATTTACAACCTGCTCGGTGACCCGTCGATGATGCCGTATTGGGGCATTCCGCAGAATATCACCATCGTCTATCCCGACAGCGTTCTGGCAGGGACCACCCAGATAGCGTTGCAGGGAACGCCCTACGCCCGTGTGGCTTTGATGCAGGACACCCTTTTGCTCGCCTCCGTACAGCTCGATTCGGCAGGCGTGGCCACGGCGGAACTCTCGCAGCCGGTAGATACAGGCGCTTTGCTGCTCACCGCCACCGCACAGTTCCATAAGCCGCTGACGGACACCATTGCTGTCTTTTCGCCAAGTGCTTCCAAGCTGGTTATTGCCTCGGCAGCGGTTAAGGACTCCTTCGGCGTGGGAATTGCCAATCAGACTGTGATGGCGGGCCACAGTTATTCGTTTGATTTTGTGTTGAAAAATTTCGGTGGCGACACCGCCCAAGATGTGTTCATCACTTTGCAATCGTTGGACGGAAAATGCAACCTGCCGGTCGTTATGTGCCGAAGGACTTTCGTTCTTGCACACGATACGGCCTGTGTCAATGGCATTTTTACTTTCGTGCCTAACGCAGATCTGCCCGACAACGATACTGTCTCAATCGCGGCGATGGTCATTTCCAACCAAGCTTACACCTGCGTGCGAACCTACACTTTCCTTGTAAGTTCGGCCTTGGTGGAAACGGGGGCTGTGTCGGTTGTTCAGAACGGGATGCCGGCCACACAGCTTCTACAGGGTGAGACTTATACCCTGAAAGTTCCTGTAAATAACAATGGTTCAGGAATTTCCGATGCAGTGTCTGTTTCTGCACGGATAGAAAATAACGGAGGCACCGTTTCTTTGCCTGACACCGTTGCGATAAACGCTTTACAGCCGCAGTCGTCCGACACTGCCGAATTTGTGTTTTCGGTTGCCGCCAACGCCGCATCGTATATCGACATAACTGTTTCCACAACGCATCGCGGCATTGTCGCCGAACGCCTTGTGCGTCTGCCTTTGGGCAAAGCCATGGAGACTTTCGAGAGTGGCGATTTCACACGTTTTTCGTGGGACACCACCCATCCTTTCGCTTGGGTTATCGACACCGTGGCGTCGCGAGCCCACGCCGGACGCTTCTGTGCAAGGACAGCCCCGATTACTCACAAACAGCAGAGCGTGTTGTCCATAGCAATGACTACCCTTGTCGACGACACCCTCAGCTTCTGGCGACGCACCTCCACCGAGGCCAATTCCGACTATATGTCGTTCCTCATCGACGGGGTAGTGCAGGGAAAGTCCTCTGGTAGCGGACATTACGAGCGTATGGCCTATTTCGTCCCCAAAGGGGAACATATCTTCTCGTGGGTGTACGAAAAGGACGGCTCCATCAACGGCGACAGCGACTGCGCCTGGATTGACGACATCACTTTCCCGCTCTCGCAGATGGATACCGCATACCATCCGCATACAGGGTTGGGTATCACCGTTGTCGACGGCGAAAAATATTGCAGGGTTTATCCCAATCCTGCTAACGAGTTTTTTGTTGTGGAAAACGTTGGCAATGACCACTTTGAGATGACGCTGACCGATGCTTTCGGCAAGGTTGTTGATAAAAAGATGATAACGCGCGGCGAAAAAACATACTATTCTACGGCAAATCTCCGTTGTGGCGTTTACATCTTGATTTTTAACGGCAAAAACGATGTCTTTGCAAAAAAAATAATTATCACAAAATAAATGAGCGACACAATCTTTTTGATACAGAGGAACTTGCCCGACGACACCACCAAAAAGTCCAATGCGGTGGCATCGCCCGACACAGTGAGAAAAGATTTGCACGTCGCAAGCAAGGACACCGTTGTCAAAAAAGCTAAAACCGACACGGAGAAGACGGCCAAGGCCGAGAAGCCCCGCAATGCCGACAACCAGAGGGTTGTAACGCAGGAGGCCAGGACCGAGGCAGCTACGCAGCCCGTAGCGGAGCCAACAGTCGCCGCCACTATGTCCGCCGACACACAGGCCGTGCCTTTGTACCCGCCTTACATCTATCATATCGACGACACGGTGCAGTACGAGCAGATACAGCTTTTCGACATCGACAGCCTGCTCACCGCCAACGACAGTGTGTTTTACCACCGCAGCCTTTTCAAAGGACATATCTACGAACCCAAGAGTAGCGCAACGCCCCAGCGCCCCAGCACCGACGTGCCTATGTGGGTGTTCCTTGCCATTGTGCTGGTGGCCTGCCTTTTGGGACGTGTAGTATCGCGTTACAAAGGCAGCAAATCCGACATACTTCTCTCACCATTCCTCCGTTTTGGATTGAAGAATCTTCTGAACGAGCGCACAATGAACAACCCCGCTGTAAACCTTCTTGTCGATTTCCTTTATTCGGTGTTGCTCACCTTGTCGGAATTCTTTGTGATACGTCATTTTGGAGTGACAATCACCGGTACGCCCGCTTTGGATTTCCTTCTGTTGGAGGGAATCACCTTCGTGTTTATCTATGCTCGGATAATGTTGGTGAAATTCATCGGCAGTGTGTTCAACTACAAGATAAGCACCAGCGCCTACGTCCTCAACCAGTCCATCTGCAACCTGCTTTGCGGGATGCTGCTTGTGCCTGCGCTGCTGTTGGCATTCTATTCCGGCCTCAACTCCACGGCACTGCTCTACGTCCTTACCGTCATCATTGTGGTGATGTTTCTGGTGCGTGTAGTGCGCGGTTCGCTGCTGATGCTCTCCGAATCGCAGTTCTCGAAAATTTATATGCTTTACTATATGTTTGTAATAGAGATAGTTCCGATTCTCGTGATAGGAAAATGGATCACTTTACAAATGTAAACTTTTTTATGTAAAATATTAAAAACCAATATAATGGAATTAAACGAAGATTTGAAAAAACTTGTGTTCGAGAAATCGGACCTCAAACAGAGTGTTTACCGTGCCACCAAGGAGGCTTTCGAGCTTTTCCGTAAAAACACGCAGGAGCTGATAGAGGCTTTCAAGGTGAAGGCTGTGGCCGAGGGCAACAAAACCGCCTTCGAGTTCAAGAACCGCGGCGAGTTCGAGTTCGAGGTCAAGTTTGCAGGCGACGTGCTCATTTTCATGATGCACACCAACGTTTTCGAGTTCTCGCGCGACCACGTGGTGATGAAAACCCCTTACGTGAAAGAGGACCCCAAACGCTCGTACTGCGGCACCATACATATATATAACTTCCTTGCCGACTCGTTCACCTACGACCGCGACGCCGACCTCGGGTATATGATAGGCCGTGTGTTCGTCAACCACGAGAAACATTATTTCATCGAAGGCAAGCGCGAGCTGGGGGTTTTGTACAACAATTTCAACACTGCCGAAATCACCCCCGAGTCGGTGGAAAAAATCATCGAATCGGCCATCACTTATACCACCAATTTCGACCTGCTAACTCCGCCTTACGACGAGGTAAAATTGGTTTCTGTGGCCGAAATGAAGTCCGCTTTCGACAGAAAACCGATGGTAACGGGCAAACGCTTAGGCTTTCGTTTTCAGCAAGATATGGACTGACGACGAAAAAAAAACGGGCAAAATTGAAAATAAATTTTGTCAGTTTAAAAAAAGTTCGTAATTTTGCACCCGCAAATCGGCACCGAAAAAATCAAAAAATATCGCAAAAAAGTGCTGATTTTGTGAAAGCAAGATGGCCCGTTCGTCTAGTTGGTTAGGACGCAAGATTTTCATTCTTGAAATCAGGGGTTCGAGTCCCCTACGGGCTACAAAAAATATTTAATAAGAATATGGCAAATCATAAATCATCAAAAAAGAGAATTCGTTCTTCCGAGAGAAGAAGAGTGGAGAACAGGTACTACGCAAAGACTATGCGTAACGCCTTGCGCGATTTCAGAGCTTTGGACGACAAAGCCGTGGCAACCGAACGCCTGCCCAAAATGGTTTCTATCATCGACAAACTGGCCAAACGTTCCGTTATTCATAAGAACAAAGCCGCCAACCTCAAATCCAAACTCAACAAAAAAGTTAACGCTATGTAATCCGTTACACAGCAACGCAAATATAAAGGCTGCCGGCATCTGCTGACAGCCTTTTTTGCTTTTTGAGGTAGGGGAGAAGAAAGAGTTATAATAGTTGTACCTTATATAATATAGAAAAAATGAGTTATTATCAATGGGCAGAAGGCGTGGAGGTATGCCTTGCCAATCACGAAGTGTATCACTCCAAAGAGGATGTGATGGATGCAATAAAGGAAAACGAGCAGCAGATAACACAATATCGTATGCAGTTGTTCGGGATGGTGTGCGGTAGTCCCAAAGACTTGTTTGCCGACAAGGATGAGGAAGGTTACAGCATTGATCCGATAGAAACAGCATTGATGAAGTTTAACCAAATTTTCGACGAAGAGAATTTCGGTTTGTTATATCTTGTGTCGCATAATGTAAAATTGCGCTATATCTACGACAACTGGGACAAGGTTAAGGAAGGGTAGGTCGTGGAATAATTCCGATTGCGGTGGATATGTTTTTCACCGTATAAGAGTATCGGGATTGTAAATCCACAACAACGGCAAAAATTGGCATCCGCAATATCCGTGTTACCCGTGGTCGAAATCTCGTGAGCGAAGCGAGCAGGTTAGTAATCAGTAGTCAGTAATCAGTAGTCAGAGAATAGCCCCGTAGGGGCGACAGACTACAGGCAGGGGCGAAAGCCCCTGTTTAGATAATTTACAAGATTTACAAGATCTCGCGAAGCGAAGCTGAGCAGGAGAAAAAAAAGAGTTTTGCGGAAATTCGCGAGCCGAAGGCGAGCAGGATAATCTCCCTCCGAAAATCAACAAAAATCTGTTCATAAATTGGTTGAAAAAAGAAAAAAAATAGTCAAAAAACGCCCCATTTTTGCCCCAAAATCGAACTCTTTTTTCAGTAAGTTACAAAAAAATGAATTTTGTAACATATTACATATCAATGCCTCCAAAAGATTTTAACTTTATTTAACATTGCATAAACGAAGCTGTCTTTGTCAATCCGGAAAAAAGTTGTATTTTTGCAGTCCCAAAATTGGGTAGAAAAGTATAAAAAACAACAGAATAATATAATAAAAAGTAAGAAATGCCAACAATTCAACAATTAGTTCGCAAAGGACGCCAGGAGATGGAATACAAGAGCAAATCTCCGGCACTGGATTCGTGTCCGCAACGCAGAGGCGTGTGCACCCGTGTGTACACCACAACCCCCAAAAAACCTAACTCGGCAATGCGTAAGGTGGCAAGGGTTCGTCTCACCAACCAGAAAGAGGTGAACGCCTACATCCCCGGTGAAGGCCACAACCTGCAGGAACACTCCATAGTAATGATCAGAGGCGGTCGTGTGAAAGACCTCCCCGGTGTAAGATATCACATCATTCGCGGAGCTCTGGACACCTCCGGAGTGGAAGGCCGTCGCCAACGCCGCTCCAAATACGGTGCCAAACGTCCGAAACAAGCAGCAAAATAAACCAAGAACAAAACAATTAGCTTTTATATTATAAAGAGATGAGAAAAGCAAGACCCAAGAAAAGAATAATTTTGCCGGATCCGAAGTACAACGACACTTTGGTGACCAAGTTCGTCAACAACCTGATGATGGGCGGTAAAAAAACCATAGCATACAAAATTTTCTACGAAGCGATAGACGTTGTTTCGGACCGCACACAGGAAAACGGTCTCGAGGTGTGGAAAAAAGCCCTCACCAACGTAACTCCTTCTGTTGAGGTTCGCAGCCGTCGTATCGGTGGTGCCACCTTCCAGATTCCTTCGGAGATACGTCCCGAACGTAAACAGTCGATAGGCATGAAAAACCTCATCGGTTTCGCTCGTAAGAGAAGTGAGAAAACCATGGCCCTGAAACTTTCGGGCGAGATACTGGCCGCCTACAAGGAAGAAGGATCCGCTTTCAAACGTAAAGAGGAAATCCACCGTATGGCCGACGCCAACAAGGCATTCTCCCACTTCAGATTCTAACAAACGCCGAAACAGTAACAAAGGTAAAAACAGGATACAACGATGGCCGACCTTAAATATACACGCAATATTGGCATTATGGCCCACATCGACGCCGGTAAGACTACCACTACCGAGCGTATCCTATATTATACCGGCAAGAACTACAAGATCGGCGAGACTCACGACGGCTCCGCCACCATGGACTGGATGGAACAGGAGCAGGAGCGAGGCATAACCATCACCTCGGCAGCCACCACGGTGTTCTGGCACTTCAAAGGCGACGAGTACAAGTTCAACATCATCGACACTCCGGGTCACGTGGACTTCACCGTTGAGGTGGAACGCTCGCTGCGCGTGCTCGACGGCGCCATAGCCATTTTCTGCGCTGTGGGCGGCGTTGAACCCCAGTCCGAGACCGTATGGCGCCAAGCCGACAAATACCATGTGCCGCGCATAGCCTTCGTCAACAAGATGGATCGCGCCGGTGCCGACTACTTCTCCGTTGTCAACCAGATAAAGGAGAAACTCGGAACCAACCCCATACCCTTGGAAATACCCATCGGCCAGGAAGACCTCTTCAAAGGCGTGGTGGACCTCATTTCCAACAAAGCCCTCATCTGGGACGAAGCCTCCAACGGCTCCAAATTCTTCGAGGTGGAGATGCCCGAAGACCTTAAGGATACCGTTGCCGAATACCGCCAGCGCCTTATCGAAGGCGTAGCCGAAGAAAACGAAGAACTTCTCGCCAAATTCTTCGACGACCCCGACTCCATTACCGAAGACGAGATTCGCGCAGAGATACGCAAAGCCACACTTGCACGCAAGATAACTCCCGTGCTGTGTGGCGCTTCGTTTAAAAATAAGGGCATACAGTCGCTGCTCGACGCAGTGGCCGCCTACCTGCCCAGTCCCCTCGACGTAAACGAGATAGAGGGTATCAACCCCAAGAACGAACAGGAGGAGACACGCAAAATCGACGCCAACGCGCCTTTCTCGGCACTCGCCTTCAAGATAGCCACCGACCCATACGTGGGACGAATCTGTTTCTTCAGAGTGTACTCCGGCAGCCTCGAATCGGGCTCCTACGTATATAACGCCTCCACCGGCAAGAAAGAACGTATCTCGCGCATAATGCAGATGCACGCCAACAAACAGAACCCCCTCGACCGTATCGAGGCCGGCGACATCGGCGCTGCCGTGGGATTCAAGGAGATAAAAACCGGCAACACCCTCTGCGACGAGCGTCACCCCATACTCCTCGAGTCGATGAAATTCCCCGAACCCGTTATCGGTATAGCCGTGGAACCCAAGACTCAGGCCGACATCGACAAGATGACCAACGCCCTGCAGAAACTCGTGGAAGAAGATCCCACCCTCGTTGTGGAAAGCGACGAGACTTCGGGACAGACCATCCTCCGCGGAATGGGCGAGCTGCACCTCGATATCATCCTCGACCGTATGAAACGCGAATTCGGCGTGGAGGTGAACCAAGGCGCACCGCAGGTGGCATACAAAGAAGCTATCACACAAACATACCAGCACCGCGAAGTTTACAAAAAACAGACCGGCGGCAAGGGCAAATTCGCCGACATCATTTTCGAGATCTCGCCAACCGACGACGACGTGAAAGGACTGCAGTTCATCAACGACGTGCGCGGCGGCAATATCCCCAAGGAATTTATGCCGGCCATCGAGAAAGGCTTCCGCACGGCAATGCAGAACGGCGTTCTGGGCGGTTTCCCGATGGAAAGCCTCAAAGTACGCGTAATCGACGGCTCGTTCCACCCTGTGGACTCCGACGCACTGTCGTTCGAGCTCTGCGCACAGATAGGTTTCAAGGAAGCCTGCCGCAAGGCAGCGCCCATACTGCTGGAGCCCATCATGAAACTCGAGGTGATAACCCCCGACGCCTATCTTGGCGACGTAACCGGCGACCTCAACCGCCGCCGCGGAGTGCTCGAAAACGTGATAGCCAAAGTCGGAGCACAGGCAGTGCACGCCTACGTGCCCTTGTCGCAGATGTTTGGATACGTAACCACGTTGCGCACCCTCACATCCGGCAGGGCCAACTCCACAATGGAGTTCTCGCACTACGCCGAGCTACCCAAGGAATTGACAGAACAAATATTGAAACATTAAGTAAATAACGATTTATAAATCAAAAAAACGTGAACCAAAGAATCAGAATCAAATTGAAATCGTACGACCACAACTTGGTTGACAAATCGACCGAGAAGATCGTAAAGACCGTAAGAATGACGGGCGCTGTTGTCAATGGTCCTATACCACTGCCAACCAACAAGAAGATTTTCACCGTTAACCGTTCGACATTCGTCAACAAAAAGTCGAGAGAACAGTTCGAGCTCAGCTCGTACAAACGACTGATGGACATCTACAGCTCATCGTCCAAGACTATCGACGCACTGATGAAACTCGAGCTCCCCAGCGGCGTGGAAGTTGAAATCAAAGTCTGAGATTACGGCAAAAGAAAGTAAAGAACGTCAGCCAATGCTCGACAAGCAAGCTGACAAGGAAAAAAACAAAGTAAAAAGTAACAAGAAATGTCAGGATTATTAGGAAAGAAAATTGGAATGACCAGCTTGTTCGATGCCTCCGGAAAACAGATTCCGTGCACAGTGATAGAAGCAGGTCCTTGTGTCGTGACACAAGTAAAGTCAATTGAGAAGGACGGCTACGACGCCATCCAGCTGGCTTTCGGCGAAAAGAAAGAGAGCCACACAACAAAACCCATGAGAGGTCACTTTGCCAAGGCAAGCACCACTCCCAAACGTTACATTGCCGAATTTTCGCGCTTCGAAGAAGGCCACAAAAAGAAATTCGGTGAAGTTCTCGACGTTACGGTGTTTACCGAAGGCGAATACGTCGACGTAGTGGGAACATCGAAAGGTAAAGGTTTCCAGGGCGTTGTGAAACGTCACGGATTCGGCGGCGTAGGCGACAAGACCCACGGCCAGCACGACCGTCTGAGAGCCCCCGGTTCGGTGGGAGCATCGTCGTACCCCTCACGTCTGTTCAAAGGACTGCGCATGGCCGGACAAACCGGTAACAAACGCGTCAAGGTGCAAAACCTTCAGATAGTGAAGATTTTCCCCGAAAAGAATTTATTGATAGTAAAAGGGTCAGTACCCGGAGCTAAAGGTTCAATTTTAAAATTAGAGAGATGGAGTTAAAAGTATATAACATCAACGGCAGCGAAACAGGACGCACCATAAATCTGGACGACTCCGTATTCGCAATGACCCCCAACGACCACGCCATATATCTGGATTGCAAACAGTATCTGGCCAACCAGCGTCAGGGTACACACAAATCGAAAGAAAGAAGCGAAATAAGCGGTTCCACCCGCAAACTCGGCCGTCAGAAAGGCGGTGGAGGAGCACGTCGCGGCGACATCAACTCGCCCGTGCTCGTAGGCGGAGCAAGAGTTTTCGGCCCCAAGCCCAGAGACTACCGCTTCAAGCTCAACACCAAAGTAAAACAACTGGCACGCCGTTCGGCCCTCAGCTACAAAGTGGCAGAAAACGCGATGATGGTTATCGAAGACTTTACAATGGACGCCCCCAAGACCAAAAAAATGGTGGAAATTGTTAATAATTTGAAAGTTGCAGAAAAAAAATCACTTTTTGTTTTTGCAGAACCAAATAATTTCGTATCTTTGTCAGCCCGTAACATACCCAACGTAAGAGTGGCAAAAGGTTCAGATTTAAGCACTTACAGCATTATGAACTGTGCAAATCTTATCGTATCTGAGAGCGCTGTTGCGGAAATTGCCCGTATTTTGGCAGTTAAATAAACAAATTGTGAACAAAAAAAACTTGAAACACGATGGAAATTATAGTAAAACCGCTGATAAGTGAGAAGATGACAAAAGCAACGGAGAAATTCCCGAACCGTTGCGGCTTTGTCGTTGACAAACGGGCGAACAAATACCAGATAAAGAACGCTGTCGAGTCACTGTACAACGTAAAAGTTGTCGACGTGAACACCATGAACTACAGCGGCAAGAGAAAATCGCGTTACACCAAAGCCGGCTTCATCACCGGCCGCAAAAACGCTTTCAAGAAAGCGATAGTAACGCTTGCAAAAGATAACACAATAGATTTTTATAGCAATATTTAAAAGAGATGGCTTTAAAGAAATTAAAACCGACAACACCGGGACAACGCCACAAAGTAGTTGTTACTTTCGACGACATCACAACGTCGAAACCCGAAAAGAGCTTAGTCTTTGGCTATCGTAAATCTGGCGGTAGAAACAACCAAGGTAAGATGACCATGCGCTACATCGGCGGCGGTCACAAGAGAAAATATCGTATCATCGACTTCAGAAGAGAGAAAGATTCGATACCCGCAGTTGTTAAGACCATAGAATACGATCCCAACAGAACATCGCGCATAGCATTGGTATGCTACGCCGACGGCGAGAAACGCTACATCATTGCCCCGCAAGGACTTAAAGTCGGTCAGACAATTCTGTCAGGTAGCGGAGTTGCCCCGGAGATAGGCAACACATTGCCATTGGGTGAGATCCCCTTTGGAACACTGATACACAACATCGAACTGCGTCCGGGACAGGGCGCCAAGATGGTTAGAACTGCAGGTGCATACGCCCAGCTGATGTCGAGAGACGGAAAATACGCGGCAATAAAAATGCCGTCGGGCGAGATGAGACTGATACTCCAGTCCTGCAAGGCAACCATAGGCATTGTGTCCAACCCCGAACACAACCTCGAAGTGTCAGGTAAAGCCGGTCGTAGCAGATGGCTCGGACGCCGTCCGCGTACCCGTGGAGTAGTGATGAACCCTGTGGATCACCCGATGGGTGGTGGTGAAGGCCGTCAGTCCGGCGGACACCCGCGCTCACGCAAGGGCATACCCGCTAAGGGCTACAAGACTCGCGCTCCCAAGAAACAGTCGACCAAGTACATAATAGAAAGAAGAAAGAAGTAACAACGATTAACAAAAAGTAAAAAGAGATGAGTCGTTCATTAAAAAAAGGTCCGTACATATTCCACAAACTGGAAAAAAGAGTGGTAGAGGCCGCACAATCCAACAAGAAAGTGACCATCAAGACTTGGTCGCGCGCCTCGATGATATCCCCCGATTTCGTGGGACAGACCATAGCAGTTCATAACGGAAACAAATTCATACCCGTGTATGTAACCGAAAACATGGTTGGACACAAATTGGGAGAATTTGCCCCCACACGAATTTTCCGCGGACACGCAGGACAAAAAGATAAAGGAAACAAATAAAACTATTCGCAGAAATGGGACAAAGAAAACACAATAGTGCCGAAGCACGCAAGGAAGCCAAGAAAACCGTTTACATGGCGAAGCTGATGAACAATCCGACATCGCCCCGCAAAACGAGACTTGTGGCTGATATGATTAGAGGTCTGGACGTGGACAAAGCCCTTGGAGTACTGCAATACTGCCCAAGAGAATCCGCCCCCAAAATGCGCAAGCTCCTTCTGTCGGCAATAGCCAACTGGCAGAACAAAAACGAAGGCCAACGCATCGAAGACAACAAGCTGTACGTGAAAACCATCATGGTTGACGGCGGCCGCTCGATGAAACGCCTCCGCACAGCACCGCAGGGTAGAGGTTACAGAATAAGAAAACGTTCCAACCACATAACCATGGTACTGGGCAACAGAACAGAAGAAAAAGCTCAGAATAAAGAAGAAGCTACTCAAGAAGCAGCAGAATAAAAACAGTAAAAACAAAGAGAATAAAGAATGGGACAGAAAACTAACCCAATAGGAAACAGATTAGGAATCATAAGAGGATGGGATTCCAACTGGTATGGTGGCAGGAAATTCGGACCCAAGCTGGTAGAGGACAACAAAATCCGCAAATACCTGAGCGTCCGTCTGGCCAAAGCCAGCGTATCGAAAATATACATCGAGAGAACCCTGAAGCTCCTCACAGTCACCATCAACTCGGCAAGACCGGGTCTCGTGATAGGCCGCAACGGCAGCGACGTGGACATACTGAAAGAAGAGCTGAAGAAACTCACTGGCAAAGATGTGCAGATCAACGTGTTTGAGGTGAAACGCCCCGAAACCGACGCCGTCCTGGTAGCCCAGAACATAGCCCGTCAGATCGAAGGCCGCGTACAATACCGCAAAGCCATCAAAACAGCCATCTCGTCCACAATGCGCGTGGGAGCCGAAGGCATAAAAGTCTCCATCTCCGGACGTATTGGCGGTGCCGAGATAGCCCGTAGCGAGCACTACAAAGAAGGCAGAACACCTCTGCACACCCTGCGCGCCGACATCGACTACTCGCAGGCCGAAGCCCACACCACCTACGGACGCATCGGCGTCAAAGTGTGGATCTGCCGCGGCATAGTTTACGGCAAACAGGAGCTTGTACCCTCCACAGTGGGCGGACAGACTCGCGAAAGACGCGGCGGAGCACGCCAGTCGGCACCCGCACCCCGCGCAAGAAGAACAAGAAATAATAAAGGTTAAAAAATCCAATAAAGAAAAGTAACAATGTTACAGCCGAAAAAAACAAAATATAGGAAGCAGCAGAAAGGGAAAATTAAAGGCAACGCCCACAGAGGCTACGAACTCGCCTTCGGTACCTTCGGTATCAAATCCCTTGAGACGTGTTTTATCACGGGAAGACAAATAGAGGCTGCACGTCAAGCGGTAACCCGTCACATGAAACGTGAAGGACAGATATGGATACGCATATTCCCCGACAAACCCATCACCAAGAAACCTAACGAGGTGCGTATGGGTAAAGGTAAGGGTGCGCCCGAATACTTCGTGGCAAGAGTAATGCCCGGAACAATACTCTTCGAAGCCGAAGGCGTTCCGATGGAAGTGGCAAAAGAAGCTCTGCGCCTCGCAGCCCAGAAACTGCCCATCACAACAAAATTCGTCGTAAAACGCGATTATGTTGAAGAATAATAAAACAAGCAAGAGATGAAAAACAAGTTAGTATTGAAAGAGCTTTCTACAGCCGAAATAAAAGAGAAGTTGGACGTTGAGCGCGACATGCTTCTGAAAATGAAACTGAACCATGCCGTTTCGCCAATCGAAAACCCCAATAAAATAAAAGAAAGTAGAAAAACTATAGCACGCTGCCTCACCGAACTTCGCCGCCGCGAAATAGAAGGGGAAGCCAAATAGTAAACAAATCCGAAGCAAAAAATGGAAAGAAACTTAAGAAAAGAAAGACTCGGAACCGTTGTAAGCAATAAGATGGAAAAATCCATCGTGGTGCTCGTAGAACGTAAGGTGAAACACCCCAAGTACGGTAAATTCGTGAAGAAAAGCACCAAGTTCATGGCTCACGACGAGAAGAACGAATGCAACATCGGAGATTTTGTTCGCATAATGGAGACACGTCCGTTGAGCAAAAACAAATGTTGGAGATTAGTTGAAATAATAGAAAGAGCTAAATAATTATGATACAGCAAGAAACAAGAATGACCGTCGCTGACAACAGCGGAGCCAAGAGCGCGCTGTGCATCAGAGTACTGGGAGGCACCAAGAAAAGATATGCCTCCATCGGCGACAAAATCGTGGTGGCCATAAAAGACGCCATCCCATCAGGTAACATCAAAAAGGGAGCTGTTTCGAAAGCCGTGGTGGTACGCACCAAGAAAGAGGTGAGACGCGCCGACGGATCATACATCCGCTTCGACGACAACGCCTGCGTGCTGCTCACACCAGCCGACGAGCTCCGCGGAACCCGTATCTTCGGACCCGTGGCACGCGAGCTGCGCGAGAAACAATACATGAAAATTGTATCCTTGGCACCCGAAGTTTTATAAACATTAAAAAAACGCAAGAGACAATATGAAACTGCACGTAAAGAAAGGGGACACTGTAAAAGTGATAGCCGGCGATGACAAAGGCTCGGTCGGCAGAGTGCTCAAAGTGTATCCCGAAAAGAATCGAGCCATCGTGGAAGGTGTCAACATTGTGAAAAAACACACCAAACCCAATGCTAAGAACACCCAGGGAGGCATAGTAGAGAAAGAAGCTTCCATCCACATCTCCAACCTTATGGTTATGGAAAACAACGTACCCACAAGAATTGGTAGGAGAATCGACGAAAAAACAGGTAAATTAGTACGTTATTCTAAAAAATCAGGGGAGGTAATAAAGTAATATGGATTATCAAGTAACATTAAAAAAGAAATACAAGGAAGAGATCGTTCCTTCTTTGATGAAAGAGTACGGCTACAAGACTGTAATGCAAGTGCCGCGCCTGCTCAAGATATCCCTTAACCAAGGTCTGGGCAAGGCAGCCATCGCCGACAAGAAGGTCATCGACCAGGGTATCGACGAAATGACGCTGATAGCCGGCCAGAAAGCCGTAGCCACCAAGTCCAAAAAAGACATCTCCAACTTCAAACTCAGAAGAGGAATGCCCATCGGAGTGCGCGTAACCCTCCGCGGCGAACGCATGTACGAGTTTCTCGAACGTCTGATAACAGCCTCCATCCCCCGTATCAGAGACTTCAGGGGCATCAACGACAAAGGCTTCGACGGTCGCGGAAACTACACCTTCGGCATCTCCGAGCAAATCATATTCCCCGAGATCGACATCGACAAAATCGGCCGCATCCAGGGAATGGACATCACTTTCGTGACATCGGCCAAGACCGACAAGGAAGCAATGTCGCTGTTGAAACAATTTGGCTTACCATTCAAAAATCAAAAATAATAAGAAATGGCAAAAGAATCAATAAAAGCGAGAGAACGCAAAAGAGAAAAAATGGTTGCCCGCTATGCGGCAAAACGCGCTGCCCTTAAAGAGCAGGTACGCAAAGGCACCCCCGAAGAAGTAGAGGCAGCAGTGGTGGCACTGCAGAAACTGCCCAAGAACGCACTTCCCGTGCGCCTTCACAACCGCTGCCAGCTCACAGGCCGCCCCAAAGGATACATGCGCCAGTTCGGCATATCGCGTATCAATTTCCGCGAAATGGCCATCTCCGGCCTTATCCCCGGCGTAAAGAAAGCAAGCTGGTAACAAGAAGTAAATAAAGCATTAAACATTAAAAAACAGCAAGAAATGGTAACAGATCCAATTGCAGATTATCTGACTCGGATGAGAAACGCCATAATGGCGAAACACAGAGTAGTGGAAATACCGGCCTCGAACCTGAAAAAGGAAATGACCAAAATACTGTTCGAGAAAGGCTACATCCTCAACTACAAATTCGACGAGGAAACCAAACATCAGACAATTAAAATAGCATTGAAATACCACCCCGTGACCAAAATGCCGGCCATATCCAACCTCACACGCGTGAGCAGCCCGGGATTGAGAAAATACGTAGGCGTGGACGAAATGCCAAGAGTGTTGAACGGATTAGGCATAGCTATCATATCCACATCGAAAGGCCTTATGACCGACAAAGAGGCCAAGAACCTCAACGTCGGAGGCGAAGTGTTGTGTTACATAAGCTAAATCCATAAAAAAGGAGAAAACAAGAAATGTCAAGAATAGGCAAATTACCGATTAAAATCGAAAAAGGAGTAGAAATATCCGTATCTCCCGAAAACGTGGTTACGGTAAAGGGTCCAAAAGGCGAACTCACGCAAAAGGTGGACCCCAGCATCAGCTTGTCTCTCGACAAGGACAACGGAGAACTGACACTGACACGCTCCAGCGACGACAAAGCCCACAGAGCCCAGCACGGCCTCTACCGCGCACTGGTGAACAACATGGTTACCGGCGTGACAACAGGCTTCAAAGTCGTTCAGGAAGTGATAGGCGTGGGCTACAAAGTACAGGCCCAAGGCCAGGTGCTCGAAATGGCTCTGGGATACTCCCACACCATTTTCTTCGAACTCCCCAACGAGATAAAAGTTGAGACTATATCGGAAAAGGGTAAGAACCCCCTGATAATAATGACCTCGGCAGACAAACAACTGCTCGGTCAGGTGGCAGCCAAGATACGCTCGCTGCGCAAACCTGAACCCTACAAAGGAAAAGGCATACGATTCCAGGGTGAAGTGGTACGCAAGAAAGCAGGTAAAGCAGCCGCTAAATAACAATTAGTATAACAACAAGAAAAATCAGATACTAATGGCAACACAAAAAGACATAAGAAGAACAAAAATCAAATACAGAATTCGTCATAAAGTGAGCGGAACAGAAGCAACCCCCCGCCTGACCGTATTCAGAAGCAACAAAGAGATATACGCCCAGGTAATAAATGACGACAAAGGTGTAACAATGGTGGCCGCCTCCTCCTTGGAGAAAAGTTTCGACAAACAAGGCACCAAAACCGAAGTGGCAGCCAAAGTAGGCAAAGCAATTGCCGAAAGAGCTATAGCCGCAGGAATCAATTCCGTAGTATTCGACCGCAACGGCTACCTGTACCACGGACGTGTTAAATCGTTGGCTGACGCAGCCAGAGAAGGAGGATTAAAATTCTAAAAAGTTATGGCAGAAGTAAACGTAAAAAGAGTCAAATCAAGCGAGATCGAATTAAAAGACCGTCTTGTAGCAATAAACAGAGTAACCAAGGTTACCAAAGGTGGTAGAACCTTCAGCTTCGCAGCCATCGTAGTAGTAGGCGACGAAAACGGCGTTGTGGGTTACGGCCTCGGCAAAGCCAAGGAAGTGACGACAGCCGTTCAGAAAGGTGTCGACGACGCCAAGAAAAACCTCATCAAGGTCCCCGTGCTGAAAGGCACCATCCCCCACGAACAGATAGGCAAATACAGCGGAGCGAAAGTGTTCCTGAAACCCGCAGCCCCCGGTACCGGCGTTATCGCCGGCGGCGCCATGCGTGCCGTGCTGGAGAGCGTTGGAGTGAAAGACGTGCTGGCCAAATCCAAAGGCTCGTCGAACCCCCACAGCGTGGTAAAGGCAACCATCAACGCACTGCTCCAGATGAAAGACCCCTACACCGTGGCTCAGCTGCGCGGCATTACGCTTGATAAAGTTTTCAACGGATAAATAACGACTAATTACACATCGAGATGAAGACATTAAAAATAAAACAGGTAAAAAGCAAGATTGGTCGTCCTGCTCGCCAAAAAAGAACTTTGGAAGCACTGGGATTGCACAGAATCAACCACACCAAAGAGGTACAGGCAACCCCCGAGATCCTCGGCATGATTGAGAAAGTGAAACATCTGATCACAGTAGAAGAAATTTAAGTAACACCGATAATTTTTAGAAACAGATATGAATTTAAGTAGTTTAAAACCTGCAAAAGGTTCGGTAAAACACTCCAAAAGAGTGGGTAGAGGTCAGGGATCCGGTAAAGGCGGCACATCCACACGCGGACACAAAGGCGCCAAAGCACGTTCCGGCTATTCCCGCAAAATTGGATTCGAAGGCGGCCAGATGCCCATCTACAGACGTCTGCCCAAGTTCGGTTTCAAAAACATCAACAGAGTTGAATACGTCGGCATCAACATCGACGTGCTCAACAAGCTGAACGAAGCCAAACAGATCGAAAATTTCGACCTCGAAGTGCTGAAACAGAATGGACTCCTTTCCGGCAACGACAAGGTGAAAATTCTCGGACGCGGCGAACTCAACGCCAAAATCAACGTGACGGCACACGCTTTCTCCGAAGCCGCAAAGAAAGCCATCGAAGAAAAAGGTGGAGTAGTAACTGTAATCTAATAACATTTTATGAAGAAACTGATAACAACACTAAAGAACATTTGGGCGATCGAGGATCTGCGCAAGCGCATACTCTACACCCTCGGCCTCGTGCTGGTGTACCGTATCGGATGCTACGTTGTCCTTCCTGGAGTTGACCCAAACGAGTTGACAGTTTTCCAGGATAAGACCAGCAACGGTTTGTTGGGCTTGTTGAACATGTTCTCTGGTGGTGCGTTCTCCCACGCCTCCATTTTCGCACTCGGTATTATGCCTTACATCACTGCATCCATCGTGATACAGCTGTTTGTTATGGTGATACCCTATTTCCAGAAAATGCAGCGCGAAGGCGAGAGCGGACGTCGCAAGATGAACCAGATTACACGTTTGCTTACAATTGTAGTCACTGTGGTACAAGCTCCCGCCTATATCATCAATATGAGATACCAGCTGGGTGCTAGTTCTACGGCGTTCTACCCGTTCGACGGATCGGCACCCGGATTTCTGTTCTGGTTGTCGTGCATTATTATACTCACCTCCGGCACACTGTTCGTGATGTGGCTTGGTGAGCGTATTACCGACAAAGGTGTAGGCAACGGAATATCGCTTCTTATCATGATTGGTATCATCGCCCGTCTACCCCATGCTTTATTTGGTGAAATAGTTGTTAGATGGGGCAGACCAATGATGCTTATCATCGAGCTTGTGGTTCTGCTTGTGGTTATTCTGCTTTGCATATTGCTTGTGCAAGGAACACGCAGAATACCGGTGCAATACGCCAAACGCATAGTTGGCAACAAACAGTACGGTGGTGTGCGCCAGTACATACCCTTGAAAGTGAACGCCGCTGGTGTGATGCCTATCATTTTTGCCCAGGCAATCATGTTCATACCGGCACTGATACCAGGAGTACAGGATTCTGCATTTGGAGCGGCAATAACCAATTTCAACGGATTCTGGTACAACCTTATTTTCGGTCTGATGATTATAGCCTTCACGTATTTCTATACTGCTATCTCCATCAACCCCAACCAGATGGCTGAGGATATGAAGAAAAACGGAGGTTTCATTCCCGGAGTCAAGCCCGGCAAGAAAACTGCGGAATACATTGAAGACATATTGTCGAAGATAACCCTTCCGGGTTCCATTTTCCTTGCTATAGTGGCAGTATTGCCTGCAATAGTGAGTTTGATGGGGGTTAACGCACAGTTCGCACAGTTCTACGGCGGCACCTCGTTGCTGATTATGGTGGGCGTTATTCTCGACACCCTGCAGCAGATCGAAAGCCACCTGCTGATGCGCCACTACGACGGCCTCACCAAGACTGGACGCATAAAAGGACGTAACTCAATGTCGATTTCAGCGTAAAAGATAAAGATATACTCTCGGAAAAGCAATGATACGACTGAAGACACAGGAGGAAATAGAGCTTATACGCGAAAGCGCTCTGCTGGTGGGAAAGACACTGGCGGAAGTGGGAAAATACGTTAAGCCCGGTGTAACCACCGCCTTCCTTGACAAAATTGGCGAACAATTTATCAGGGACAACGGTGCCACACCCGTATTCAAAGGCTACAACGGTTTTCCTGCAGCTCTTTGCATCTCCGTCAACGATGTGGTCGTACACGGCATACCTTCCGAAGATATGTTTATAAAGGACGGCGACATAGTGTCCATCGACTGCGGCACCAACCTCAACGGCTACATAGGCGACTCGGCCTACACCTTCACCTGCGGTGAGGTGCGCCCCGAAGTGCTCCGCCTGCTCAAAGTGACTAAAGAGGCGCTGTACCTCGGCCTCGAAAAATGCGTCGAGGGCAACCGCGTGGGTGACATAGGACACGCCATACAGACACACTGCGAGAAAAACGGATACACCGTGGTGCGCGAGCTCTGCGGTCACGGGGTGGGACTGAAACTCCACGAAGACCCCAGCGTGTCCAACTTCGGTGTGAAAGGCACAGGCCCCCTGCTGAAAGAAGGAATGGTGATAGCCGTGGAACCGATGATAAACCTCGGCTCCAAAAACGTGAAATTCTCGCAAGAGGACGGCTGGACCTGCAGGACCAAGGACGGCAAACCCTCGGCACACTTCGAACACGACGTGGCCATAGGCAAGCACGCTCCCGACATCCTATCGAGCTTCGAACCAATAGAAAACATTAAATAAATAAAGATAATGGCAAAACAACCACCGATTCAAGTAGATGGCACCGTAATCGAAGCTCTGGGCAACGCGATGTTCCGCGTGGAACTGGAAAACGGCCATGTGATAATAGCCAACATTTCCGGCAAAATGCGCATGCACTACATCAAGATACTGCCCGGCGACAAGGTACAGCTGGAAATGTCGCCCTACGACCTCACAAAAGGCAGGATAACCTACCGTCACAAATAAGAAAGAAGTAAAAAAAGAAAAACAAACAGATAAAAAAAGAAAAAAATGAAAGTAAGAGCATCTGTAAAGAAAAGATCCCCCGAATGCAAAGTCGTTCGCAGAAAAGGGGTTGTTTATGTAATCAACAAAAAAAATCCTAAGTACAAACAAAGACAAGGATAAAACAAATTTAAACAAGAATATAAATAGTTTATGGCAAGAATTGCAGGTATTGATTTACCCAAAAACAAAAGAGGAGAGATAGGCTTGACCTATATCTATGGCATTGGAAGAAGCACTGCCCAGAAAATACTCAACGAGGCAGGCATCGATGTGAACAAGAAAGTGCAAGACTGGTCGGATGATGAGCAGAACGCTATCCGTAACATCATCGGCGAGCAGTACAAAGTGGAAGGCGAATTGCGCTCCGAAGTACAGATGAACATCAAACGACTGATGGACATCGGATGCTACAGAGGAATACGCCACCGTCTGGGACTGCCCCTGCGCGGACAAAGCACAAAGAACAATGCACGTACTCGTAAGGGTAAGAAGAAAACAATCGCTAACAAAAAGAAAGCACCTAAAGGCTAATTAAGCGGTGCGACCTTTGGCGGATTAGATTTTTGACACCGGAGCCGAAGGTAGAAAGAAGGTTTAATAAAAAAAAGAAAAACAAAGAAATGGCAAAAACTTCAAAACCAACCAAAAGAAGAGTTGTAAAAGTTGAACCAACGGGAAGAGCGTGCATATTCGCCTCTTTCAACAACGTGATTATTTCGTTGACAAACAATGCCGGTCAAGTGATTTCTTGGTCCTCCGCCGGAAAAATGGGCTTCAGAGGATCGAAGAAAAACACTCCGTACGCCGCTCAAATGGCTGCGGAAGATTGCGGTAAGGTAGCCTACGATTTGGGCTTGCGCAAAGTGAAAGCTTACGTAAAAGGTCCGGGTTCGGGAAGGGAATCCGCAATCAGAACTATCGACGCTTGCGGCATCGAAGTGACAGAGATCATCGACATCACACCTCTGCCCCACAATGGTTGCCGTCCCCCCAAACGCCGTCGCGTGTAAGGAGATGTGTGAAAGAACAAAGAGTATAAACATTTATTTTTAGTAAAAATGGCAAGATACACTGGACCAAAAACAAAAATAGCAAGAAAATTCAGAGAGCCGATATTCGGCGCTGACAAATCTTTCGAGAAAAAGAAATATCCTCCGGGAATGCACGGCCAGAGCCGTCACCGCAGCAAAGTGTCGGAGTACGGCACACAGCTGAAAGAGAAACAGAAAGCCAAATACACCTACGGCATTCTGGAGAAACAGTTCCGCAACCTGTTCAACGAAGCTTCGCGTCGCGGAGGCATCACCGGTGAGGTGCTGCTGCAGCTCATCGAGGCTCGTCTGGACAACGTGGTTTACCGCCTTGGCATAGCAAGAAGCCGCGCTCAGGCCCGTCAGCTCGTTTCGCACGCCCACATCGCCGTAAACGGCAAAGTGGTGAACATACCTTCCTACTCGCTGAAAGAAGGCGACGTGGTTTCGGTTCGTGAACGCTCCAAATCCTTGGAAGTGATCACCGACTCGCTGGCAGGCAACGCCAATCGCTACAGTTGGTTGGAATGGGACGCTAACACAATGTCGGGCAAGTTCCTCAACTACCCGCAGCGTGCCGACATTCCGGAAACTATTCAGGAACAACTGATAGTAGAGTTGTACTCCAAATAATAACGGGATAGTCTGAATCTCAAGTAAACCAAGTACAAAAGAAGTAAAGCGAAAGGAAACAAATGTCAATATTAGCATTTCAGAAGCCTGACAAGGTTATCATGTTAGAATCGGATGATTTTCACGGAGTATTCGAATTTCGTCCACTTGAACCCGGCTACGGTATCACCATAGGCAACGCGCTCCGCCGCATCCTTATCAACTCGCTGGAAGGTTTCGCAATAACCTCGGTACGCATCGACGGTGTTAAACACGAGTTCGACACCATCCCCGGCGTTGTAGAGGATATGACCGACATCATTTTGAAACTGAAACAGATACGTTTCAAACGCCAGATTGAGGATCAGGAGAGCGAAAGACTTTCGGTGAACATCACCGGAAAGACCGTCCTCAAAGCCGGCGACCTGAACGAATTCCTCAACGGCTTCCAGGTTCTCAACCCCGATTTGGAGATATGCCACATGGAACCCAACGTAACCCTCAATATGGACCTTTGCATAGAAAAGGGCAGGGGATATGTTCCGTCGGAAGAGAACAAGAAAACCACCGATCCTATCGGAGTGATAGCCATTGATTCGATTCACACTCCTATAAAGAATGTTCAGTACTCGTGGGACAACTACCGTGTTGAACAGAAAACCGATTACGAGAAACTGACAATTGACATCCAGACTGATGGCTCCATACACCCCAAGGAAGCGCTGAAAGAGGCCGCTAAAATACTTATCCAGCATTTTATGCTGTTCTCCGACGAACGCATCACGCTCGACGTGGAGACACGCCAGACCAGCGAGGAATTCGACGAAAACACACTGCATATCCGCCAGCTGCTCAAAACCAAGCTCGTGGACATGGACCTCTCGGTGCGTGCGTTGAACTGCCTCAAGGCCGCGGAAGTCGAAACTTTGGGCCAACTTGTGGCTTTCAACAGAGCCGACCTCCTGAAATTCAGAAACTTCGGAAAGAAATCCCTCAACGAACTCGAACAGTTGGTGGCTTCCAAAAACCTGGATTTCGGAATGAATATATCAAAGTATAAATTAGATAAAGAATAAGACAATGAGACACGGTTGTAAACAAAATAAATTATCGAGAACTCACGCTCACAGAGAGGCTATGCTGTCGAACATGGCATCCTCGCTGATAAAGCACAAGAGAATAGAAACCACTTTGGCCAAAGCCAAGGTGCTGAGAAAATATGTGGAGCCTCTGATAAACCGCTCCAAAATGGACTCGACCGCTTCCCGCCGTTTGGTGTTCAGCTATCTGCAAGACAAAGAGGCTGTTACCGAACTCTTCAGAGAAATTTCGCAGAAAGTGGCCAACCGTCCCGGCGGTTACACCAGAATTCTCAAGACCGGCATCCGCAGAGGCGACAATTCGCAGATGGCCATGATAGAACTCGTTGACTACAACGAGAACATGCTGAAGGAGAACAAACCCGTTAAAGCCAAAACAACTCGTCGTAGCAGAACTAAAAAAGCTGCTGCCGAAACCGAGGCAAAACCCGTTGAGGCCAAGGCTGAGGAAGAACCCAAAGCAGAAGAGCCGAAAGCTGAATAACATATTATCTCAGCGAAAAGAGAAAAGGGCATCCCACCACGGCGATGCTCTTTTTTTTGTGCCCACTAACTGTGAAGAAACTGCCAGTGGCAGTTTCGATAGCGAAGCGGAGAATACCAAATCCGCCGCAACTGGCGGTTTTGATTATTTTTTTTGCTTTTCGCTTGCAGAAGTGCCAAAAAAAGTGTATTTTTGCAGTGAGAAAAAAATGACCGATGAAAGCTCCCGAACAGATAACGAAAGTTCTAGTACCATATTCAAGAGCATATTTTAGATTAACCTCAAAAAACGAAACTAATTCAATTGATGAATAAAATTATGAAATTATATCACACAATATTATTACTATCTGTAATCACCTGTAATATAAATATTTCAATGTGCCAATCATTGAGTATTGATAAGGAGAACTCGTATCGTTCATTGATAAATCATATCAACGACACATCTTTTGAAGCATGTTCATGCTGGTTTGAATTACATCCACATAGTTCTATATTACCAACTCACCGCAAAGGCATAGAATATGCTAAATTAGTAGAGAATAAAATTGACTCTTCTTTTTCAGAATGTTCTACAATCTCGAAAAATGATTCCTTGTTTCTTTATCTAAATGCCAAAGATATGGAGAGAATTAAATCACTATACGAAGAATGGTTTATGGTCTGGAAAAAAGACACATCTTTTAATAAAAGAGCTTTGGATGGGACAGAGTATAAGTGGGTGAATCTTTGAGGAACGTGGTTTATAGGAACTACTTATTGGTGATGAAAAAGGATTAAAAAGCAATCAGTAAACAATAAAGCGATTAAACAGTCGTTATAAAAATAATGTTTAAAGAATCAATACATATAACAAACCAAACAAACACCCCCGCCGGGCGGCTGTGCGGTAAGATACAGGACTACACCGCCACGGCCAACACCTACGCCTACTCCCCAAATGCCAAGCCCCATGCGGTGCGCAGATACTACAACGGCCTTACCAACGAGCTTTACAACCTGCTTTGGGATGCCAACGGCAACCTTGCACAGCAGACGGTTTACAGCGTAAACAACAATGTGCCCGCTTACCAAAACATGCGAGCCTTGTATTGGGACGAGAACGACCGCTTGAATTTGGTTGCTGGCGATGGCTATTTAAGCTACTACGCCTATGGCCACGACGGCAACCGCGCCATAAAGATGACCGGCAACGCCGCAATAGACCAGACAGGAACACTTCTAAACTCCACCAACCTTGAAAACATTACAATCTATCCAAATGAATATCTGACTGTTACACAGGCCGAATATACCAAATACTACTACGCAGGCGGAAACCGCATTGCCTCTAAAATAGGCACTGGCGGGTTTGAGAAGATGACTCGTTTATGTACTCTTGACCAAAGCCTGTCTTATAATGCTAATGTGTTGTTTGATAATGTTATACAGCAAATAGTTAGCCCAATAAACCAGCCTAATGACGAATTTCCCGTAGATGTGTGTAGTGGGTATAGTGTTGCAACAGAACTGCTTACAAATCCTTTGCCCGATTTTTATATTTCTAATACTGCTCTAAATTTTGTGCAAAACAATCTCTTGCAGCAGTTTAGGCAGAATCTTGCTGGTGGCACGGAGGCTGTTTATTACTTCCACAGCGACCATTTGGGCAGTGCGAGCTGGATTAGCGACGGAACTGGTGCGGCGGTACAGCATTTGCAGTACCTGCCATTTGGAGAACACTTTGTAAATGAACGGAGTGCGGCGTATGACGAGCGGTTTACCTTTACGGGTAAGGAGCGGGATGCGGAGACTGGCTACTACTACCATGGTGCGAGGTTTAATTCTTCCGATTTAGGATGGCTGAGTGTGGATCCTATGAGTGATAAATACCCGAGTTTGACGCCGTATAATTATTGTGCGTGGAATCCTGTGAAGCTGGTGGATCCGGAGGGGATGGAGATAGAAGGTTTTTCCATAGATGATCAAGGTAATGTTCAAATAGACAAAAATATTGCTTCAAAAGATGCAATAAGGATTTATGAAGCTATGAGTAAGACTGAGACTGGAACTGAGGCCTTTAAAGGAATGATTAATAGAAGAACGAAAATAACTCTTATTTTAACAAAAAAGGCAATTTATTACGATGGAATACAGGTGCATGGACTAACAGAACCCAACAATGAAGATTTTTTTGATAATGGAGAATTCAAATCTGCTACAATAACTATCTCAACTGCTGAAATAAAAAATAATAAAAATGATAGATATAATGGATTTTCTAAAGAAGAAAAAATAAATGGAATTGGTACACATGAGAGCGTTCATCTGGATCCTTTGCAAATTAAGATAGATAAATCATCTTCCTTAGAGCAAGAACGTGAACAAGAGCAAGAACCCGTAAAACTAGAGTACAAATCACGATTAGAGTATAGAGAAAAATATGGAAATAAAAATGATAGGGATATTAAATCAAATTATATTAATTTTTTAATTCAATAACTAATTTAATTATTATGAATAAAATATTTTTTTATAGATTGTTAATCTGCTCATCTTTTATTATTTCCAGTTTTGCGTTTGGACAAAATATGATAGACATGCAACAGATGAATAGTCTCCCACAGAATTTGTCAAAGTATAAGGAAGTGTTAATACAAAAGATTAACGACAATAGTCACCTACCTTTTAAATGTTCTGTCATGCAAATATTACCTATTGCAACAAAAACGAATGATGTTGGCATATATTCATTCAAAATATCAACTCCTCATTTTGGATATCATCGGGTCTTTATGTATGACGGAACAAACATTAGTTTCAGTGATATATATAAAGAAGAAGAACTCTTATTGTTTATGGAAAAGATGTCTTTTTCACAGGAGCAAATAGATTCATTACCTCAAAAACTGGCAAGAATAAAAAAACACAATCAGGAAATTCAAGCGGCACAATCTTTTTAATATGACTCAATCGTCCGTTGTATTGGATTCCCCTTGCAGCGGTTTTATTGCCATTGGCAATTGAGTACAAGGATTTTTAATCCACCAAAGCAATAAACTAACCCCATAGCCGTTATGAAAATGATGTTTAGCAAGTTAAGCCATAAAACAAACACTACACCCACCCCTGCGGGGCGGCTTTGCAGCAAACTGCAGGATTTTACTGGAACTGGTAATGTTTATGCTTACTCTCCAAACAGCAAACAACACGCTGTAAGGCGTATTTACAACGGCCTTACCAACGAGCTTTACAACCTGCTTTGGGATACCAACGGCAACCTTGCACAGCAGACCGTTTATAGCGTTGTGAACACCACCACCACCTACCTTTGATTTTTTTTGCTTTACGCTTGCAAAAGTGCCAAAAAAAGTGTATTTTTGCAGGTTATTTCCAAAAAGTGCACTAACTGCCATTTTGGAGTGTAATAAGTTGAAATACAGAAAGTAATTTTATACAACATATATTTAATAATCTTAAAAAACAAACTAAAATGTCACAAATTATTGGAATTAAAGGACGTCAGATCCTGGATTCGAGAGGCAATCCAACTGTAGAAGTAGAAGTTTACACCGACCAAGGAGCTTTTGGCCGCGCCGCCGTGCCTTCGGGCGCATCCACCGGCGAACACGAAGCCTGCGAACTTCGTGACAACGACGACAAAGTGTTTATGGGTAAAGGCGTTTTGAACGCTGTGCAGAACGTAAATAACGTGCTTAATGAGGAACTTAGAGGTATGTACGTGCAAGACCAGCGCGCTATCGACAACCGCATGATCGAGCTCGACGGTACCAAAAACAAAGAGAAACTGGGTGCCAACGCCATACTGGGCGTATCGCTTGCCTGCGCCAAGGCCGCCACTATGGAGACCGGCCAGGAGCTGTACCGCTACCTCGGCGGCACTGCCGGCAACACCCTGCCCATTCCTATGATGAACATCCTCAACGGCGGTGCTCATGCCGACAACCCTGTTGATTTTCAGGAGTTTATGATAATGCCTGTGGGAGCTCCCACATTCTCCGAAGCCCTGCGTATGGGTGCCGAAGTGTTCCACAACCTCCGCAAAGTGCTGAAAGACAAAGGTATGTCCACCAACGTGGGCGACGAAGGCGGTTTCGCTCCCAACCTCGGCTCCAACGAGGAGGCTATAGAGGTGATACTTCAGGCCATCGAAAAGGCCGGCTACCGTCCGGGCGAAGATGTTTATATCGGCCTCGACCCCGCTTCGTCGGAATATTATCTGAAAGATGAGAATATGTACTGCCTGAAATGGTCCACCAAGGAGAAACTTACTCCCGCACAGATGGTCGATTTCTGGAAAGACTGGGTTACCCGTTACCCCATCATCAGCATCGAGGACGGCATGGCCGAGGACGACTGGGACGGCTGGAAACTCCTCACCGACACCATCGGCGACCGCTGCCAGCTGGTGGGCGACGACCTGTTTGTTACCAACGTGGAACGTCTGCAGATGGGCATCGAACGCAAGGTGGCCAACTCCATCCTTATCAAGGTGAACCAGATTGGCACCCTCACCGAGACCATCGACGCCATCAACCTTGCCTACCGCAACGGCTACACTGCCATTGCCAGCCACCGTTCGGGCGAGACCGAGGACACCACCATTGCCGACCTCGCCGTGGCTATGAACACCGGCCTTATCAAGACCGGCTCGGCAAGCCGCACCGACCGTATTTGCAAGTACAACCAGCTGCTCCGTATCGAAGAGGCTCTCGGCGACGAGGCTTTCTATCCCGGAAAAACGTTCAAATACGCCAAATAAAATTTTATTATTATTTCAGGAAAGGGAGCCAGTTCGGTTCCCTTTCTTTTTTTGCAAAAATGCAATAAATCAGAACTTTTGACGTTGTTTGATATACACCGAAATAAAATAAGCATCGGAAAATACGAAAAAGTATTTTGTTTTTTCGGTGTTCCAAATATCAGAACGTTATGAAAATCAGGACAATAATATTTGCGTTTTTGGCTTTGCTGCCGATGGTTGGCTTTTCGCAAGCGCTTGTTGAATGGAATTTCGTCGGAAAGGTTAGGAAGGTCGTTTACAACGGATACCTCTTCGACAGCGTATGCAAACCACATTGGGACAGCGACACAACACGTTTCTATTCTCACAAAGGTATTTTCACTACCGAAGTGAAGACGCGAAGCGGGAACAGTTTGCGCGAGGAGTCGTTTAACGATATTTCCAGCGGAGAATTATATTCTCATACGGTAAGTCTTTACGACTCCCTTTATGGCAATATGAGGCCGCGTTCTGTTATTACCAAACATCCCGACGGCAGCACGAGTGTCACCACTGAATATAAGTATGTTTTCGACACAACCGAGAACAAATTGTATGCCTACCAATATAAGTCCGGAAAACTTGTCCGTTTGGATGTGACTACGTTTGACAACATCGCATTGCCCGTGAAGGCGGTCATTTATTATTTTGGTGAAAAGGACACGATTACAGAGCATTTGGGATACGATAAAAGTATTTTGAGTAAAATCGGATCAAGCTATCATTATGTTTATGGGAATTCTCTAAATCTTTTGCAAACAATTGAATATAAGTATTATAAAGAGGGAGTGTGTGAAAAAAATGTTTGGTATTTCGATTCCGACGGAAACGTGATAAAAATAGCGAAATACGACCCCGACGACGAGCTTATGAATGAGCTAGTTATGAAATACGACAAGCACGGCAACCTAACCAAAAGGGTAATAACTTATTACAATCTCGACGAGGTGGAGAAACACACCGACGAGTACAAGTACAAGTACGACAAGCACGGCAACTGGGTGGAGAAACGCTTCTTCGCCAACGGCGAATGTTATATGACCTCCTTACGTTCGATTGAGTACGAGGAGTGATAGCATAAGTTCCTTAATAATAATGTTTTATGTGATATCGTAACGTGCGTTACCGTAACGGCTGTTACGATAATTGTTTTTGTGTTCCTTTTTTTAAGAAAAAGTGCGTGGAAAGGTGTGTTTTAACGACAACCTCACGTTCGATTGAGTACGAGGAGTAACTGTCAGTTGGGACAGCCGTAAATTATCCGAGGATGAAATTCTTTCCTTACTGTGTCGCATACAACGATGTGTATTTTTGCGTCACCTTTTTTATTTCCTTGGTAATAAGCTTCAATTGTGAAAACAAACTCACGCCCGTCGATGTTTATCGAAATGTTTTTTTTTATAGAGCCATGTTTTGTCCCCCACCGCAGTTTACGGTCTATTTTGTTGAGCAGTTGATTGGTTCGTTTGTCTATTTCGCCCATCGGGATGGCTACGCCGTCGTATTGAAGGGTGTCGCTTATATCTGTGTTCAACCGACATTTTTCGTGTCCCGGGCCCTTACATATTATTACTAAGCGCTGATTTTGTTCGAAGGTATTCCAAGCGGTGTCTAATATGCAATACTCTATTGAGGTTTTAAGGTCGTAGCTTTTATACTTCGGGTTTCCGAAAAATATCTTTCTCCCGCTTTCTTTTTCGATATGTATTGCTCGAAGTCTTGGATTATAATAATATTTTTGTGCAAACGATATGCGGGACAACAAAACGGTTGCGGTAATTGCGATGAGTAGTTTGTATACCCTCATTTTTTAATCCTCGGGTTCTATTAGTTTGTGTTTTTTACTTTTCCGTTTTTCGATTATCAGTGAAATACTCAAGGCTATTGCGGGGAAAATAAGAAAAGTTGAGATAAAGCCCCAGTCGTCGGGAATCTTACCCGACAATAGTGGACGGAAAAAGTATTTCACACTTAGTATCATCCAAATTATTAAAGCCGTTATCACAATCCTCTTTTTGCTCATTTTTCAATTTTTTATCTGAATGACTGCATTTCCACCAGCTTTTTATAAAGTCCGTTTTGATTCATTAGCTGTTGGTGGTTTCCTGTTTCGACGATATGTCCGTGGTCGAGGACAATTATATTGTCTGCTCCTGCTATGGTGGAGAGGCGATGTGCTATTACTATGGCGGTGCGGTTTGTTAGCACGCGGTTGAGGGCGTCCTGCACAAGACGTTCCGACTCGGTGTCGAGGGCGGAGGTGGCCTCGTCGAGAATAAGTATGTCGGGGTTGGAAAGTATGGCGCGTGCTATGCAGATGCGTTGTTTCTGTCCGCCCGAGAGACGGTCGCCGCAGTCGCCGATGTTGGTCTGATAACCGTTGTCGAGCTGCATTATAAAGTCGTGGGCGTTGGCAATTTTGGCAGCCTCCTCCACCTGTTGCCGGGTGGCGTTTTGGCAGCCGAAGGCTATATTGCCGAAAACGGTGTCGTTGAACAGTATGGTGTCCTGCGACACTATGCCGATATGGCTTCGCAGCTGCGCGATGGAATACTCCCGTATGTCGGTGCCGTCGATAAGCAGCTGTCCGGCGGTGCAGTCGTGGAAACGCGGCACAAGGTCGGCGAGGGTTGACTTGCCCGAGCCCGAAGGTCCTACAATGGCCACCGTCTCGCCACGGGTGATGGTTAGATTGATGTTCGACAGGACTTCGGTTCCGGCGTTGTATTCAAACGACAAGTTGTTGAAAACTATATTGTTTCGAAGTCCTTCGAAAGCTTGGGGATTCTCCTTTTCGACGATGGTTTCGGGGATTTCCAGAAAATCGGACAGCCGTTGTGTGCAGGCTGTCCCTTTTTTCATCTGCGAGATGGCTGTGGCAAAGTCCTTGGCGGGATTTATCATCAGCACAAAGAGCATTATGTAGGTGATGAAAAGTTCGGGGGTAAGGCCGCCGTCGTGGTTGAAAACCAAGTAGGCACCGAAAACGAGAATCACTATCACCATGCTGTTGCCGAGGAAGTCGCTCACGGGCGAGGCCAGGTCGATCCGGCGATAGACTTTGTTGCGCAGGCGAGTGTACGACTCGTTGAAACGACGGAACCTCTCGTTGGAGAAATCGATGGCGGTGAAGGATTTGATGATACGCACCCCAGAAATCGTCTCCTCGGTGAGGGAGGTGAGGTAGGATGTCTTTTCCTGAAGTGTCTGCGAGTTGCGGCGCAGATGCCGTGTTATCCTCGAAATCACAAAACCGATTATGGGCAACAGAAGCAGTGCGAAGATGGTGAGTTTCAGGTTGATATAGAACAACAGCACAAGGTATAGCACTATGGTGATGATGGCGATGGTAATCTGTTGGATGGAGAAAAGCACGTTTTGGTCGAACTCGGTGATATCGTTGCTGAAACGCGATATTACGTCGCCTTTGCGCGAGCTGGAGAAATAGGAGAGGGGCAGGTTGGTGATTTTGGAGTAAAGACGGTCGCGGATGTCGCGTATGGCATAGTTGCGTATGTTGCAGATACGCACTATGGCGAAATAGGTGAAAATGTTTTTTAGAAGGTATTGCGAGCAGAGTATCAGTGCGAAAAGCAGCACGGCTTTGTGTTGTCCGAAACCTATCATCCATCCGTAGAGCTGGTTCAGCAACTGGTTGAGCTGGTTGGGGTCGTTGTCGGGCTGGGCGCCGCTGTCGGGCGGGAAGAGGATTTTCAGGAAGTCGGTGATGGAGAGTATGGTGGTGAGGGTGAATACTACGGAAAAAATGACGAGAATGGTGTACACCACCAGCTGTCCGCGGTAGGGCCGCAGAGTTTTCAGCAGGAAGGTATTAGTGGCATTTTTCCGCATATATGCCGTCGATTGTTATTTTATTTTCAGTCCCACGTAGTTGTGCGGGGTTATGTTGCGAATACGTTGTTTTACGTCGTCGGCCACATCGAGGGTCTCCACAAAGTCGGCGATGGTTTGGGCGTTCACCTTGCTATTGGTACGGGTGAGCTGTTTCAGTGTCTCGTAGGGGTTGGGGTAGCCCACGCTGCGCAGTATGGTCTGGATAGCTTCGGCCACCACTGCCCAGTTGTTCTCGAGGTCGTTGTACAGTTGCTGTTCGTTGAGAATCAGCTTGCCCAGACCTTTTTCGAGTGAGTTGAGGGCTATCAGGGTGTGTGCTATCGGCACCCCTATGTTGCGGCTCACGGTGGAGTCGGTGAGGTCGCGTTGTAGGCGCGAGATGGGCAGTTTGTGCGACAGGTGTTCGAAAATGGCGTTGGCCAGACCGAGGTTGCCTTCGGCGTTCTCGAAATCGATGGGATTAACCTTGTGCGGCATTGCCGACGAGCCCACTTCGCCCGCTTTAATCTTCTGTTTGAAGTATTCCATCGAGATGTAGGTCCAGATGTCGCGGCACAAGTCAATGATTATCACGTTGATACGTTTACAGGCGTCGAAGTAGGCGGCCATATTGTCGTAGTTCTCTATCTGGGTGGTGTATTGCAGACGTTGCAGGTGCAGGTGGTCGGCCACGAAGTTGTTGGCAAACGACTCCCAGTCAATGTCTGGATAAGCAACGTAGTGTGCGTTGAGATTGCCGGTGGCTCCGCCGAACTTGGCGTTGAAGGGTATGTTGGCGAAATGTGCCATCTGTTGCCGTAGGCGGTAGGCGAACACTTTGAACTCCTTGCCGAGGGTGGTGGGCGATGCGGGCTGTCCGTGGGTGTGTGCCAGCATGGGGATGTCTTTCCATTTGTCGGCTCTGGCGTCGAGCAGGTCGGCGATGTGGGCTATGGCGGGCATCAGCACCTCGTCGTGGCAGTTTTTAAGCATCATCGGCATTGAGGTGTTGTTGATGTCCTGCGAGGTGAGTCCGAAGTGTATAAACTCCTTGTATTCAGCGAGATTGAGTTCGTCGAAACGACGTTTGATGAAATATTCCACGGCTTTCACGTCGTGGTTGGTGGTTTTTTCTATTTCCTTCACTTCGAGGGCGTTTTCCTCGCTAAAGTTTTGGTATATAGCCCTGAGTTTGGGGCAGTTGGCTTTGTCGAAGGATTTGAGCTGGGGCAGCGGTATGTCGCACAGGGCGATGAAATATTCTATCTCCACTGCCACGCGGTAGCGTATCAGGGCTTGTTCGGAGAAATATCCGGCAAGGGTTTCTACTTTGTTGCGGTAGCGTCCGTCGATGGGGCTGATGGCTTGTAGTGTGTTCATGGTTTATATGGTGTTGTTAAGGAAACTGTGTGTGTCGAGCATTTTGCGGAATTTTTTGTCCTTGCAGGTGTTCACAAGGGCGTGCAGGTAAAGGCGGTTGTGGATGTCGGTGCCTAGGAAGTCGGTCCAGCCGTTGTTGATGTATTTGTAGCTTTCTTTGAGGGTTCTTTTTCCGTAGAAACCGCCGAATGAGTTTATGTTTGACTGGAAGAAAACGCCTTGGTCTTTAAGTGTTTTCGGTATTTCGGGGTGTTCGTGGAAATAAAGGTAGCGTTCGGGGTGGGCAAGTATTATATCGTGTCCGAGTTTCTGCAGTTCGAAAACTAGTTCACTGATGCCGAGAATAGCTTGGTTGAACGAAAACTCGATAAGCAGATATTGGTCGTTCATTTTTAGGAAACGGTTGGTTTCCATGCGTTTGCGGAACCCACTGTCCACAAGATATTCGCCACCCACAATCAACTCCATTTGAATGTTGTTTTCGGCTATGGTCTGACGTAGTTCTTCGGCACGTCTCAGTATGTCGTCCTCGTCGTTTTTGAATCCGTAGGTCTGAAAATGGGAAGTCAGACAGATTTTGCTATATCCTAACTTTGCCATACGGCTTATGCAATCGATGGAGGTGTCGTAGGCGAAAGCGCCGTCGTCCACTTGTGGAATGAGGTGTGAATGGATGTCGGTTTTCAAAACGGCTAATGCTCCGTCTGGGTCTATTTTTTTGAAAAACTTGTCGAAAATCACTTTATTATGTTTTTATTCAATACGTGTTATGTCGGCGCCGATGTTACGCAGGCGCTGGTCGATGTTCTGGTAGCCGCGGTCTATCTGTTCGATGTTGTCGATACGGCTCTTGCCCGTGGCCGACAGTGCCGCGATGAGCAGTGCCACACCGGCGCGTATGTCGGGCGAGCTCATGCGTATGCCCCGCAGGTTGTGTTCGCGGTTAAGGCCTATCACTGTGGCGCGGTGCGGGTCGCAGAGAATTATCTGTGCGCCCATGTCTATCAGTTTATCTACAAAGAATAGTCGGCTTTCGAACATCTTCTGATGTATCAGCACGCTCCCGTTGGCTTGTATGGCCACCACGAGGGCTATGCTGATGAGGTCGGGGGTGAAGCCGGGCCACGGGGCGTCGGAGATGGTCATTATGGAGCCGTCCATAAAGCGTTCCACGGTGTAGTGTTCCTGTGAGGGTATTATCAGGTCGTCGTCTTTTTGGAAAATACTAACGCCCAGACGTCGGAACACGTTGGGAATCAGTCCCAGATGTTCCATGCCCACGTTTTTCAGCGTTATCTCCGACTGAGTCATTGCCGCAAGGCCGATAAAGCTGCCTACCTCGATCATATCGGGCAGCAGGCGGTGGGTGCATCCTTTCAGCGAGGTTACCCCGTTGATGGTTAGCAGGTTGGAGCCGACGCCGGAAATCTGTGCGCCCATACTGTTGAGCATCTTGCACAGCTGATAGACGTAGGGTTCGCAGGCGGCGTTCATTATTGTGGTGGTGCCTTTGGCCAGCACGGAGGCCATTATTATGTTGGCGGTGCCGGTTACGGAGGCTTCGTCCAATAGCATATAGCAGCCGTTGAGCGGATTTCCGGTTATGGTGTAGAAGCGGAAGTTGTAGTCGATGGTAGCGCCGAGTTTCTCGAATCCGATGAAGTGTGTGTCGAGGCGTCGGCGGCCTATCTTGTCGCCGCCGGGTTGTGGGAAGGTGGCTTTGCCGAACCGCGACAGCAGCGGGCCTGCCAGCATTATGGAGCCACGCAGCTTGGAGGCGGTGTCGCAGAACTCGTCGCTTTCGAGTTTGTTGAGGTCGATGTTGTCGGCTTGGAAGGAGTAGGTGTCGGCGCTGAGCCGTTCCACTTTCACGTCGATAAGGCGCAGTATGTCGATGAGTTTGTTCACATCGCGGATGTCGGGGATGTTTTCTATCACCACCTTGTCGGAAGTGAGCACGGTGGCGCAAATCACCTGCAGTGCCTCGTTTTTGGCGCCTTGCGGTATTATCTCGCCCGAAAGCCTTTTGCCGCCTGTTATCTCGAAGGAACTCATAAGTGTCGGAGTATTAAGTTGTTATTTATTGTTTTGGAAGTTTTTGTTTTTCTTTCCGTTTTTTACTTTCACCGAGTTGGCCTGATGTTTCTGTCCCTGTTTTTTCTTGATGCGGTTGGGGTTCTGGTTTTTGTTGTTGTTGGAAGTTGTGCCGTCCCCGTATTCCTTGTTGGCAAGGAGCTGGAAGTCGTCGCGGAGTTTCAGTTTTCCGGTGCTCAGGCGGTCGAACTGCTCGAAAATTATGTCGTCGCTTACGGTGTTTCGGTTCCAAGTTAGGTAGGAGCGTTTCATCTGGTGTGCGATAAGCTCTATCAGCACCTCTTTTTCCTCGCCTTCGGGGTAGGAGGCCACTTTTTCGATAAGGTCTTCGAGCACCTTACCGTAGTGGCGGTAGTTGATGTGGTTGGTCTTGTATTTCAGCGGCTTGGGGTCGAAATCGATGTTGTTCTCGTGCGAAACGGGGTAGGGGCTGTCCACGTCGAGTTCGAAATTGGACATCAGCAGCAGGTGGTCCCACAGTTTGTGTTTGTAGTCGGTTTCTTCCTTCACTTTGGGGTTCACCTGCGCCATCACGTTGACTATGCAGGCGGCCACGGCGTTGCGTTTGTCGCGGTCCTCGATGGTTTTGGCGTATTCTATCAGTTTGTAGATGTTGCGTCCGTAGTCGGTAATCTGCAGTTTCGGTCTTTTGGTGTTGTATTCCATTTTTTTACGTTAGTGTGATGTTCTATTAAAGTGCAAAGATACGATTTTTTTTGCGATTTTCCGTGTTTTTTTGTCCGGAGTGTTATTCGTTGTCGCCGGGGTCCTCCTCTTCCTCGTAGAGGTCGTCGTCGCCGCCCTCCTCGAAGGTTTCCATTTTCTTGGTGAATTTGGACACATCGGAGGCGTTGGTCACGAGACGGTAGCGGTAGGTGCCGTCGGAGGTCTTCACCTCGCGGTCCTTGGCTCCGCGTATCAGGTCGTCGAATTCAACAAAGCTCGATTTGATGAGCATTACATGCTTGGTCATATCGTAGTGGAAGTAGTACCAGTGGTCTCTGGCAATCTGCAGGTAGATGGTGAGGTAGGTGCCCGATTTACGTTTCACGTACTGCATCTTGGTGCGTACCTTCTTGTGTATCTGTATCTTGCCCACGCTGGTAAGGGTGTTCACCCCGTTGGTGTAGTATCCGAATCCCTGCAGGTATTTCCATTTCAGGTTGCCGAAGAAGAGGGTGTGTTTGAACACGTCGGGGATTTTGCTGAAATCGCCGCTGCCCATATAGTCGTTGTAAACCTCCTCGCCTTTTTCGTTGCCCATCGCGGCCATCAGGGCTTTGCGCATCATGGGGTTCTCCTGGTCGGCGGGAGCGAGGCCGAGGTCGTCGGCGATGTACTGTCCCATCATGTTGAGAGCCTCTTCGGCAATCGGGAACTCAAATCCGAACAGCATGCTGACGTCGGTCTCGTCCTTTTTGTCGTTGACGTTGATGCTGCCGTAGGAGTAGGTTTTCACAACGTTCTGTTTGATTCCGAAATTGAGTTGGCCTTCGCCGTACACTTCGCAGGTCTCTGTCTTGAGTGCGAGGTAGTTGCCCGGAGTCTCGGCTATGTTCTCGAGTTTCTCGTGGCTGGCAATGCGGTATTCCTTACGTATTTTGTCGTAGGAGAGGAATCCTGCGGCGCCCAGAATCTCGTTGTCGGCGGCCTTGTCCTTGGTAAGGAAGGCGCTGTAGGCCTTCAGGTCGTCGGTGTTGAAGAGTATGGAGGCGGTCATGCGGTTGTTCTTGCTGTCGGTAGGTATTTCATCCACAGGTATTTCGATGTGCTGCGGGTCGATATTGCCTTTGAAACGCAGGAAACCGAGTTCCTCGCCCTCTTTTACGCAGTTATGCACCAGCTGCACTCCGCCGGTAAAGAGGTAGTCCTTGTCCTGTGCGTTGACGTCAACTTCGCCCATATAGCGGAAGGCCGGACTGAGCTTGAAGTCGTCGCTCTCGCTGATGACGCCTTTGCCGTTGGTGATGCCTTGGCTGTTGGGCATAACCGAGGTGAGCGGTATTTTCTGCACTTTCTTGTTCTCGTCGATGTAGTCGATTATTGCCGAGGCGTTGTACATCGTTCTCGATGCAATGTCGACGGATGCGTCGTACATTAGGTGGTATTTGTTCTCGGTGTCGGCGAGTATGCGTGCTTTCTCCAGTTTCTCCATCTTGCCTTTGGCGAGTATCTGCAGCGAGTCGCCGTCGGGGGCAATGGCTGCGTCGGCCACGTAAACGAGGAATACGTTCTTGGCTGTCAGACGTGCCTGGTTGTAGCGGAACACGCCCTCGGTGGAGTAGAAGTTAAGACTGTCGAGCGACGGCGAGGTGCCCACAAACAGTGCTCCGGGCATGCCTTTGTGCACACGCTGGCGTATGTCGAGTTTATCCATGCCTCCGGTGTTCTCCGACTTGCTGTTCTTAAGCGACAGCTCCTGTTTGTCCATGGCCCATGTGGCCTTGTCGATGTAGGCGGCGTAGTTCATCATGGGCAGGGTTACACGGTTTATCTCCTCGTTGCTCACAATGTCGCCCTTGCGGTTCTTGTAGTCGATGCTGGAGCGTACATTGTTGGCAACGAATGCCCAGTTGTCGAACAGCTCGGATCTGACTTTGAAGGTGGAGCGTTTGGAGTCCATGGTTGTGCGACGCATGTTGAAAGTGTCGGAGGTGATTTCGGCGTCGAGCAGGGTAGCCACGCCGGAGCCGATAAGTCCGGAGGGACGCAGGGTGAGCTGTCCTGCCAGCTGTGTCTCTTTGTGGTACATGCGGAACGGGTCTCTCTTGCTACGCTGTGCGATGATCATCTCGTCGCGGTAGGGGTACCAGCGTTCGTTGGCTTTGCCGATCTGTGCGTCGGGGAAGTCGGTGCCGCCGGCTAGCTGTTCGGTGATGTAGAAGGTGTCGGTAACGGCATACATCGAGTCAGGCAGGAACACAATGTCGTTGCTCTTGGTTACGGAGCTGAGGTATGCCACCTCGCCTTGTCCGAGGAATCCTTTGTAGCTCAGGTCGATGGTCTTGTTGTAATGTCCTTTGCCGCCGTACATGGGCAGACCGTTTTTCGGGGTGTTCATCACAAAGCCGAGCGAGTAGTCGGGCTGCACGCGCAGTGGTTCTTTTAGTTCGGGGAAAATGCCTGCCGAGTTGAGGCTTCCGGCAAACACAAGGCTGTCGGTCTCGAATTTCAGCATCTTTTTGATGGTGAAGGGCTCGAGGGTGTAGAAGAAACGTTTGCGGTCGTAGCCGGGGATGCGCACGGCCTTGTTGTCGTAGTACACATAACTTTTCTCCTTGCTGTTGAAAATGGGGTAGTCCTTGGTGCGTTTCAGACTGGAGTGGTTGTCGGGGGCGTCGATGAGTATCTCGCCCACGAGCTGGTTGATAGGCGATTTCACGCGTTCCCACTTGGGCGGGTTGGTGAACGAGGTTACGGAGAACCACATGGAGTCGATCTGCGGCAGGTCGAGTTTGAACTGGTCGTAGAGGAAGGTGCTGTTGGAGACAATCATCTCGAAACGGCCGGCGTTGATGTATCCGTCGAACAGTATGTCGCGGTTTTTCTTCACCACTATTTTTTGGTCTTTGGGATAGATGGCCACTTTCTGCGAGTCGCTCACGATGAATTTCTCCACTCCTTCCATCCTAAGGTCGTTGGTTTTGAGGTCGAGGATGGCGTTGGAGGTGTTCTTTGTGGCCGACACAAGGTTGATGGCGTCGTAGTCGATGTCCTTGGCTTTGGCGTAGGCTTTAACGTAGTCGAAGAGTTTGTCCTTTGCGGTAACGCGTCCGCTGCCTTCTTCAAAGGTTACCAGACCTGCCTTGGCAAGGTTGTGTATCATCTGCTTGGCCTGTATCAGGTCCATCCTGATGTAGATGGAGAACTCGTCGATGAAAAATTCGTGCTGACCTTCTTTCTTGCAGTAGAGGTAAACCCTTTGCAGCGGGCTTATCTGGTCGATGCCCTGAATTTTCATGTATTTGTCGAGGGTGTAGTAGTCGCTCGACTCGAAGGATGAGAACGACTGCGCTCCCTGCTGGCGAAGCATCGATATGTCGAGGATGTCGTCGTCGAGTTTCCATATTATGGATTCGCAGTACATGTCGAGGGCGTGGTAGGTGTTGTTGTAGGGGCTGTAGTAGTTACGTTTGCTGTCGTTGATAATCATCACCTGCTTGTTGGCGGGTATGTAACGCACCGAAACGCCGGAGTTGGTTATGGAGTCTTGGTCGATGTAGATGGTGATGTTGGCTTTTTCGGAGTATATCTGCTCGGGGGCGATGGTGAATTTGTACGAGTTTACGATGAGGAACCGTTTGCCGTTGCGGTAGAAAATGAGGTTTGCCGACGAGCTGGCGTCGGAGGTGAGGAACTTGTTGCCGTTCATCATAAAGCTGCCGCTGTAGTCCACGTTTTTCACGATGTCCTTGAGCATGAAGTTCTTGGTGTACGACTTAAATTTAGGGAAAGTGTATTTGTCTTTGTCCATCGGCATTGTAACGTGTTCGTCGAGATGTCCGAGGATGGGTTCTTTGAAATATTTGGTGTTGACGAACTCCACGGAGTCGGCGCTGAATTTGGGGAATTTGGTGTTGGCCTCGTATCTTTTCAGCTTGGCGTAGCATTCGTTCACCGAAAGTCCTGTGCGGCTCCAGTCCACGCGGCCGCCGCGTCCCAGCCATTTGTTGGAGTTGTAGTAATAAACGCCGGTGGTGCCGTAGAGCGAGCACATCTCCTTGTCGGAGCCGTAGTGCAGTTCGAACGATTTGTCGAAAACAATGGTGGGCTGGCCGTTGTCGAGCTTGAATTTGAAGGTGCTGCCCGGCTGGTACTCCCATTTGGAGCTTTTGGATGCGAAGATGGTGTTTTTCTCGATAAGGGTGGTCGTGTATTCAAACCAGTCGCCCAAGTCCTTGAGTTTCTTCATCTTTTCGGTACACTGCAGCCATCCGTCGAAGTTGCCGCCTTTGTTAACGACTTTCTGCACTGTAACGAAATCGGCAATGTCGGAGGGTTTTGCCTTGGCTTTTATCATCTGGTTGGAGATGCCTACAACTTTGGTTTTCATGTCGGGGGTGAGCTCGCTCCACACGCCGAGGTATTCCGACACCAGTTTGGCGTAGGCCTGTTGCTGAGCTTTGTCCGCGCCTTTGTCCTGGTCGAAAAAGGCTCCCAATTCATCGGTGTATTTACCTGTGGTAAAGGTGAATGTGTTTTTGCCTTTCTGTTGTGCGAGGCCGGTTGCCATAACGCACATCGTAATCAAAATAGTTGCTAATTTTTTCATTATCAATATTTTGTTTGATTATTTCCTGTGTTCTTTTTTATAAATGCGTTTGCAAAGATACAAATATGCTTTCGATATTTGCCCTTGTCGGGGAATAAGTTATTAAAACAACGTTGGTGATAAGTCGGAAATTGTGTGACGTTGTTTTTTGGGGCTTTCTGTCGGGTGCTCAGAAGTTGCCTTTGGCAATGTCGTTGCGGATTTTCGCCCATTGTTTGTCGGGCAGCCGCACTCCCACCACCGACACTATGTTTCCCGACAGCAGTTTGCCGATGTTTGCGGCGGTGCAGACGTCGTGTCCTGCGGCGATGCCGTAGAGGAACCCCGCGGCGTAGAAATCGCCAGCGCCGGTGGAGTCCACAGTTTTGTGTTCCGAAATGCCTATCTGCCACGTAGTGCCGTCGCTTTTCACAAACGAGCCTTGCCGCCCCACTTTCACTATGGCCACATGGCACATCTCGGCAATCTCGTCGAGGGCTTCGGCAGGTGCCTTTCCGGTGAAGGCCTTGGCTTCCTCCTCGTTGGCAAAGATTATGTCGACGAAGTTGGGAATTATATCGCGCAGAAAATCAAGATTTTCCAGAACTATGTTGTACGATGCGAGGTCCATCGACACCATCATGCCGTTCTCTTTGGCAAGTTGCACCGCTTTGCTTACAAGTTTGTGGTTCTGAAGCTGATAGCCTTCGATATGAAGTATGTCGTAGCCGTTGAAAGTCTTTTTGGTGAGGTGCCTTGGTGTCATCTCCAGCGCTGCGCCGAGACAGGTGGCGAAGGTGCGTTCGCTGTCGGGCGAGATGAAAGTGAGTGCCGTGCCGCTGGGGGTGTCGCTGTGCAGGAGCAGGGGAGTGGTGCCGCTCTGCCGTACCTCCTCTTCGAACAGCGCCCCGATGTCGTCGTTGCCTATCATGCCCATGAAAGTGGCGTCGCCGCCGGCGCGCGATATGCCGCGGCAGGTATTGCTTGCCGAGCCGCCGGGCACTATCTTTTTCTTCAGCCCGCGGATTTCTTTCTTTATCGAAAGGTAACGTTCCGAACTGATAATCTGCATGCTGCCTTTCGGAAGTTCGAGATTGTCGAGCATCTCGTCGGAGGGGAGCATCACCAGCTCGTCGGTAAGTGCGTTGCCTAAGCCAAGTATCCTTTTCATTGTGGGCGTTTTTGTTGGTTTACAGTATGTTGCCAAGTTGCTCCTTGATTTTTTCCAGCTCGTCTTTCATCACTACCACAAGTTTCTGAATTTCAGTGTGGTTGGCCTTGGAGCCCATGGTGTTTATCTCGCGTCCCATCTCCTGAGCTATGAAACCGAGTTTCTTTCCGGTGCTCTCGGATTGTTCCATCGTCTCTACAAAGTAGTCGATATGCTTTTGCAGACGCACTTTCTCTTCGGTGATGTCAAGTTTTTCGAGGTAGTAGATAAGCTCCTGCTCGAAACGGTTTTCGTCGGCGGTGGTGCCAAGTTCGGCCAGACTTTTGCGCAGACGCTCTTTCTGTTGCTCGATGCGTTCGGTCTCGTACTGCGGCACAAGGTTCAGTTTCTGCTGTATCAGTTCGATGTGCTTGTAGAAATCGGCTTTCAGTATCTCGCCTTCGTGCAGACGGGTGTCGTCAACCACTTTTATCGCCTTTTTGATGTGTTCGGCAATGGCGTTCCACGTGTTTTCGTCGATGGAGGCGTCGTCGGTGGTCTCCCACACGTCGGGACGGCGCAGCACGCTTTCCATCAGTCCTTCGGTGCTCTGTCCCAGCTCGTTGTAGAGGTTGGTCAGCTCGTCGAAATAGGCTTTTGCCACAGCGTGGTTGATGGTTGCGGCGGGGGCGTTGCCACCTTCGCAGGTGAGCACGAAATCGATTTTGCCGCGTTCGAGGGCGTTGAGCATGGTGCGAATCTCCAGCTCTTTGCTGCGGAACTCGACGGGGATTTTCACCGTGGCGTCCATCTGCTTGCTGTTCAGTGTCTTGATTTCTACAGTGTATACTGCCGCTCCCGATTGCTGCTGTATTTTGGCGAAGCCTGTCATTGATTTCATAAGCGGGTGTGTTTTATTGTGTTATAATGTTTTTCTTGAATTCTTCGGTGGCAAAGGTCTTGTATTCGCCGTTTTCGTTATAGATAAAGTACGCCGATTTTATCTCGTCGTTGTTTTCGATGTATTGCAGGGCTTTTTCCATGCCCATTGCCATGAAGGCCGTGGCGAAGGCGTCGGCTTTCCATGCGCTGTCGGCGATGACGGAAACGCTCAGCAGCGAGTGGTTTACGGGGTAGCCAGTGTGCGGGTCGATGGTGTGGGAGTATTTCACACCGTCCTTCTCGTAGAACTTGCGGTAGTTGCCCGATGTAACTATCGATTGGTCGGCAAGCGTTACCTTGATGTCCAGCTGCCTTTCGGCGAACTGGCTCTCGGCCGGACGCTCCACGCCCACGGTCCATTGGCTGCCGTCGGGTTTGCCGCCTTTGGCAATCACTTCGCCGCCGATGTTGATGATATAGTTTGTTATCCCGTTGGATTCGAGGTAGTTGGCCACGATGTCCACCGAATAGCCCTGCGCTATGGCGTTGAAGTCGAGCTCCGTTTCAGGACGCGCCTTGCGGAGAATCTTGCTGCCGTCACGCGAAATAACTTCCAACGGCAGGCCGGTGTATTGCCGCAGACTGTCCACCGTGGCGCTGTCGAGGTCCTGTCCTTGCTTGAAACCGAAGCCCCATGCGTTCACCAGCTTGCCCACGGTGCAGTCGAAATATCCGTCGGAAAGACGGTTTACCCGCAGCGACTTGTCGAGCATGTCGCAGAAAAGCTCGTTGAGCACCGAGTCGGAGTTGTTGTTTATCCTGCGTATCAGCGAGTTGCCCGCCCACAGCGAGGCTGTTTGGTCGAAATCGGCAAGTAAGGAATCTATGGCACTGCTAAGGTCGCGGTTCTGCGTGTCGTAGTAGGTTATGGCATAGTAGGTGCCTTGTGCTTCGCCCGTGATAGAGTGCTTTTGCAAAGCCCCACCGCACGAAGCCATTATCGCCATTGCCAAGGCCGATATTGTTGCTACACAGACTTTTCCGATGCTACGCATACTTTTATTTTTTTTTGCAAAAATACACTTTTTTTGCCGATTTTGGGCAGTTTTTTCAATAATCAGTGTTTTTTGTGTGTTTGTGTGTTGGGGGGCGTATCGGATTGTGTTTGTTTTTGTGTGGTTGTGTGTTTCGGGCTGTAGAGACGTGCCATGGCGCGTCTCTACATTTTCCGCGCACATTTCCGTAGAGACGCGCTGCAGCACGTCTCTACAAATCCAACGCAATTTCTATTTCAACATTTATTTGTTCAAATACTTTGCGGAAAAAAATATATGTTTATATGAAATTTTATAATTTTGCCACACAAAACAATTGGATTTATTCGTGTATAGTGTTGATAATTAGATTGATATATTGTTGATTCGTTGCTCTGATGTGAATAAAATGCTGATTGTGGCATTTTTTGCCCCCCCGCTGAACTTTTGCAATTGTCTAATTGTTATTCGTCTTCGCCTTTGGGTGGCTATTGTGGAAAAAAATAACTTAGAAAAAATAATAAATGAAACAAAAATTTAGAACTATCGCCAGCGTTGTAGCACTAATTACAATGACTGTTTTTGCTGCCTCGTGTGCGAAAGAAGAACTATCGGAAAAAGCACAGAACCATATCTCCGGTGTGAAGCGTACTATCTCAGCCTCCGCCAGTCTGCCCCAGACCGCCGACAAAGCCCATCTCGACGAGTATGACAACGTCATTTGGGATTTGGGCGACGCTATCAACATCAACGGTAACAACATTACAATAAGCTCAATAGGTTCCACCGGCAGAGTGGCTGTCTTTGACAAAAGCACAGCCTACGCAATCCCTTCTGGCGACAACGATATCTACTGGGCGGTGTATCCTGCCACCTTGGCAGAGTCGGCCAGCGGCGGCATCATACCGGACAATTTTACCACATCATCCCTCGAATTCACCCTGCCAGCCACTCAGATCTACGATATTTCGGCCAATGTTATATCCGGCAACACATACATGGCCGCCTTTGCCAGCGTGCCGGCCGGACAAGCTGACGTGTCTTTTGCCATGAAAAACCTCGGCTCGGTGATGCATCTCAGGCTCACAGCCGATGCCGGTGCCAGCAACAAGCATATTACACAGATAGTGTTTTCTTCCACGGGCAAGCTTTCCGGAAAATTCACCACAAACACTACTTTTACTACAGTAACCCCCGACATTACCGCTACCACGACTCTTACCGTTCAGCTGAAAAACGGAAGCAACAACTATATAGATATTAGCTCGCCAAAGGACATATATGTGGTTTTGCCGGCCATCGAGGCGCAAAAAATAACTATGCGTGTATATAACGAAGAAGAGTGTTGGATAGAGAAAACGGCAAATTCCATGACCCTCGAGCGCAGCAAAATATACCACAACGTCATAAGCGATGCGGCTTTCGACAAGAAACCCTTGCCGTTAGGCCCTTTCTCCATTAATTCGTCCGGTGGAAAAGTGTATTTCTCACCCGGCAACCTGCAGTGGAGCGCCACCGGCGGCGGAACAACGCCCACTACCCATGCCGTTGCAGGCGGTGGCACCGATGAAGGCACGTGGCGTTTTGCCGAGCATCAGTGGGACATTGTCGGTCATGCCTCGAAGGGAACGGTATATGCCAATGGTGTGAAATGCAACAATGCGCTTGTGAGCCAAAACTACACCGGCTGGTTAGACCTTTTCTGCTGGGGTACCAGCGGATGGAACAGCGGTGCCGTCGATTGTCACCCCTATTCCTGCTCTTCGGTATTAGCAAACCATTATCCGGGAGGAGACTACAACAATAGCCTTGTAGGCAGCTACGTCAATGCCGACTGGGGAGTTTACAACGCAATATACAACACCAATACATGGCTTACCGACGCTCCTGGCAAATGGCGGACTCTCACCAAGGACGAGTGGGTGTATCTGGTGTCGCAAAGGACTGATTATCTTACGTTGAGGGCCAGAGCAAGCGTGAACGGTATCGAAGGGTTAATCTTACTTCCCGACAACTGGACGCTTCCCGCCGGTTTGTCGTTAACAACTGGTGTGGGCACCAGCGTTATCAACGAATACACAACGGAGCAATGGGCCATCATGGAAGCTGCCGGTGCGGCATTCCTGCCAACTGCCGGTACACGTAATGGGCAGACCAACGTGTACGATCCGGGCGAACGCGGCCGCTATTGGTCTACAACAAGCTACGACTCTAAAATGGCATACTACCTGTACTTTTACCCTGGAGTGGTTGACCCACAAGCCTATTATTCCCGCGCTTTTTGGGACGCATGGTCTGTACGTCTTGTCCGCGATGCAAACTAATTAGTGATTTTGTAGTTATAATTGGGAAAAAATCCGTGGCGTTGTCACTGATTTTTTTTTGGTATTGGCGGGGTGGGGCATGTGTTTCGGGCTTTAGAGACGCGGTGCACCACGTCTCTACAATCTTACGCACATATCCATGTTTTTTCACGAAAATTACCATGTAATTATCCATTAATTTATTTATGAATAATTCGTGGTAATTCATGTTTTAAAAAAAGGACGCATACAATGCGTCCCTACATCCGAATTCCGAACTAATTTTCGTATTTCATTATTTTTTCGTAATTTTGTACTTTCAAAACGCACCCTTTTTATGGTAATAGGATACGACGCAAAACGTGTGTACAAAAACAAAACCGGCTTGGGGAACTACAGCCGCATGCTTGTCGGTGGAGTGGCGCGCAACTGCCCCGAGGCCGTGTGCAAGCTCTATTCCCCCGACATTTCGGGACCCTTTGCCGATTTTTTTTCTGGTTTTAATAACATAGAAACGGTGCAGCCATCCGGTTTGGCGCGATTGTTTCCCCATCTGTGGCGTAGCTACGGAATTGCGGCACGCCTCACCTCCGACGATGTGCAGATTTTCCACGGCCTCAGTCATGAGCTGCCGCATTTCATACCTAAAAAGGTGAAAAAAGTGGTTACTATGCACGACCTCATAGTGTGGCGCTATCCGCATCTGTTCCCCCTTTTCGACCGCAACGTGTACCGCACCAAGATGCGTCATTCGTGCAAAATCGCCGACATCGTGGTGGCCGCCAGTGAGCAGACCAAACGTGACCTGCAGGAATTCCTCCATGTTCCCGAACAGAAAATCAGAGTTGTTTATCAGTCGTGCGACCCCATTTTCTGGCAGCCCGTAACCGACGATGCCAAGCGGTCGGTGCGCGAGCGTTACAACCTGCCACAGCAATATATTATATGTGTGGGAACCATAGAACAACGCAAAAACCAAGTGGCGGTGGTGGAGGCCCTCGCCAAACTGCCCGAAGAGCTTCATCTGGTGATAGTTGGCGGACACCGCACCGACTACTACAACACCGTTTGTGGCACCATAAAACGGTTGGGACTCGAAAATCGCGTGCATATCCTCGACAAAGCCCTGTTTGCCGACTTCCCGGCTCTCTACGCCAACGCCATGATGTCGATGTATGTGTCGGAGTTCGAGGGGTTTGGCATTCCGGTGCTGGAGTCGATGTGCTGCGATACGCCTGTTATCACGTCAAATGTGTCGTCCATTCCCGAGGTGGGCGGCGAGGCGGCTTTGTACGTCGATCCCGAAGATGTTGACGAAATCGTTGCAAAGGCTCAGCAGCTATACAGCGATGAGAGCCTTCGCCAACAGCTTGTGGAAAAAGGACGTGAGCAGCGCAAGAAATTCACCGAAAGTGTGATTACAAGTCAGATTGTCGATTTGTACAAAGAACTGGTGAAAGTTGAAAATTGAAAATTGAAAGTTGAAAATTTTTGTGCAAACCGAACACAGCAGCCAAATTTATTTGGATGATGTTGAGGTGCAGCCCAAAATCACGCATAAGCAAAGCGGTTGCGTAATTGATATTAGTTTGCAGTTTTGAGTTTGCAGTTAAACGATGCGGGGGTTCGACAAGCTCACCCACCGCTCGGTGCCTGAGCTTGTCGAAGGCACATCTTCACGCCTAAACTTCACTAATCACCAATCACAAATCAATTTATTCTCCGCCCTTCGTGCTATCGAAAGGTTCACTGAACCTTTCTTCATCACTAAAAAAATACAAAAACTTGCATAATCCGAAAAAAAATACTATCTTTGCACAGTCATTTTTCAGCGGGTGTTCTTGCCAACACTCTGAGGCTGAGATGATTAAGTAATTTATGTTTAACCCGACCGGGCAAGAGGTCACAAAAAAACAAAAAAATGGATTTAAAAAACATCCAACCCCTTGAAGATTTCGATTGGAATGCAATCGGAAAGAAAAAAAACAAATACTCCGCCGAAGAGGAGGCAAAACTCAACGAAGCTTACGAAAAAACTTTCAACCAAATCACTGAACAAGAAATTGTTGAGGGAACTGTCGTGGCAATAACCGAACGCGAAGTGGTGGTTAACATCGGCTTCAAATCAGACGGCGTTATTCCCGCATCCGAAATTCGCTACAACCCCGACATCAAAGTCGGCGACAAAATCGAAGTTTACGTTGAAAGTCAGGAAGACTCCAACGGTCAGCTCATCCTTTCGCACAAAAAGGCACGCATCCTCAAATCGTGGGAACGCGTAAACCAAGCCTACGAGTCGCAGGAAGTCATCACCGGATACGTGAAAAGCCGCACCAAAGGCGGTCTTATCGTTACCGTTTTCGACAACATCGAAGCCTTCCTCCCCGGTTCGCAGATCGACGTCAAACCCATCCGCGACTACGATGTGTTTGTCGACAAGCCCATGGAATTCAAAGTTGTTAAAATCAACCACGAATACAAAAATGTCGTTGTTTCGCACAAAGCCCTTATCGAAGACGAAATCGAAGCCCAGAAAGCCGAAATCATCGCCAAGCTCGAAAAAGGCCAGGTGCTCGAAGGAACTGTCAAGAACATCGTTTCCTACGGTGTGTTCGTTGACCTCGGCGGCGTGGACGGTCTCATCCACATCACCGACCTTTCGTGGGGCCGCATAAGCCATCCCGAAGAAATCGTTCACCTCGACGAAAAGATCAACGTTGTTATCCTCGATTTCGACGAAAAGGCCAACCGTATCGCCCTCGGTCTGAAACAGCTCACACCTCATCCTTGGAACGCTCTCGATCCCAACCTCAAAGTTGGCGACAAAGTTAAAGGTAAAGTCGTTGTTGTGGCCGACTACGGTGCTTTTGTAGAAATTATGCCCGGTGTGGAAGGCCTCATCCACGTTTCCGAAATGTCGTGGTCGCAGCACCTGCGCACAGCCCACGATTTCCTCAAAGTCGGCGACGAAGTGGAATCCGTTATCCTCACCCTCGACCGCGAAGAGCGCAAGATGTCCCTCGGCATCAAACAGCTCATGCCCGATCCTTGGCTGTCGATACTCGAGAAATATCCCGTTGGCTCCAAACACACCGCCACCGTGCGCAACTTCGTCAACTTCGGTATCTTTGTTGAGATGGAAGAAGGCGTCGACGGCCTCATCCACATCTCCGACCTCTCGTGGTCCAAGAAAATCAAACATCCTGCCGAATTCACCAAAATCGGTGAGAAAATCGACGTGGTTGTCCTCGAAGTCGATGTTGAGAACCGTCGCCTGAGCCTCGGCCACAAACAGCTCGAGGAGAATCCTTGGGATGTGTTCGAAAGCATCTTCACAATCAACTCGATACACAAAGGCACAGTGATGAGCGTTAACGACAAAGGCGCTGTTATAGCACTGCCTTACGGCGTTGAAGGCTTCGCACCGGCACGTCATCTCGAAAAAGAGGACAAAACCAAGGCCAAAGTGGACGAAACCCTCGATTTCAAGGTTATCGAATTCTCCAAAGAGAACAAGAAAATCATCGTTTCGCACAGCCGTATCGCCCAGGATATGATTGAAAAAGAGAAGGCTCAGAACGAAGAAGCCGAAAACAAAGAGAAAGTCAGCACAGCAAAAGCCACCAAGAAACTGGCCGACAAGCTGGAGAAGACCACTCTCGGCGACATCGACGCTCTTGCCAACCTCAAGGAAGAGATGGAGAAAAACGAGAAGTAGCCCACACTTTTTATTTCATTCATAATTCATTTTTAATTGATTGGCCCCCCTCCCCGGGGGGCTTTTTTTCTATCAGGAAGCAACATTTTCGCACTTCGGGTGTCTATATATAGATAAACAAAACAACAACCGCAATGAGTTTATTGAAAAAAATATTATCCCTCATACTGTTTGTCGCTGTGGTACAGTCTGTTTCGGCGCAATCGGCCTGCCAAGGTCTGAAAAACCCCATTTCTTTTTCAATATATCAGAACTATTCGGGGCAGACAGGCGGTGAAACTGCCGGAAGAACATCGGGCACGAGTACCTACCAGCGCGACTATATGGTTATGAACTCCGCCATTATTCCCAACACCAACCTTGCGAATATTGTTACTTCCAACTGTAGCAGCAACGAGGGAAAGCCAGGCAATAACGACGCCAACCGCTTTAAGATAATGGGCACAGGCAACGACCCCAACACCCGCAGCCAGATGTCGTATCTGCCCACCAACTTGGATCCCACCATAGTGAGCTCCATACGTCTGGGCAACACCTACGGCTGCCACGAGGCCGAGGCCCTCTACTACCAGTTTCAGGTTACGTCGAGCAACGTGCTGGTGTTCATTTACTATTCCATTGTGCTTGAAAACGCACTGCACGGAACAAACGACAACCCCGAATGCATCATACGTGTAAAAAAATTGGACAACGGTGTTTTCCGTGACCTCGGCGACAGTCTATGCTACATTATACAAGGTCCTATACATAGCGATTCGGTAGGACGTGGCACATGGGCCAGTTGGCATCTGTCGGGAACTACAAGCACCGATGCCGCCTACAAGCCATGGGCTAAAGTGGCTATCAACCTCTACAATTTCCAAGGTGAGACGGTACGTATAGAAGTGAAAACCGGCGACTGCTCCATGACACAGCACTATGGTTACTGCTATGTCTCCGGCGACTGCCAGCCGATGCGTCTTGTGGCCAGCGGATGCTCACCCGGAGCCTCCAACGAGGTTGCCACCATCACCGCACCGCAGGGGCTTTCGGCCTACCAGTGGTACCGCAGCCGCTACGGCGAACTGGGCAGCAACCAGATAAACAACCCCGCCAACTACGAAATGATACCGGGTGCTCGTGGTCAGGACTCCGTTCTCGACGTTTATGTGGAAGATTTCCCCTACGAGCAGGGCGGCTCCAATCGTGTGCAGTGCAACACCTTCAAATGCATCCTTACCTCGTACCTCGACCCTGCCAAACCCATACGCTCGGCATTGTATGTCAACGCCTGTAACCAAAAACCCACTGTGGAGATGGAAGCCGTCACACAGTGCGACGGCAGCATACTAGTCATCGACCGCAGCACCACACCCACCAGCGAGGGACCCGTGAGCGACGACCTGCCACGTACACAGTGGACATTCCGCAACGGCAGCGGCCAGAGCGTAGGCTCCGCTACGGGCGGCTCAGCAACATACACATACCCCACAATGGGTGACGACAGCGTTACTCTGCGCACCGTGAGCCCCCTCGACAACACCTGCTACACCGAACGCACACTGCCCATACACATACGCAAAAACCCCAACATCGCCATACATCCTAGCCGCACCAGCATCTGCGCCGACGACACCATCACACTCCGCGGCTCCTGTAGCGACCCAATAGGTATCATCCGCCACCAGTGGACCATCCATGACCCCATTGACGGTGACACCACCATAATCGGCAACCCCATAGTGCACCGTTTCGCCAACACCTCGACAGTTGAATACACCGCCATGAACGCCGACTCGTGCGAAAGTACAGTCAGCACCACCATAAGCATAGGCTATTTCCCCGACCTCGTGATAACCGGCGACAGCGTGGTATGTATCGGCAGCAGCAACACCCTGCAGGTTAGCTGCGACCTGCCCGGTTGTACCTACGAATGGTACACCGACACACTTCAGACCACGCCTGTACAGACGGGTGCCACCTACACCTTTACGCCTACGCGCGACGGACTGATGTTCGCCAAGGTGATAAGCCCCTACGGATGCAGTACTTGGAGCATGTTCCAATATCGTATGCTCGTACCCGATATACAGCAGTCGGAGACACATATCTGTATGGATGAGGAAGTTACCATCACAGGTAGCGGTGCCGACTACTACACGTGGACAAGTTCGCCCGCCGACCCCACCCTCGACGGACAGGACAGCCTCTCCGAAGTGGTGGTATCACCGCGAGTTAGCACCGTCTACACCATGATAGGACATGGTGCCAACGGCTGCGACGCCACGCCGCTCACTGTCACCGTCACCGTGGATCCCTACCCCGAATTCATATTTTCCTACACTCCCGACTACATCGACCTCTTCGAGCCGATACTCTACCTCTCCGACAACTCCACCAACCATGTGCGCTCCATCTGGGCCTTCCCTACCGACGGCACCGAATACCCTACCACGGCACGTTTCTTCGAGTACCAGTTCCAAAGCGTCCTCGACTACGACTCCATACCTATCAAGCTCACCACAGCCTCCATCAACGGCTGTGCGCAGGACACCACATTCTATGTGCCTGTGGATATATTCACCGAATGGATTCCCACAGCCTTCACGCCGGGACGCGACGTCAACCGCACCTTCGGTCTGCAGAACAATATCAAGGCGCAGGATTTCACCATGACCATCTACAACCGCTGGGGATTGAAAGTGTTCGAGTCCAACGACCAGAACGAGCACTGGGACGGCACCTACAAAGGCAAGGAATGCTCCCCCGGAAGCTACGTGTGGATAATAACCTACCGCCAGTTCGACGGTACAGATATGGTGAAGAAAAAAGGTACTGTGCTGCTGCTCGAATAGAGAAGAAAAACTGTCGGCAGTTATGAGTGTTGACGGATTCAAACTGCTGTTATTCAGTAAGTTTTAAATAAATTAAATTGTCCTTGCAAAAAATATTTCGTAAGGACAATTTTTTTTTGTATCTTTGCAAGTTTAATACCGAAGTGTAAAATGACAAGAAAAACCAATAAGGAAGCCGAAACAGAGATGCTTGCAAAGGTCGTGGCCACTGCCATGAGCGACAAAAAAGCCTCCGACATAGTGATGCTCGACCTGCGTGGAGTGGGCAGCGCTCCCGCAAGCTTTTTCGTTATATGTACCGGAAACTCGCCTCTGCATACCGACGCCATCGCCGACGCCGTACACGAGGCCGTGAAAAAGACTTTTGGCATAAACCCCACATCCACTGAGGGTTACGACACCGCCGAATGGATACTGATGGACTATTTCGATGTGGTGGCACACGTCTTTGTGCCCAAAACACGCGACTTTTACCGCCTCGAAGACCTCTGGGCCGACGGCAAACGCACTGAAATACAATAAAATCACCGATGGAAGACAATAATCAGAATAGGGAAAACAACGGCAACGACAAAAAGCCGAACTTCCAAAAAATGAAGAACAACCGGGGTCGCTCCGGCTATGTGATGTACATCATCTACATAGCCATAATACTGGTTTTGGGCTATTTTATGTTCACTGGCGAAAGCGATGCCCCCAAGGAGATAAACTCGGTGAAATTCAGTCAGATACTTGAAAAACAGGATTGCGAGAAGATTGTCGTGGTGAACGGCGAATTTGCCGAAGTGTATATCAAAAAGGCTTCGATAAGAAAGGATACCGCCTACAAGGATCTGCGTGGCACCAACGATATGGGAAAAGCCAAAGTGGAACAGAATTTCTATACCTACAAATTCGCCACTCTGGAAGGCCTGAACAACGAGATAAACGATGCCCGCAACATCATCATACAGCGCGACACCACTGGCAAAGGCCTCACCGAACAGGAAAAGAGGGAGGTGGTCTCCAACACCCGTTTCAACCAGACTTCCGACAAACGCACCGACGTTTGGAGCGGCGTTCTTTCCTTCCTTTGGCCTATACTTTTCATCGTCCTTTTCTTTGTGATAATGAACGTCATAACCCGTCGTCAGATGGGTGGCGGTGGTGGTGGCGGCATCTTCAGCGTGGGCAAGTCGCGTGCGCAGATGTACGATGCCAAAACCCAGACCAACATCACTTTCAAGGACGTGGCCGGACTGGCCGAAGCCAAGGTGGAGATAATGGAAATCGTTGATTTTCTGAAAAATCCCAAGAAATATACCTCCCTTGGCGGAAAGATACCCAAAGGCGCCCTGCTTGTGGGTCCTCCAGGTACCGGTAAAACGCTGTTGGCGAAAGCCGTGGCAGGCGAGGCCAAAGTGCCTTTCTTCTCCCTTTCGGGTTCCGACTTTGTGGAGATGTTCGTAGGCGTCGGCGCCTCGCGTGTGCGCGACCTTTTCAAAACTGCCAAGGAGAAAGCACCCTGCATCGTGTTCATCGACGAGATTGACGCCATCGGCCGTGCCCGTGGCCGCAGTGCCATCTCCGGCTCCAACGACGAACGCGAGAACACCCTCAACCAGCTGCTTACCGAGATGGACGGCTTCGGCACCAACGCAGGTGTCATCATAATGGCCGCCACCAACCGCGCCGACGTGCTCGACAAAGCCCTGCTGCGCGCCGGACGTTTCGACCGTCAGATTTATGTGGAACTTCCTGATATAGAAGAACGTAAGGAGATTTTCGAAGTCCACATGCGCGGCCTCAAGCTCGACGACAGCGTGGACAAAGATTTCCTGTCGCGTCAGACCCCCGGTTTCTCGGGTGCCGACATCGCCAACGTGTGCAACGAGGCAGCGCTCATCGCCGCACGGCACAACAAAAACGTTATCACCAAACAGGATTTCCTCGATGCTGTGGACCGCATTGTGGGCGGCTTGGAGAAACGTACCAAAGTCATCACCCCGCACGAGAAACGTGTGATAGCCTACCACGAGTCGGGACACGCCTCCGTAAGCTGGCTGCTGCGTTGGGGCAACCCCTTGGTGAAAGTCACCATAGTGCCTCGTGGCAAAGCCCTCGGAGCCGCCTGGTACCTGCCCGAAGAACGTCAGATTACCACCTACGACCAGATGTACGACGACATCACCTCGCTGCTGGCCGGACGTGCCGCCGAGGAGATAGTGTTCGGCGAGATCTCCACCGGAGCCCTCAACGACCTCGAACGCGCCACCAAACAGGCTTTCGCCATGGTGACCTACTATGGTTTGAACAAAAAGATAGGCAACATAAGTTACTACGACTCCACGGGACAGACGGATATGGCTTTCACCAAGCCCTTCAGCGAGAAAACCGCCGAGACCATCGACACCGAGGTGCACCAGATGCTCGAATCCGCATACCAGCGCGCCAAACAGCTGCTGCTCGAAAATCGCGACAAGCTCGACCAGCTGGCAGAACAGCTCATTAGCCGCGAGGTTATCTTCCGCGAGGACTTGGAGCAAATCTATGGCAAACGTCCTTTCGAAGAGGAGGAGAAGGAACTGAAAGGTGAACCCTCCGCCCAACTCCCCGACGACAAGCCCGAGGCTATCGCCGAAAATGATGAAAATTCGCATGACGACAGCGCCACCGAAAACGACGACACACAACAAACACCCAAGATATGAAAGACAACGCAAGGGAGTTTATCATAAAGAATCTCAGGCAGGCCCTGTCCGACGCAGGCCGTGTGGCGGCAAAGCCGCCGGCCCCCGTGTCGTCATCGCATTTCAGGCTGGCCTACAACGAGGACATGGTGCTTAATTTTGTGAACAAATACATGCTGTGCGGCGGCAACCTCAACTACGCCCAAAGCAACGCCGATGTGGCCAACGTGCTAAATCCGTGGATTCGCCAGAACAACATACAGACTATCGACTGCGGCACCTCCGAGCTGGTGCAATACCTTCAGAACCTCGACATAGCGACACGCCAGTTTGCCACCATCGGCGACGAAAGCCGTTTCGGGGTGATACTCTGCGAAAACCTCGTGGCATGGGACGGAAGCATCGTCATCACATCCAATTGTTTCCAGAATAAAGACAAAATTGTGATGCCCGAAAACACCGTGCTCATCGCCTTTTCGTCGCTTGTGGTGCCCGATTTGAAATCCATCCTCTCGCAAAAAGCCAAGGACGGAGCTATGCCTCAACAAACACAGATACTCTACCCCGAAAATCTGGACCACAAAAAGACACAAATACTTCTTATCGAAGACCAAAACTGATAAATATGGACTGGATTACCGTTTACACCACAGGCAGCGATATAGAAGGCGCTTTCGTGCAGGGACTTCTGCAGAACGAAGGCATCCCCGCCGTGGTTATGAACCAGTCCGACTCGTCGTATAAATTTGGAGATGTGAAAGTTATGGTGCCGCCCGAAAATGTTATGGAGGCCAACGTCATCGTAAAAGAATATCTCGAAAACCGTTAGAAAGAAATGTTCAAGAAAGTACTTACAAGAGCTATATCGGGCGCCGTTTTCCTTGCCATTGTCATTGGCGCCATTTTTGCCGGCGAATATGTCTATTTGGCTGTGATGCTGTTCGTTGCAGTGATGTGCATGTTCGAGTTTTACAGGGCTTTGCGCCAAAACGACGCCCCTGTGAAAATGCTGCCGGGCATCATCGTCGGTGCTTTGGCCTACTGCGCCATAGCCATAGCCTGCCTCAACCCGCAGTATCTTATTCTCATGCTGATGGCTTTCCCGTTGCTGTTCCTGCTTTTCCTGTATCAGCTGTGGCAGCGCGACGAGCGTCCTTTCGAATCCATTGCCTACACCGTGCTCGGCGTGGTTTATATAGCTTTCCCGCTGGCTTTCACTCACTTGCTGGCAAAACCCTCGTTTATCGAAGGTCATACCGAGTATATGCCGTGGGTGATGCTTGGCGTGATGGTTTTGCAGTGGACCAGCGACACTTTCGCCTACCTTACGGGAATCTCCATCGGTCGCCATCCGCTTTTTGCACGCCACTCGCCGAAAAAAAGCTGGGAGGGATTCTGCGGCGGCATGGCGTTTTCCATACTTGCCGGATACCTCATCGGTACCTATTTCGACACCCCGTTCGATGTTGTCGACTGGATGATAATGGGTGCTATGGTGCCTGTTACCGGCACTCTGGGCGACCTCACCGAGTCGATGTTCAAACGCAGCATGGGACTTAAGGACGCCGGCAAGATAATGCCCGGCCACGGCGGCCTGCTCGACCGTTTCGACAGTCTGCTGATGTCCACCCCCTTCCTGCTGGGATATCTTCTGATAAAATATTTGTTGTTTACCTGAAAAACGTAACTCACTATGTATCTGCACAAAGAAGGACGAAAACTTGTTCTGATAATATTTCTGGCCATAGCCCTGATAGGGGTGCTTATGTATTTCACCATCGAGGTGTGGAATGTGTTCGACTATATCGTGATAGGCGCTCTGGTGGTGGCTGCGGTGCTCTTCGCCAGCTTTTTCAGGATTCCCAAACGTATCTTCACCACCGACGACAAGCAGATTGTGGCTCCCGCCGACGGCCGTGTGGTGGTTATCGAAGAGGTGTACGAACAGGAGTTCCTCAAATGCCAGTGCCGCCAGATTTCCATTTTCATGTCGCCCGCCAATGTGCATGTAAACCGCTACCCCGTGTCGGGCAAGGTGGTGTATGTCAATTACCATAAAGGCAACTATTTCGTGGCCTCGCACCCCAAGTCGTCGGTGCTCAACGAGCATTCGTCGGTGGGGCTGGAGATGGCCGACGGCACACGCATTTTCCTGCGCCAGATAGCCGGAGCCGTGGCACGGCGCATAGTGTGCTACTCCAAAGAGGGCGACGTGGTGGAGCAGAATCAGGAGCTGGGTTTCATCAAGTTCGGCTCGCGTGTCGACCTTTTCATCCCCCTCGACGCCGAGGTTAACGTAAATATCGAGTCGCCGGTGAAAAACGGCGTCTCCACCGTTGCTTTCCTTAAATAGCCATGAGTGCGGATTTCTCCGAAAGTCAGATTGTTTACGAAGATAACCATCTGATAATCATCAATAAACTGCCTTCGCAGATAGTGCAGGGCGACAAAACGGGCGACCTCTGCATGGCCGACCTTATCAAAGATTACCTGAAACAGAAATACGACAAGCCGGGCAACGTGTTCTGCGGCGTGGTGCACCGGCTGGACAGGCCTGTGAGCGGACTGGTGATTTTCGCCAAGACGAGCAAAGCCCTGTCGCGCCTCAACGAGCAGATAAAACATCACGAGATACGCAAGACCTACTGGGCTGTGGTAAAAAACGCCCCGCCCAAGCCCGAGGACACCCTCACCGACTACCTTCTGCGTAATGAAAAGCAGAACAAGTCGTATGTGGTGAAAGCCGGCACTAGCGGAGCCAAGGAGGCGATACTGCATTACCGCACGTTGGCGCAGAGCAGCGGGGGATATTACCTGCTGGAGGTGGACCTGCAGACAGGCCGACACCATCAGATTCGTGCGCAGCTGGCGGGCATGGGGTGCCCCATCAAAGGCGACTTGAAATACGGCTTTCCCCGTTCCAACCCCGACGCTTCGATAAGTCTGCACGCCCGCCGTGTGGAGTTTGTGCATCCCGTGCTCAAGGAGCCTATGAGTTTCGTCGCCGACGTGCCCCAAGGCTCGATTTTCGAGATTTTTGAGTAGTTCGGAGGGCGGAACTCGGAGGTGTTTGTTTTTTACTCACTGTTTTGCCAAATCCTAAAAAAATCGTATCTTTGCAGGGTGAAAAGAAAGTTTGAAAATATCACGCACAGCAGTGCTTACAAACGTTTGCACCGGCAGTCGTTGCTGGGGAGCATGCTCGTTTTTGCACCGCTGATGATTTTAATAGTGCTTGAGTTTTGGATGGACATCTGGTGTATTGGCTATGAATTTAGTTGCCATGTAAAGCTTTTTAAAGACATGTGCCTGCGTGCTGCACCACAGATAGAGGAATACCGCTTGGCAAACGGACAACCGCCCAAAAGTTTAGTGCAGTTTGGCTTTGATGAGTCGGGTTTCGGCCGTGAGTATTTTGACACCACCAATCACAATCACAAAGATGTGGTTTTTTGGTATCTCACTTATTCCGACGGCACATTTGTCCTTGAACATAGGGGATATGGCAATGCACGTTTTATTTCACAGATGGACACGGCGTGGTTTCTATATTACGACGATGAGACAGAGGAGAGAGTGGTAGAGATGGTGCGTCCGAAACATGAGTTTATTCGTTTCAAGAAAAAATAGCAAAAAAAAGAGACGCAAAAATCACGTCTCTACATTTGTTATCACCCGAAAACCCATATCATCCGCACAATCCGTAATTGTTATAAGAGAACCCCTACGGGGTATCGTTTTGGTCTTGTTTTTTATATCCTATTAAGAGGCATCCCCTACGGGGATGAAGAATCATTCAGTGAATGATTCGATAGCCGCAGGCGGAGAAATGTATTGTCAATTGTTCATTGTCAATTACGCAACCGCTTCGCTTATGCGTGATTTTTGGCTGCACCTCTACATCATCCAAATAAATTTGGCTGCTGTGTTCGGTTTGCACAAAAATTGTTCATTGTTCATTATTCATTGGTCCTTTGACTTTTGACCTTCGACCTTCGACTTTCGACCTTTGACCAATAGTTCCGAACTCCGCATTCCGAACTCCGAACTAGTATGCTCTTGCAAATATCACCCTGCGGTGGCTGGGCTTGCCGGAGTAGATGCACTTGCCCTCCTCCTCCACAGCGTCGAAGGGGATGCAGCGTATGGTGGCCTTGGTCTCTTCCTTGATACGTTCCTCGGTCTCGGTGGTGCCGTCCCAGTGGGCGAGGATGAAACCGCCCTTGCTGTCGAGGATTTCTTTGAACTCTTCCCAAGTGTCGGCCTTGCGGGTGTTGGCGGCACGGTAGTCGGCGGCTTTCTGGAAAAGGTTTTTCTGTATCTCGTCCAGAAGGTCTTTCACGCGGTTTTCGATGCCGTCGAGCGGACAGGATGCTTTTTCGAGGGTGTCGCGGCGACAGATTTCGGCGGTGCCTTGCTCAAGGTCGCGGGGACCGATGGCTATGCGCACGGGCACGCCCTTGAACTCGTATTCGTTGAATTTCCAGCCCGGTTTGAAGGAGTCGCGGTCGTCGTATTTCACGCTGATGCCCATGGCCTCCAGCTTGCGTTTTATCTCCAGAGCCTTTTCGGAGATGGTGGGCAGCTGGTCGGGGGTTTTGTAGATGGGTATGATGACTACCTGGGTGGGAGCCAGCTTCGGCGGCAGCACAAGGCCGTTGTCGTCGGAGTGGGTCATGATAAGGGCGCCCATCAGTCGGGTGGACACGCCCCACGAGGTGGCCCACACGTATTCCAGCTGGTTTTCGTTGCTCAGGAACTTAACGTCGAAAGCCTTGGCGAAATTCTGTCCGAGGAAATGCGAGGTGCCTGCCTGAAGGGCTTTGCCGTCCTGCATCATAGCCTCTATGCAGTAGGTGTCCAGCGCGCCGGCGAAGCGTTCGTTGGGCGATTTCACGCCTTTGGTAACGGGCATTGCCATCCAGTTTTCGGCAAAGTCGGCATATACTTCGAGCATACGTTTGGCCTCTTCCACGGCCTCCTCTTTGGTGGCGTGTGCTGTATGGCCTTCCTGCCAAAGAAATTCTGCTGTGCGTAGGAACATACGTGTGCGCATCTCCCAGCGTACCACGTTGGCCCATTGGTTGCACAGGATAGGCAGGTCGCGGTACGACTTAATCCAGTTGCGGTAGGTGTTCCAGATGATAGTCTCCGAGGTGGGGCGGACAATCAGTTCCTCTTCCAGTCGGGCGTCGGGGTCCACAACCACGCCGTTGCCGTCGGGGTCGTTTTTAAGGCGGTAGTGCGTAACCACGGCGCACTCCTTGGCGAAACCCTCCACGTGCTCGGCCTCGCGGCACATGAATGACTTGGGTATAAACAGGGGGAAATAGGCGTTCACATGTCCGGTATCCTTGAACATCTTGTCCAGAGCGTCGTGCATCTTCTCCCAAATTGCGTAACCATAAGGTTTGATAACCATACATCCGCGCACTGCCGAAGTCTCGGCTAAGTCGGCGCGGGTAACCAGCTCATTGTACCATTCCGAATAATTCTCGGAGCGTTTTACGAAATCTTTTGCCATTATAAACTTTGTTAAATAATCAAATTTGTTTCAAATAATTCCTTCTAATTCAAAAATATTTTGTATTTTTGCCGAAAGTTTTGCAATTGCAAAGTTACAAAAATATTGCAAATAAATTAAACTTAATGGAGGAATAAACGATGAAAACTAATGTAAGAACGCTGTTATTCAGCATGTTGAATGTTGTAACTTTTGTGGCGCTTTTTGCCTTTGCGGCATCTGCCACGGCACAAGTTTACGACGAAACTTACTATTCTCCCACCAAAAATGGACAAAAAAACAGTTCCAACTACACAGGTGTGCAACAGCAGTCTGTGGCTGTCGACGATTCTTTGAAAGAGGAAAACGTAACAGTTGTCCTTAGAGGCGAAGAACCCGAACAGGCCACTCCCAAGCGTGTTGTCACCACCGTTGTTTACAGCGACGAAGACTATTACGACTACGCTTACACCGCACGTCTGCGTCGTTTCTACAGACCTATGGTCGGAGCAGGATATTACGACGACTACTACACCAATATGTATTGGTACACCTACAATCCCGACTATTGGGGAGTTAGCATCTATCTGGGCTATACTTGGTGGTATCCCACATATTACTACCGTCCGTACTACTACGGCGGCTACGGTATAGCATGGGGCTGGGGCTACGACCCGTACTACGACTGGTACTGGTATCGTCCTCACTACTACCACCACCACTACTGGTATCCGCACCACCACCATCACCACTATGCCCACCACCACCACCATCATCCCTACTATGGCGGTTTCAACCACCACCACTATGCTTGGAACAGCCACCACTACTACAACAGCTACGACCGCGGCTCGTTCTACTACGGCAACCGCAACTACGGCTCGGCACGCTACATCGGCACTGGTCGCAGCACCAACCGCACCATGGGACGTGTGGCACCGCAAAGCAACGCCCGTAATAATAATAACTTCGGAATGAAATACGAAGCTCAGAACCGCAACAGCTCGGCAAGATACACATCTAACCTTGCACGTACAGGCAGCAACTCGTTCTCGGCATCGCGCTCTTCGGCTACCAACACCCGCGGCACAACCACTACTTCGCGCCGCTATGGCGTGGATGTGAACGCCCGCACCAACCAGAACACCAACAGCCGTTACACAAACAACAACAACCGTGGCGGACAGACCACCAACGCACGTGGAAACAGTAACACTACAACTACCACCAACTCCCGTGGCACCGCTACCACCACAACCACCAACAACGGCAACTCGCGCTACAACGGCGGCACATCCACCACAACCAACAGCCGTGGCACAACAACCACCGGCAACTCCCGCAACACCGAAGGTACAACTACAAATAGCAGATTCGGCACAAGCACCACTACCAACAATAACACCAGCACACGCTACAACGGCGGCACTACAACCCGCGAAAGCTCCACAGTGTCGGGCTCTTCGAGATACTCTCGTCCCAGCGAGGCCACCAGCACACGCAACAGCCAGTACACAACACCGACACGTTCCGAGTCGAGCACTTCGACAAGGGTGAACACCGGCAGCAGCAGTTCTTCGAACTATCGTAGCAGCTCCACTCCCAGCACTTCGTCCTCGTCGAGCCGCAACAGCTCCACCCGTTTGAGCACACCTTCGAGCAGTTCCAACAACTCGTCGTATCGTAGCAGCAGCTCGTCGCGTAGCAGTTCGCCTTCGAGCAGCGGATCGTCGTACCGTAGCAGCTCGCCTTCGCACAGCTCCAGCGGATCGTCGTATCGTAGCAGCGGATCCTCGTCGAGTTC
>JAEENM010000161.1 GCA_016283745.1 Bacteroidales bacterium | reverse complement strand
ACTTTTTTGCCAGGATTTCTTAATTGGCTGTCGAGCGGATAAGTCCATCCCTGTTCAGACCAAATGTTCTTTTTTGCCCGTTTTAATATCAACAAATTGTCTCTCTGATTATAAGAAAGACAATACTCTCCATGATAGGAGGGTTTGACAAGGCAGGCAAATTTATTAGCCTTGCTAATGTTAAAGTAGTCAAATAACGCTGTTTCATATCCTCGAAGCACTTCATCGGCATATACTTTTGACGGGAACATCCTGTCTTGGGCAGATGCATTAGTGGCAATCAACGATAGAAGTAAATATACTATACCCCTTCTTATTAAAGATGTTTTCTTTTCCGCCGTATGCATCGGCGGGTACTCCTGTTTGTTGTGGTCTTTAAGGATAGGTTGTTGGTTCATTATTTATAGTATTATAGTACTTAAATCTACACTTTCGGGGCCATACCACTTAAATCCTTGCCGTGGTTCTAGCCACAGATGGAAATGACGTTTTGCCCTTATGATGCGAGTGACAATAATATTGTCGAATTGAAATGTCACTTCCAATCTGAGTTTCCTGACTTTCTTGATGTCAATATGTTCTGTCCATGCGTCAAAACTGAAGCACCAGTTGGTATCCTGTCCACTCACAGGCACCAACCACGGAAGAGATTCAATTGTATAGTTAGTGCGTTTGCGGCCAATTGAATTTGTATCATACGTAGCCGCCGAAACACTCTCAATCTTCCAGGACAATGTGTCCTTGTCATTAACTATGATAAGAATGTTTTTCAATGTGCACTTATTGTAGCGGACAGGACCTGTACGATGCCTTTTTTCTTGTTCAATATGGCCTATTATGCAAAATGCATTGACCGAATCTTTAACATAATAGAGTCCCTTATATTGCCTATACTTCAAATATATGGTTGAAAAATAAGACCTTATATTAATAGGGAGAACACGATTTATGCTGTCCATTGGCATAGTAACATTGGTGACGGTGTCCGTATAATAGGAGTCATCATGCAAATAAGCATTCTCACTTTCGTGCAATCTAAAAGAAGCGGTACAACTACAGAAAAACAAGCAAATAATAAAAGCAAATAGAAGAAATACCACGTGTTGTTTTAAGTGTGCGTTCAACCCACCCGTATGCATCGGCGGGTGCTCCTGCTTATTGTGGTCGTTAAGGATGGGTTGCTGTTCCATTATTTATTTAATTAAATTGTCGATTCTACCAAAAAAATCTTTCCTGATGAAAACCGGCGGGATAAAAACTTCTAAATATATTCGTCACTCTTATTATTTCGTTTATTTGACTTTCCGCATCCTTGTTGTTCCCTGCTTCGACGGCTTTGCAAAGTTTTTCCATAATTGCCACTGCCTGTCCGCAGTTGGTATGGGCTTTTGGTGACCAACATTGGGCTATCATTGCAAAACTTGGTCGTATGATGAAGTTGTATGTTACACCGTCGCCGCCGAATACAGTATCTCCCATAAAAGAAGATGTAATAACAGCCGAACCAATCAATGCCTTCAACGAGTCTGCCAGACTGTCGCTTACCGCCAACCGATAAATGGCAACAGCTATTTCTCTGCTTGGTTCCCCAAGTTCATCCTTATACCATTCTTTGGCATACCAGATGTTTTTTGTCGCCTTTTTCAACAACAACGATTTTGATTTGTAATCGTATGTAAGGCAATATTCGGGAGAGAACGAAGGTTCCACGAGATAAGCGAAACCCGTCGCATTCCAGACATCGAAGTATTTGAACAAGGCAGTCTCGTAGCCACGTAAGTTACCGCCAGTTCTAATTCTGGATGGAATCATCCTGTCCTGTGCGGCCGCCGACAAAAACAAAACCAGCATCGTGGCGAAAAATGCTGTTAGTCGGCATACTTTCGAAGTGCCGACAATAGTTGTGTTCTGTTTGATGTTTGTGATGTTTTCCATAGGTGTTATTCCTTGTTTTTATTTCTTTCAAGAGGGATAATGTTATTTAGTATGTATTTGGATATTGCGATTCAACGTGGCGTAACTCCACATCTGCTCGGCGGCCTCCTTTGCATACCATTCGCGGGCTTGTGGGTCTGTTACACTCAAAAGACGACGATAATGCGACCAAGTCAAAATTCCACATGGCGTGTGGAATATTTCGGGGAACGTAAGATAAAATTGCCGGAAGTAGTATAGATTTTGCACAGAGAAACCTTTTCCAAATTCTTCTGTGAGTGCGGCCGACAGTTGTTTAAGAATCTGTTTCCCATAGTTTGCACGTGTGGAGCCATTCTGCTCTTCTTCCACGATGCGACGGCCTATCTGCCAGTATGCGTTTACCATTGCTTGATTTACTGCCGCATACGCTTCTTGCCTACCACGAGCTACCAGCTGCTTTATTTCTTGAATGAAATTGCCGGGGAGACTTGTTTCATTGCCCGTACTCATTATTTTTGTCATAATCAATCGCTTTTATATAATAACGCAAAAGTCTATAATATGTTGTATATCAATCGGCGGGTATTCCTGTTTGTTGTGTTCGTTGAGGATAGGTTGTTGTTCCATGTGATGTAGTGTGTTTTATAAACTTAGGTCAACTATTCGGTTCAGATACCATTCGTCCTTTTTCAACACAAAAAAATACTCCACTCTGAAACCGGTTTCTGGAATGCCATACACAACGCGCCAAACATTTTTCGAGACGCTCTCGAAAGTCTTTTCAAAAGAGGAGAAGTTTTTCTCGCACTTCCATTCGTCAATTGTCAGAGTGTCGAATATTTCATTGTCGTTTATGTCAATGTCGTTCAGTACTACGGATGTTATCGGAAGGGCGACATGCGACTGCTGATAGTCACAATCTGTTTCGAACCTTTTGTAGAAATCCTGAAAGTTTGTCGAGGCTTTCTGTCCAAGCATATAATGACTTGAAAACAGCAGAGCTATGCATAGCAAAGCCTTAGTGGCAAATATTTTTTTTGTATTTCCCGTATGCATAGGCGGGAACTCCTGTTTTTTGTGGTCTTTAAGGATAGGTTGTTGGTCCATGATTATTGAGTTTTTATCAGTTTAAGATCCAGCGGAGACCGGCACGCATGAAGAAACCGTTGTCAAGGTTGGCGTTGCCTGCCACCCAGCCTTTGCTTTTCCAACCGAATTCGGCGTAGGGGTCGAGAAAACGGCTGTGGTAACTTAGGCGAGCTTTCACAAGACCACCTATTGTTCCTGTGGCAGTGTTGAACAACATCTCTTTGGGTTGCAACCATCCCATTAGGGTACCGCCTATGTGCATACGGTTGTCGAGTAGTGGAAAATCCACCAGACCTATCTCCAGACCTCCGAAATGGTGTTTGTAGTTGCTGTAGCCGTGCAATGTGGCATAGGCGTTGAATTTGGGTGCTTGTAGGTAAAGGTCGAGTGCGGCATCGCTGCCGAAAGCAGTAAGGTAGTGGCGGAAGGCAAAGTTGCCGTAATATATTCCCTGCTCCGTTTGTGCCAAGCGGAAACGCGAGAATCCGAACATCATGGGTGATATGAAATTAAGCACATCCAATCCCACTTGACGGTGCAGATATTCTTTGCCCTCGTCAGATATATCATTGTAAGAAATGTAGCGATTTATGCCCACGCCGCTGGGATGTGTCCCACGTGCTGAGTATGGCAGGTCGGGGTTGCACAGGGCGTGTATCCAAGCGTTCATGTCCAATCCTGTGAAGTCTCTAGATTCTATAGTGTTTTCCACCATGTTGCGTTCTGCCATATTCTCTTCGCCGGTGCCGTTGGCGCAGGTCATCAGATATAGGATGTTTTGGATGTTGTTCATCCAGTAAAGCACCTCGTTGTCGAGGTTTTGGTGGTAGAAAAATCCGTTAGACTGTAAGTTGCGATTTAGATCCACAACAGCCTCGTGACCGGCACTCATCAGACGGACGAAATCGGCATGGTGCTTGTCGCAGAGCATGGCCATATCCTCGTCGGTTTCGTGGCTAACGGCAATTGTGCTGGAGCCGAGCTGTAACAGCAACACCTCGTTGAAACTATTGACCCCGTATTTTGTCATTACTCCACGGTGGTACTCCTCATGCAGCCACGATACGCCCAAAGGCATCTGCATTACCATAACGTCGAATACGCTGATAGCCAACCGTTGTGTGAATATCTGCCAAAAGGTGCTGTTTTTGAAACGTATGGCTTTTTTCAGTCCGAAATGGGCGGCCGTATATAAATCTGCTGAATAAGAGAGGCTGTTCTCCAAGCCGGGATTCATATAGGATTGGAAGAATCCTCCCGTTGTGTTGTATGCCTGCGATTGCGACGGTAGAGTGAGCAAAGGCATATCAAGGAACACTTCTCCTAAGCTGTCGGTGTAACGGACAAGGTTGTTATCGAAGGCATTTTGTCCAAGCATATAATGACTTGAAAACAGCAGAGCTATGCATAGCAAAGCCTTAGTGGCAAATATTTTTTTTGTATTTCCCGTATGCATAGGCGGGTACTCCTGTTTGTTGTTGGTGAATAATTGTTTCATAGCAATAGCGTTTATGTTATTTAATCATTTTCAAGCCCTTTTCGGATCTATTTCTGACAGTTTTAGCAATAGTTCTTCTTTTGTCATACAGTTGTTTTTTTGTGGGTTATCTTATTGTTTTTTCTGGAGTTTCATTTTTATTTGGTGTCATCCTAAAAGTAGTGGGATGATGTGGCAGGCTGGATTGAAATTCTAAAATCATGCTACAATCCACACGAATGTTGAACGTTTTATAACCTTCCGCCTCGATGTGCAAATAATGTAAAATAAGGTACCGATGCCTATCTTTTGGGTCGAATAGCGGTATTGACAATCCAAACTCCCCGTTTTCGTCGCTTGTAACGGAGCATACATACGAAGAATCCTCCTCTTTAAACAAAGTAACTTTAGCTCCGTTTAGCGTTTTTTCGCTATATGTGTCAATAATTATACCAGCTAAGTGACCTTTGTTTTCTTCCTCTTCTTCCTCATCGGGGAAGGACTGTCCTAAGGGAACCAGTTTGATAGATAGAGGGATGTTTGGAAAATGTTCAAGTTTGTATGCTAAAACAATCGACCTAACGAAGTCTGTATCAATATATATCTGTCTTTCCCAATACCCGTTTGCGGTTATACTCAACAAGTATTCTTTTTTGTCGGAAATATTGGGGACTGTTAATGTGAATTCTCCATCTTCAACGCTTGTTGTCGAACATACATAGGTAGAATCCTCTGCATTCAACAACGTTATCAATGCGCCTTTGAACACTCCTTGGTCTGGCGTCCAAACGTGTCCGACAATATGCCCCTGCGCCTGGAGCACATTGCAAAAAATCACCATCAAAGCCGTAATAAAAAGACTAAAGACATTTTTGTTCATGTCGGTTTTTATTTAAATCAAATTATTCATTTTGCATAATTTTGTAAAATACTGGTTGTTAATGGTTAGCAAGTTTTGATAAAGAATTGGTTTGGCAAAAAAAAGCAATTTACATTTATTTATTCTCCTGCTCGCCTTCGGCTCGCGAAATCTTATATATCTTATGAATTACTTCTGCCTTTGGCAGAAAAAAATAGAATTCACAAATGTTCCTCATAATTTCAATTTTCAACTTTCAATTTCCAACTCTCACCTTCATTCCGTTGGAGTAGGCGCTGAATTCCGGTGCGTACTGGCATTGGATGAGTGCATAGCCGTTGTTCAAAAGGCCTTCCTTGGTGACGAACATGCTGTATTCCAGCTGGTGCGTGCCTTTGGGCAGGAACTCTATAAAGAACTCCATATCTGAGTCGGTGTTGGACTGGTAGTAGCTCATGCCGTCGTTGTAGCGGTAGCGCGAAACCTGCTCGGTAGGCTCGAAGCCTGCCGCGCGGAGGTCTTTCACAAACACAAAACTCATGTCTTGCTCGTTGGTGAAAGTGATTTTCACCGTAACCTTGTCGCCGACTTTGATAGGCGCGGTGCCTGAGCCTGTCGAAGGCACAAGCACTTTGCCTTTGTCGGTAACCTTTTCCACAAACAGCTCGCGACGGATGGTAAATCCCGACTCGTCGCTCTTTACCTCGTCCACGGGGACGAAATACTGCCGGAACAGGCCGCCCCACACAAGGTGTTTGGTGGGGTTGTTCACCGTAAGGTGCCGTATCTCCGGCGTCACCTCGTCGGCGTTCCAGCGGCGTTGCACGAAGCCCGTGCCTGCCACTCCGCCGTCGGTGCTTACGGGGGTGTTGCCGAAACGCAGTGTTACCTCCTTGCCCTCGTCGAGCCAGTCGCTGCCGCGCATAAGCAGGGCGTAGATGGCGTCGGCGGTGGAGGAGCTGTTCTCCCAGCGGTTGGTCTGTTTCTGCGTAAGCAGCCACACCCGCAGCTGGTCGAGCAGGGCGTCGTCGTTGTCGATCTCCGCAAAGGCGGCCATTATGTTGGCGTGGGTGGCTATGTGCGACTCGAAACTGAAGTATTTCTTAGGCCAGTACATGCCCGTCTGCTCGTTCTTTTGGGCACACTCTTTAAACGACTGAATCATCAGCTTGGCGATGTCCTTTTTGCCGTTGCGCCAAAGCAGCACCGCGGCCTGCGAGCGTTGGTTGAAGTTGAACGATGTCCACTCCTTGGCCAGACTGCCGAGGTAGTACTTCTTGGCGGTGGCGAAGTCATTGTCGGAGTTCTGTGCGTCGAAGAAACTGAGGGCGTATAGCTCGGCGAGGGTGGTGGAGCCAATGGGCCAGTCCTTGCCGTTGCTGTGTTTTTTCATATAACGGTAACTCTCCGCCACCTCGCGTTCGAGGAAACGCACGGCTCTGTTGCAGATGTCTTTTGCATTGTTCTTTCCATCTTTGTCCAGCGACTCCCATGCACCCATGGTTTTCAGTTTGCCGAACCCTTTCAGTATGTATGTGGTGATGTAGGGACTTTCGGGCATCCCCTCCATCCATGGCCAGCCGCCGTTGTATTTCTGCTTGTCTTGGATGAGTTTCAGTGCGTTGCTCTGCTGCCGTTCGATGGTGTTGAGGTCGAAAAGTGCGGCTATCCGGCTGCGTTGCTCACTCTCGCTTTTGGCCTCGATCACCCACGGCGTTTCCTGCAGCATTATGGCCTTGAGCTCTTGGTCTTTCTCCAGTTGCGAAAGCAGTGCGTCGGGTGTCTCGATCTGCCATTTTTTGATATAACCGAGCAGGTTGGGGATTTTGCTTGCTATGTGCGACGCAAGGGTGTTGGCGTAGAACACGTAGAAAGCGTTTTCGGCGCGGTCGGTCTTGGTGCTGGCAAGGTAGGGCAGCGACTGCACGGCGTACCACACGGGGTTGGTGCTGAAGTTGAGTGTAAGGCTGTAGTCGCGTTCGTTGGAGGCGGGGTTGGCTATGGCGTCGAAATCCAAGGTCTGCTCCGTTTCGGCCTTTACAGTAATGGGAAGTGTCTGTGTCATAAACACTTCGCTGTTGAGCACCGGCATCAGTCGCTGCTCCGCATCGCTGAAATTGTCTGCATAGGCGGTGAAACGGAAAGCCAAGAGGCTGAGGTCGTGTTTGGCGGCCACCTGCCAGCGTACCTCCTTGCTACGGCCGGGCATAATCTGCTCCATGGCAATGTCGGCGGGCGAGAGTAGCAGGTTTACGGGCTGTATGGTGGTGGCGTCGAAGATTTCGAGTCTGGCGGTGGGCGTAACGGCCTCGTCGCCGGTGTTGACGACGTTGGCCACAAGCCACAGCGTGTCGCCGGCGTACATATAGCGCGGCAGGTCGGACATTATCATCATGGGTTTCGACGTGGTGAAAGTGTATTCCCTGCTACCCGTTTGAAGTCCTTTGGTGTAGGCAAGGAGCATAAGGCGCCAGCGTGTGAGGGCGTCGGGCATGGTGAAACTGAAGGTGGCGCTGCCGTCGTCGTCGGTGCGCAGGTTGGGGAAGAAGAAAGCCGTTTCGTTAAAATTCTCGCGCATGGCGGGCTTGGCGGGCTCGGGAGCTAGGGAATAATCGTCGTCAACCACTATTCCGGATACGGCGGACTTCGGTGCCATTTCTTTCGCGGACATACGTTTTCCCCCCTCGGGACTTCCTTTGTCGATAAGGGGGACCTTGTTTGAAACTACGTGAATAGTAGCGAGTTCTTCTTGGACATCCTCCAATTCCATATTAGCTTCAACCACCTCCAATTCTGTGACACCTTTAGAGTTTCTCCCTCTATAGAGAGCGGGGCTTATGTAAGCGAAATCGAAGAACGGCCAGTCGGAGGGCATACTGTAGTTGAAAAGCACAAAATATTGATATATAATGTCTTCCGAATTGTAATTAGTAGAAAGTTTTCTGACTATGTGCTTGTCGGTGGTGAAATAAATATTGAAACTTCTTATAGACGGCTTAAGATTCAGATACCAGATGTTTTGGGCGAACATGTCCAGCGAGGCGTCGTACATGCCTGCAAGCAGTGCGGCTTTGGCAGGATTGTTTTTGTAGTCGCACACCTTTACCTCCCAGGTCTCTTCGGCACCGGGACTCAGTTTGTCGCGCATGGTGGCGAGTTTTACGTTAAGCTGGTAGTTGTCGAAAGGTACCATTACGTATTTTGTTTCTGAGATGTTGGCGTTTTCTTTCACCAAAACCATCTCCCACTTCAGAGAGCCACGGTCTTGTTCTTCAACGGTGTAGGAGATTGTCTGCACGCTGTTGCTAAGGGTTATTTTCTTTTCGAGATGTACACCATGTTCGTTCATCAGCCGCACCAAAACTTCCACGTCGTTGGCGGAGCTGCCGACGTAAAGTTTTATCTTCTCGCCGGGTTGTGCGGTGTATTTGTCGGTTTTCGCCCAAATCATTGTGGTGAATGGCATGGCTTTGCCGCCGCCGTCGTAAACCACGAACTCTTTTGAGGCCACGGCCAAGGGATCGTCAAGGCTGCGAAGCTCGACAATGTATTTGCCAGGTTTCAGCGTTTTGCCGTCGTAGAAAGCGGCGCTGTCGTCCACAAAAATCTCCGTATCATCTACCAAAGTCTTTTCCGTTTTGTCGTAGAAACTGTAGAAGGGGAACAGCTCGTCCATCTCCTTGTCGGAAAGCGTCTGGCGGTCGAGTTTCGTTCTTGCGTCCATTGTGGCGAAATAGCTTATCTTGCGCTCGTCGTTGTAGCGGTAAATTTTGCGCGAGATACGGCTTTTGGCCGGCTGGTAGCTGAGGTTGCTCACGCTTATTTTGTATTTGCCGAGGTCGGATTTCTCTATCTCCGAGGGCAGGTCGGTGCTGATGGCTATCTCGTTGTATCCGGCACGTATGGTGTAGGTTCCGGTGCGTGTCTCGCCCTGACGGCTGGTGGCCGTAACCTCTATATCGTATAAGAACAGTGGCTGCAGCTCCTTGGCGATGTTGCGCGCAGGCTTGAGGTTGAAGGTGATGTCGAACTTGCCGTTTTCGTCGGTGCGGGCTTTGCCGTGAGCCACCTGATCGCCCACTAGGGCTACTTCGGGGTAGTTCCACCAGAAACATTTCCATGGGAAATAGGTCTTGCGTTCCACACGGTAACTGTATTCCACATCGTCCAAGCCGAAACCGGCAAGGGCTTTCACATCGCCGTGCACGGTAACATCCTGCCCCAGTTTGTATTGCTCCTTAGGCTTTTCGAAAGTTACCTCGAAGGTGGGACGTTTGTATTCCTCCACACGGATATCCTTCCCTTCGGGAGTTTTTCTTATCTCAAGTGAATATCTGCCGTTCATCCTGTCGGTGGGGATGACGAAAGAGCCGCTGAACGAGCCGTATTCGTCGGTGGTGAAAGGAGTGGAGGCTATTCTCTGGAAATTGGCGTCTAAAAATACGATAGTGTCGTTGTAATTGACGGCCAAATCTATATATCCGTCTTTTACGAACACAACAACACCGTGGTACTGAACGGTTTGTCCGGGACGGTAGATAGCCCTGTCGGTGAAAATTACGGATGAGAAATGTCCAATGGATTCGGTATTGTCTGGACGGAACCTATCTCCATCGCTATTAAGCAATTTGTCGTCGCCTTTGCGCAGGTCGATTGACATACCCCATCCTTCATCCTTGACATCCTTGTGGTTTATCACTGCTTTTCCTTTGGCATCGGTAATGGCAGTGGCGATAATATTTTTTTTGTAAGAATTTGATTTGTAATCATATCTTTCGGTCTGTAGTTCCACGGTTACGCCCCCTACGGGTTTCCCCGTCTTGCGGTCGAGGGTGGTGATGACCTTTTTCCCCACTTGTTCGTCGCAGATATAGGCAAGTCCCGATACTTGGAACGAAGTAAAGGAGTAGTTATCCTTGCTGAATAAAGTACCCTTTTCGGTGCTTGCCAATATGTAGTATAAGCCTTTCTCCAAGGGCGGCAGGGCTATGAGGGTGCTGTGCTCGCAGTAGTCTGTCTCGGCGGGCAGCGACAACTCCTTTTCCACTACGGCTGGCATGTTTTTCAGCTCTTGTATAAATTTGTCGCCTTTTAGATTGTCAAATCTTTTCTCATCTTTCTCAGTTACTTTGATAATTCTGTAGTATGGTCTGGTGATGTTGCGGTATGTAAGCACGGCGGGAATGGGCTCTCCGGGCAGTTGCACGTTGTAAATTTCAATACCCACCGACGGAGTTTCTATCATTTCTTTCAAACTTCTGCATAGTTTGGCACCGAACGAGGTCGGGAATTTGGCTATGGCCTCGTCGCAGATGGCTATTGCTTTGCGGTAGTTGTCGTGGTAGGCGCTGTCGTCCTTGTAGTTGATGATTTGTTTGCAAAGGGAATAGGCTATGCTGTAGCTGATTTCGGTGGAGAGCGGGTTATCGCTGTTTTCGGCTTTCAGGCGTTCGAGGGCGGAGATATAGCGGCTTTCGTTCTTCAGAATGCCGTTGACAAACTCGTAGCGACGTACGTCGTTGTAGAGCAGCACATCCTTTTTGCCCTGCTCGAGGTTGTAGGCAATAAGCTGTTGGAAAATTTTAAGACATTTGGTGAGTGGGTTGTCGTAGTTTCCGAGGTCGGCGTTGGCAAAGTCCTTGGCGGGAAGCCACCACAGGTTGGTGTCGCCCTCGGTGTCGTCGGCAGTGGCCACCTCTTTGTAGTAATTGGCGGCACGGTGGAACAGGAATTCGAACAACGTGGCCTCGTAGTCGAGGTGTTGCTGAAAATTCTTGTTTTTCAGAGTTCTGTCTTTATAAATCTCGGTATAGTCGGTGGTTTTGGCGTTTTTCAGGGTCTCCACGTCTTTCAGAGCCTCGTCGTAGTGGTAGTTGATGCGTGCTTGGAAAGTGGCTTTGTCCCAGTATTTCATCTCCACTTTGCTTATGTCGCCTTCGATGGTTTTGTTGTAATCGATACGCCATCTGTTATTGTCGAGGTAGGTGGCGTAAGCGGCGGCAATCTCAGAGTGGAGCAGGGCTTTGTGCGTGGCGTCGAGCTGTCCCAGTTTCGATTCGGCGTAGGCTATCGTCGTGGGGATGTAGTTTTCGTCGTCGTCGTTTTTTAGTTTGAAAACCCGTTGCATGTAAACGATGGCTTTCAGCTGCTGGTTCTGGTTTTTCTCCTTAATGGCCTTCTGCTCGATGGCGTTCAGGGTTTTCTCCGCCGATTCCGGCAGGTTTTTGTTGAGGTTGTTGTTGACGGTCTTCCACAGGGTGGAATAATCTGTCTTTTGGGCGTTTGCGTTACCCGAAAAAACGGCGGCCGCTATCGCTAAAACGGCACTGACGGCGAGGATGAGGGACTTTTTCATATCGTTTTCCGTTGGTGGATAATTTGGTGCAAAGATACGATTTTTTTTAATTCGGATTTCGGATTTCAGATTTCGGAATTTAGTTCGTTGGCGATGTGGCGGGTGCGGTCACTGAGCCTGTCGAAGTGCCGCAACTTTGAAGATTTTCAGATTGACAGATTTTCAGATTGTCCGATTATCTGAATATCGGAACATCGGAATATCTAAAAACTTTCAATTTTCAATTCGTTCGATAAGGAAGCTGACCGGGCGGAAGCCGTCGTTGCAGCTTATCATGGCGCTGTAGGGGTTTTTCATCCAGCCGTCGTAGAAATTGCCGCGTCCAGCGTCCAGCTCCTGCACAAACCACTGCATGCTCTCCCAAGCGCTGTCGCACAGGTTTTCGGGCTTTTGGCCGTTGAGGGAAATCCACGTCTGTCCCTCGCACACGTCGCAGGTGTGTTCTATCGGGTTTTCGTACAAGGCCGACAGGTCGTTGTAGCTTGCCTTGCGTATGGCGGTGATTTTTACGTTGCTCATTTTTGTGATTTTGTTTCTGTAAATCTTTTTTTTGTTTTCTCCTACTCGCCTTCGGCTCGTGAAATCTTTTTAATCTTGTAAATTTTTATGTTCGCTTCGCTCACATTGTTAATTGTCAATTGTTAATTATCAATTACTTCCGAATTCCGAATTCCGAATTAATCAGTGTCCCGCGAAGGCCAGTCCCGCCACACTTACCTTGGCACCTTCGGCCTGCAGAATGGCTCGGGTGCAGGATTCCAGCGTGGCTCCGGTAGTTATCACGTCGTCGATGAGGAGTATGTGTTTTCCGGCGAAGGTGTCGGTTTCGGCGAGGGCGAATTTCTCGCTGACGTTCTCCCATCGGCTGAAACGGCTTTTCTTGGTCTGCGTCTGGGTGAACTCGGTGCGTATCAGCACGTCGGTAACCACGGGTCTGTCGAATTTCTGGGCTATGCCTTTGGCAATCTCCTCGCTCTGGTTGTATCCGCGTTTCTTGAACTTTTTCGGGTGCAGCGGCACCGGCACAAGGTAGTCCACGTCGTCGAAACGGTGGCTCTCGGCGAGGGCCGTGCCCAGCTGTCGGCCCATATACACGCCCAGTTCTTTGTTGTCCTTGTATTTGATGCTGTGCAAAATTCGTTGCACGCTGCCTTTCTTCGAAAACGACAGCAGGGCCGTGGCGGACTCTATCTGTACTCTGCCCCAGAAAATTTTCTCTACAGGATTCTCCTTTACCGGCGAAAAATCGGTGAACGGAAGTCCCAGCTGACAGTCGGTACAAATCTGATTTTCAGAACTTAAAAGAGTGTCGCCGCAGCACACACAGCTGTCCGGAAAAAATATCCCCCGCAGGTCGTTGATAAATTTTATTTTCATTTCAAAAAAAAATAGTATCTTTGCAAATCGATTTTGCAAAAATAAAACATTTATAGAAAATAAAAAAATAAAATTATCATGAAACTGAAAAAATTGTTTGTATCCTTGGCAGCAGTAGCATTTATCGCCACAGGAATGATTTCGTGTAACGGTGGTTCTAAGGAAGAAATGGCCACTTTGCAGTCGCAATACGACAGCATTATGAAGGCTTATAACCAAAAGAAAGCCGATTTTGAAGACCTGCAGAACGTGGACGAACAGAAGGCTGCCGAAATCAGGACAAAAGACAGCATTATCAATGTTCAGGCAACCCAGATTCGCAACGGCATCAGCGGAGGCAACGGCGGTGGTGTTTCCAACCGAAAACTGAAAAACCAGATTGCCGAACTGCAGAAAAGATGCGACGAACTGAGCGACGAAATCGAAGCTCTGAAAGCCGAAAACCGCCGTCTGCGTGAGGAAAATGAAAAAATGCAGTCCGACCTCGAGACCGCCAACGGCACAATCTCCAACCAAAACAACGAAATTTCGGAACTTAACCAGAAACTCGTTGCCGCCCGCACACTGCTCATCAACGACCTCACCGCCAATCCCGAAAAGAAAAAATGCGGCAAGAGCAACAAATTCAAAACTACCAACAAAGCCACTGCCGTGGAACGCGTGAACATCTCCGGCAAAATACTGCCCAACACCGTTGTTGACCCAGGCACAAAGACTTTCTACGCACGCATCACCAAAGGCAACAACCTCATCACCAACCTCGGCGACGAACCCAAAGCCTTTGACATGGACGGCGTTGACATGCTCTACACCTGCGAACAGGATGTGGAATTCTACGGCCAAGGCCGCAACTTCTCCATGATTTGGAGAAAATCCAACGCCACCAACCTCGAACCAGGCGTTTACACCGTTACCGTTTACAACGCCGGCAACGAAGTGGGCAAGGCAAACTTCACACTTAAATAAAAGATTTTTTCATTGAATTACAAGGGCGTCCGTGCGGATGCCCTTTTTTATAAAAACAAGAATGTCCAATAGTGAGAAATACCGCCAGCTACGGCAGCAGTACCCCGTTTTCTGCTACGAGTCGTTCCAACACTCCGTAACCGACCGCGGCCTGCTTGTCCGCCACCGTTTCACTGCCGGCAGCGACATAGTGTTCGAACCCGAGACGCTGATCCCCAGCCGCTCGTTTGTCGATTTCGGCAGGCTGTCGCAACGGCAGTACGACACTCTGGTGTTCCAGATGGGTATGATAGAGCTGGTAAGCTATTGGAAATGCGTTTGTTCGCCCAAAGTGGTGATAAAACCCTTCGCCATGGGGCAACAGCAGTTGGAGTTTTGGAAAAAGCTCTATTTCAACGGCTTGGGAGAGTTTTTCTACATCAACGGCATCTCCGCCACGCAGGACGATTTTATGGACATCGTTTGCGAAAGCGACACTGCCCTGCAACACGTTGATTTCGACACCGATACCGATAAATACCTCGTCCCTATAGGCGGTGGCAAGGACTCGGTGGTAACCCTCGAGGTGCTGCGCAAGGCAGGGACAGCTTTCCGTCCGCTGATAATAAACCCTCGC
>JAEENM010000160.1 GCA_016283745.1 Bacteroidales bacterium | reverse complement strand
GTTGTCGTCGGTTGAGGGTTCAAGACTGTATTCGCCAGAAAAAAACTTTCTGCCGTCCTTGAAAATAGTATAAGTATTTCTGTCAAACGAAAGATACATTGTGTATCCCGATGAAGCCGGCGTAACAATATCCCTGCCGGAAAAACCACCGGAAGTAATCTCCCATTTCCATTTTCCAATCAAGCCATAACCCTGCTGGTGGACTGTGTTATCCCCTTTCTTGCACGAAGTGGCGAAAACCACTCCCACCAAAGCCACCGCCAACAGCGGCAAAACGGTTTTAAAAATTGACTTTTTCATAGCTATTCTATTTTGTCGACTTCTATTTATACTTTTTTTCAAGTCATTTTATCCGATTTTTTGCGAAGTCCGTTGAACAAAAGCGAACAAAACGACACTGCAAAGTTACGATTTTATTTCTTATCTGACAAGTTTTTTTCTTGATTATTTTGTCTTTGTGTAGTAGGCAATCTTTTAATACTCAATAATTTATAATATGGTCCCGTGCCAAAGCAGATTTCACCTTCTATTGGATAGAGCTGCTCCAACACCGTCTCCACCAATATGGTATCGCCCTTGACGTATCCTCTTGGCATACTGCAACCGAAGTCTCCAACAATGATATGGGAAACAGTTCGATATTGTGCCGAGGAGTCGGGAAGCCAACAATCTGTAAACAAGTACGCTGTTTCCCTTTCATGGATTTCTGTAAGGCCTCCAGGTTCTTTCAACTGCACAAAATAGCCTTTGGCGTTTATTATCTCATGTTCTTTTTCGCACGAGGTGGCGAAAACCACTCCCACCAAAGCAACCGCCAAAAGTGGCAGTACTGTTTTTAAAATTGACTTTTTCATAACTCAATCATTTTAATATAAAACAATTACATTACTGATTTTCGACAAACACCACAAAAAACGCGTCGTTGGGGTCGCCAATACCGACACTTGGCTGGTAACAAAATACCGACACTTTTTTTCGGGTGCGGCTGTAGAACCATTGGAACTCCTCTCGTTTGGAAATTGTGTTCCACAACTCTTGGCCATACGAGAAGTCCTTCTGTGTTTTTTCAGCTATACCCACCCAATTGATTTGTGAATCGCCGGGATAAAGCGGTGCAGAACTGGCTGTATTGCCGCGCTTCAGATTGGTCGGGTACTCCATACGCCCGCATCCCGACCAAATTATAGTACCATAGAAAAGCAGGTCGCTCTCCTTTTTTTCGTTGTAGTAAAATTTCACATAGCCGAAATCGCCCGGCGACATGTATTCGGATTGGAAAGGAATGACACTGCCAAAAGAAGTTTTGTCGGCCACATTCACCGTGGTATAGCCTATGTAGCGGAAAGTCATATAGTCAACAAGCATCACCAACATGTCGTCGTTTTTACCAACCACTGTGTTTGTGTAGGGAATAGTGTCGGTTGAATTGTCGTGAATTTTTGAGTTGATTATCTGCATAGAGACATCTTTACCACCGCCAACGCGTCTATCCTCCCACATACAAACGCTATATTGGTATCCTTTTATATCGCGGCAATCGGCTGCAAAATACATATGCTCGTCAAACTGGGCGATGTCTATGTCGTCATACATCTCATCTAAACTGGAGTACACCTTACTGCCATTGTAGTCGTGCGAGAAAGTGTAATATTCATCCACTATTTTGGACGAATTGATTAACTGCCGTAGTTGCCCAAGCCATTTTTTGAGCAGTTGCTTACGGGCTTCGAAATCGCCTCCATTTGCATATAGTTCGGCATTAACAACATATTCGTTATTATTATTGGTGTCGTTGGCATAAACAATGAGTTTTTTTGTGAATCCATCTTCCTCTTTCACAAAAAGCCGCATGAAGTATTCATTACTGATTGTACTTGAGAAACCCTTTTCGTTGGCCATAGATGGTATTGCGCCCTGCTTTTGTCCAATAATGCTTTTCAGAAATGCTAATTCACCGCTTAGTTCAGGTGTTCTTTCTTTCTCTTTTTCGCACGAAGTGGCGAAAAACAAAGCCACCGCCAACAGCGGCAATACGGTTTTAAAAATTGACTTTTTCATAAGTTGATGATTTTTATTTTATTAACCAATATTTTTCACTTTGAGTCAGTGTGTTTTGATTGAATCAGAAACTAATACTACCTATACACCTGTTAAATCACCGACAATACTTTTGTTACGACATATCTGGGGATGTTGGGAATTAAAGGTTCCCAACAATAAAATGGAGAGGCAAAATATTTTTTATCCTCTGGATTTATAAAATCTCTACACTGAAAAACAATGTCATTGCCCACACCAAACAACGGTGTTGAACCATCAACCATAAAATAGTTGAATTCAAATTCGTCAACCCTCATTTCAGGACCATCCTCAAACACTTTGGTGGCACGTATTATAAGCGGAATGGCTATTACATTGCTATTATAGTTTGAGTCATATACACCCATATCGAAATTGCTAGGAATAGATACAACAAGTTCGTTTCCTCTACAGTTATCTAACAAATCCACCACATGACCACATAATGTATAATAACCATCTTCGTTTTTTTCTTTCTCCTTTTCGCACGAAGTGGCGAAAACCAATCCCACCAAGGCCACTGCCAACAGCGGCAGTACGGTTTTAAAAATTGACTTTTTCATATTTTTATTGATTTTTTAAATTATTCTTTTGTTTACAATTGGTGTCCGAAGGATTCGAAGGTTCCAAAAACACTACAACAGGGCTTATATTCAGTAATATTGGTAATATACAGTGTCGCCGCCGCCGTTTTTTATCACTTTCATAAGCCTGTCGCCGTCGTAGAAATAGCTGTGTTCGTTGTCGATACGGTTGTGTTTCGAGTTCATCACACCACATACGCTGCCCGATGTGAAAGGTGCATGGGAGTAAACGTTTGGGTGATTGTCGTAGGTATAATATGCAGTGTCGCTTTGTATAATGCTGCCATTTTGGTATGTGTCGCTTATTTCTTTTACAATGTCGCCGTTTTCCCAGACATAATGTGTCTTTGTAAGACTGGTACTGCGAGGGTTCGTGATGCTTATGTCGGTGATGATATTATTGTTGTCATAACCTGTTACAGTGAGTATGGCGGTGTCGTTCGGTTCTATTATGTATGTAAGGGTGTGAAGCAGGCCGTTTTGGTATTCGAATAAAATGTGGTCTCCGCTGTCGTACCGGGCTTTAACAGGTCTGGAATACATGTCGTAGGTTATGGCTAAGGTCGAAGAGATAGTGGAGCCTTCGATTGTTAATTCATTAACAATGCTTTTCAATAGCCCTTGATTATAATTATAGTTTCGTACGCCTTTTAGGCCGTAATTTATAGTTATCTCTTTTTTTAGAAAGAGACCGTCATTGTTTTCTTTTTTCTCTTTTTCGCACGAGGTGGCGAAAACCACTCCCACCAACGCCACCGCCAACAGCGGCAGTACGGTTTTAAAAATTGACTTTTTCATATTTGTAAAATTTTGATATTTAACAACTTATTTGTTTCCATCTTTAGAATCTCCCTATTGTGATACCGAATTTTAAGGGATATACGTCGGGTGAGTCTTTGAACAGCGGCACAGTGGAAGTCTGCACAAACAGCTTTACGAGGTTCCACATACCCACCGAAAGCCGGAGGTCGCATTTGAACAGGTTCAGGTCGGCAGCAACATCTCTTCTAAGAGAGAGATAAGGGTCATATTTCTCGCTCATAGTGCATTTGAAACCTGTGTTTGAGGATGTGTAGTTGATGCCCGGGATTACCGCCAACGAAGCGGTAAACCATTTGTGCTTGTATTTCATGGTTATTGGCAATGTTACATATCTTGATACCAACGAAAGACTTTTAATATAATATCTTACAGAAAGGTCACTTTGACCCGAAAGCGGGGTAATACCATCGTCAAAATCATTAACGTCTGTAGTGATTTCGTCAAAATCAAAGTTAAAAACATCCGATTCGTAGCCGAGGGCAACGTTGAGATACCACGCATCGCGCAGTATATTGAGCTGGTAGCCCACGCTCAGCTGGTACGACGTGGGAGTGGTGCTAATGCCGTATCCCGCAGGCAACCGCTTGAGGGGATTGAAAGGGCTTCCGCTCCAGTTGTTGAAAGCCCACGAAAAATCGACAGTCCAGTGCTTGTTGCCGGTAATCGTTTCCACGGGGTCGCTGTAGCTGGTGCCGAGACTCACGTTGGGCGTGTGCTGTATGTTGTTTCCCGACACGGTACGTGCGTAGATGGAGCTTTCATTTCTGGAATAGAGGCACACTGTGTCGCCCGAAACCTCTTTCGGTTTAAGTTTCACCACGGCGTTGTTGAACGACCACACTTTCAGGTTGTTGACCGATGTTGTTTTGTCGGACTCCCTGCCGATGTTCACCTTGCTGTCGTCGCAGGCCAGAATCTTTATTGCACTTTTGCCGTTGGGATGGACTGTTCCTTCGGAGTGGTCGCAGAAAATAAGCTCTGCGGCCTTGGCGGAATCCAGCTGCACGGTGATGTAGAACGTCTGCCGTATGTCGTCGCGTTCGCCGATAAAGAGGGTGTCGCCCCTTACGGTGAAATAGTCGTCGTACGCCTTGTCGGCAAGTGGCTCGCCTGCAACGACTTGGTTGCGCACTGCCACCTCGTTGCCGAAACAAATTGTTGCCTCGGCCCAGTTTTTGAGGCACACGCGGGTTATGCCGCCGATGGTCGTTGTGGTGCCTTGCATCGGTTGTTGCGCCAAAGCAGTGGCAAAAGCCAGAATTACCGCTGTCAAAACAATAATTTTTTTCATGTCGTTATATATTCGTTTTACTTTTTTCATGTTTATATAGTTGGATGGGATTTTGTCTTTGGTTTTTCAGTGTTTTCGGAGATATAGGGTTCTTTTTCGGGTTGTTGTTTGGGCTTTTCCTGCTTGAAAAAGCCTTTTATCCTCTCCTTAATCCGTATGGCGATGCTTTGTGTAACCTTCTCCACTTCGTCGTAAATGTCTTTGTCGCCGGAGGCACTTACAATGACGTTGTCTTGTGCCGAATAGCTTCTAAAATATTCGTCGTTTTGTCCAGCGCTTACACGCTCGGAGTAAAACGTTATAGCTTTGGGCGTTGCAACAGGTTCCTCCGCCAGCTGTTCCGACACCACCGTCGTCGGTTGTTGACTTTCTTCCGCCACAAGCGCAGGCTCGGCAGAGGCGGGTTCGGTGGCAGGGGCTGTGGGCTGTGGGGTAATAGCCGGGGTTGCAGTGGCGTAATGGATTGGTTTTGCAGTATTTCGAGTTGGCGGCACGGCAGTTTCCGAAGGATGCTCGTCGGCCGGGACAACGGATAGCGAATCGGTTGGTGTTGTAGCGGTTGCAACTACTTGGTTGTCGGTGGTTTTTGCGTTACGTGTCAAAAAGAAAGCTCCCGCGGCCAAAAGCAGGGCTATACTTGCGGCAACGGCGATTTTGGCGTAGGTGGGGAACAGGATGATATGGTTGTGTTTTAGGTTTTCTTTGTGGGGAAATACGACTTTGTCCCTGTCGTACGCCTCGATTTTAAGGTCGGGATCGTAGAGCGAGAGCAGCTCCTGCATTTCGGGACGCTGTTGCAGGAACGCCTCCACATCCTTGCGTTCATCGGCGGTGAGCAGTCCCTCCGCATAGCGGAACAGGTAAAGTTCGTAGTTTTGGTCGTTTATGTTCATAATATCTCGTTTTCGGTTTTAAAAGTCATCTTTGTCTATTTGTTTCCGCATTGCCACCCTTGCCCTGAAGAGGTACACCTGCACCTGTTGTTCGCTGATATTCAGCACTTCGGCAATTTCCTTGTAGCTGTAGCCGTCGATGTCGCGGAGCTGGAGAATGGCTTTCTGAGTTTCGGACAGTCGCTGCATGGCTTGATCCAAGGCTTTTCGTAGGTCGTCGTTTTCGCAGGGGCGGCATTCGTTTTCTTGAACAGGCAGGTCGTGCAGTTTAAGTTCGGCGGTTTTCTTTCTCCGCAAGGTCATCATCAGCTGACGGTAGGTTACTGATAGCAGGAACGACTTGCCTTTTTCGAACTGAACGTTGTCCAGATTTTTCCACAGTGCGGCGTAAGCCTCCTGCACTGCGTCCTGACAGTCGGGCACGTTGCTGTGGCAATGCAGGGCGAAGTAATAGACTTCGTCCGACCAAAGTTCCACGCATTGGTTGTACTCCGTTTTTGTCAAGAGATTCCGAATTTATGTTCAGTCAATATATAATTGCAAAAGTACGGAAAATATTACACTTTGCAGAAAATTTTTTTGACTGCTTTAATAAAGTAAAGGTCGCGTCTCTCCGAGACGCTGTTTTCAGTAGGTTTGTCTTTACCCCCACACTGCATGCCGGAGCATTCTCCGCTTCGCTATCAAAAGAACCACTGGCTCTTTTTTCATGTGGGGTTATTAAGAGTTAGCCCCTCTGGGGCATTTTGTCGTTGACGCTCTTTTAGTTATTAAGAGAATTTCCCTACGGGGAAAGGATTGAAAGATAGTCAGATATTCGGATTTTCGGACATTCAGATTTTTAGATATCAGATTATCTGAACATCCAAAAACAACTTCTAATTACTAACTACTAATTACTAATTATCAATTAGTTCCGAAATCTGAATTTAACTGCCACCCAGTCCTGACGGCTCTCGTAATGGTCGAAAGCGAGTCCCGAGGCTTCGGCTTTGGCGCGGATGGCGGGGATGTCGTGTTCGTAGAAACCGCTCAGCAGCAGGGTGCCGCCGGGGGCTAGTACGGAGATATAGCTGGGCATGTCGCGGAGCAATATGTTGCGGTTGATATTGGCCACCACCACGTCGAAACGTTTGTCGGGGGTGAGCAGGGCGGCATCGCCGAGCAACGCCTTGATATTGCGACAGTTGTTGTTTTCGAGGTTCTCCAAGGCATTGCGGTACGCCCATTCGTCGTTGTCGATGGCTTCCACGCTGGCGGCGCCCCGCTTCTCGGCGAAGATGGACAGCACCCCCGTGCCGCTTCCCATATCCAGCACTTTCTTTCCTGCAAGTGGCTCGCTGTTAAGCAGTTTCAACATCAGGTAGGTGGTTGGGTGGTGGGCAGTGCCGAACGACATTTTGGGCTCTATAAGTATGTTGTACTCGGCCTGCGGGTTGGGGCTGTGGAAAGGAGCGTAAATCCAGCAGAAATCCTCCACCATAACGGGCTGGTGCTCTTTCTCCCAAGCGGCGTTCCAGTCCTGGTCGGGGATGGTGCTCAGCTCGTAGGTTATCTCGCAGCCCTCCACCGAAGCGATGACGGCCTTTAGCACCGCCTCATCGTATTGGTCCTTAGGGATATAGGCCAGAAGTCCAGTATCCGTTTCCACAAAACTGTCGTAGCCGGCATCGCCAAGCTCCGCCATAATTATCTCGGCAAAAGGCACTACCGGAGTGATGGTGAGTTTTATTTCGGAGTAATCCATGGTTTTAGTGATTAGTGATGGGTGATTAGTGATTAGTTAGTGAACTGTGATGATGTGCCTTCGACAAGCTCAGGCACCGAGTGGACTTTGCGGTCACTGAGCCTGTCGAAGTGCCGCTACTAACTGCAAACTCAAAACTACAAACTGCAAACTAATGAAAATTAGTTGTTGGTTTTTGTCTCTTTAAGGATAACATCGTGGGCGCCGCCCTCGATGATGCTGGTGGACGACACGAGGGTTATTTTGGCTGTCTCCTTGAATTTGGCTATTGTGGTGGAGCCGCAGCTGCACATGGTGGATTTAATCTTGCCGAGGGTTATTTCGAGGTTGTCCTTTAGTTTTCCGGCGTAAGGGACGTAGCTGTCCACGCCTTCCTCGAATTTCATGCCCGTCTTGCCGCCCATGTCGTAGCGTTGCCAGTTGCGGGCGCGGTTGGAGCCTTCGCCCCAGTATTCTTTCACGTAGTTGCCGCCGATAAGGAGTTTCTTTGTAGGACTTTCGTCGAAACGTGCGAAATAGCGTCCCATCATCAGGAAATCGGCACCCATGGCAAGGGCGAGCGACATGTGGTAGTCCTGCACTATGCCGCCGTCGGAGCAGATGGGGATATACATGCCGGTCTTCTGGAAATACTCGTCGCGGGCTTTGGCCACTTCGATAAGTGCTGTAGCCTGGCCGCGGCCTATGCCTTTCTGTTCGCGGGTGATGCAGATGGAGCCACCGCCGATACCCACTTTGATGAAATCGGCGCCTGCCTCGGCAAGGTAGTTGAAACCTTCGGCGTCAACAATGTTTCCGGCACCCACTTTCACGGTGTCGCCGTAGTTGTCGCGAATAAATTTTATGGTGTCGGCCTGATATTCGGAGAAACCGTCGCTGGAGTCGATGCAGAGCACGTCAACGCCGGCCTCGATTAGCTTGGGCACACGCTCGGCGTAGTCGCGCGAGTTGATGCCGGCACCCACCAGCAGACGTTTGTGCTCGTCGAGCAGCTCGTTGGGGTTGTCCTTATGGTTGTCGTAGTCCTTGCGAAAAACGAAATATTTGAGTCGTTGTTCGTCGTCGATAATAGGCAGGGCGTTCACTTTGTTGTCCCAGATGATGTCGTTGGCCTCGTCGAGGTTGATGCCTTCCTTGCCCACCACCAGTTTCTCGAAAGGAGTCATTATGTCCTTGATTTTGGTGTCGAGGGGTGTACGCGAGGGACGGTAGTCGCGGCTGGTAACCATGCCGAGGAGCTTGCCGTTGGGAGTGCCGTCGTGGGTGATGCCGATGGTGGAAAATCCCGTGCGTTCTTTAATCTCTATCACATCACGCAGAGTGTGTTCGGGGGTGAGGTTGGCGTCGCTAACCACAAAACCGGCTTTGTGTTTCTTCACCTTACGCACCATCTCGGCCTGACTGTCGATGCTCTGCGAGCCGAAGATGAACGACAGACCGCCGTTTTTCGCCAGAGCGATGGCCATGTTGGAGTCCGACACCGACTGCATTATGGCCGAAACGAAGGGTATGTTCAGCGATATTTTAGGAGTTTCGCCTTTGCGGAATTTCACCAGCGGTGTGCGCAACGAAACTGCGTCGGGATTGCAGTCGCGGGTGGTAAGTCCGGGAATCAAAAGGTATTCGTTGAAGGTTCTTGAAATGTCTTCGATGATGTGTGCCATAATTCTTACGTTTTTAAAATATTGCCAAACAATTACTTACTTTATTTCTTACATCTAATGCAATTATGCAAATATACGTTTTTTTTTCGATTTTTCGTCAATCGTTGCCTTCCAACGCATTTTGGAAGTCGGTTTGTGCCTTCTTCACCTCGCTGCGGAGCAGTGTCTGCAACGGTTCCGAAAGGTTGTTTTCGGTGCAGAAAAGGGATAGTGCCGCCATGTCGAAAGTGCCGTCGAAGTCCTGAAGGAGCAGCGGCGCACCGCCATTGGCGAAGAAACGCCGTTTTGTCATTGCCAGAGCCGCGTTCACCTCGCTTATGGTGCCCACGCACTCGAAAGGCTTGGTGGGCGCAAGTCCGCGCAACTCATCGAGGTAGGGACGCATGGCAGGCTCGTCGAGCAGGTTCTTGCCAAACACACGCTCCATCTCGGCAGGCGCTATAAACGGCGACAGTATGATGTAGGCAAAGAGGCATTTCGGACATTTGCAGCACCAGATATTCTGTTTGCTGCCTGCGTTGCAGCTACGGAATACACTGAAATACTGCGGATTGCACGCGAAAAGCATGGCTATCTGCAATTCGGCGAGGGGCCGCAAAAAACTGAAATAGTTGAAACTTCCCGACACATAGCTTTTCACGTATTGCCTGAAATCGTCCTCGAACTCGATGCTTTTGGAGTACTGGTGGTTCACCGAGGTGCCTATCACCGTGGCCTCGTTGGCGCTGTTCTCGTTGCTGAGGGCGATGCTGCCATAGCCCGTGAGTGCCGACGCCAGCAGGGTGTAGAACGCCAGCATGGCGGAGAAAGGCGTGTGGCCGTTGAGGTAGCCCTGGACGTTGAGCTCCAGCAGTCGCGGATGTATGGTGCGGCGTATTTCGAACACCTCGTCGGGAGCGAAACCTGCAATGCGGGCGCACTCGGTGGTGGCACCGCGAGGGTTTATTATCAGCGGACGGAAAGCTGTCCCTGCCTTGCGCAGCACCTCGAGGGTTACCACCGAGTCCTTGCCACCGCCTATAGGGACGAGGTATTTATCGGTATCGGTGTCGAAATCAACG
>JAEENM010000159.1 GCA_016283745.1 Bacteroidales bacterium | reverse complement strand
GTGTTCTACAACGTTAGCGACGACCCCAGTGTGCAGAGCGGAAACGCCACCGACGCCCTGCAGAACGCCCCGGGCGTGGAAGTCGATGCCGAAGGCAATATCAAATATCGCGGCGGAGCGGAGGTTACTATCTGGATAAACGACAAACCGTCGCACCTAAAAGCCGAAGGGCTGAAACAGTACCTAAAGTCGCTGCCTGCCGGAACGTTGCAACGTATCGAGGTGATAGCACATCCTTCGGCTAAGTACCACACGCAGAACTGTGTAATCAACATTGTAACCACCGCCAAAGTGAAGCGTAACGAACTGCTCTGTCTCGGCCTCAACGCCAACAGCCGTCCGCAGGTGGGGCCGTGGGTGGACTATGTGTGGGCCAACGAAAAAGTTCGTTTTAATCTTTTCCTCAGCGGCGATTACGACCGTTTTAGCGGCGACGCCAGTAGCGACAGCCGTCTGCTCTCGCCCGACAGCTCGCTTTCGTCCATCGTATCAACAAAAGGACATAGCCTACACCGCACCCTCAACGGCAATTTCGGTATCGATTTCGACTATTATCCCGACACCAATACCACGCTCAATTTCTGGCTTTGGACCACAGCCTCGCACGACAGTGCCGCCACCGACAGCCGTACCGAACGTATGGAGTTTATCACTAGTCCCGGCCGTTATTTCTATAACGAGACACTGCGTAGCGGCAGAGGTATGATGGATGCCGCTTTCGGCGTGATGCTGGAGAAAAAACTCGACACCCTCGGCGGTATGCTTTTCTTCGACTACACTGGCACGCTGACACGTAACCGCTCTCTCAGCAGCGACTTGCGCAACTACGACAGCCTTGCGTTGCTCGATTTCGACCGTCGCCTAACCAGTCGTAACCCATCGCAGTTTCATGGCATAACTGCCGACATTGCGTTGCCGTACAACAAGCACGGTGAACTGGATTTCGGCGTGATGGCCAGCCTTGCGCCTGAGCGAAAGTACGTGGAATCCATCGACGGCGGCCTCACCGACAGTCTGCGCAGCTACATTTTTACCAAGGACAATTACGAACTTTCGTTTTATGCCGGTGTTGAGCACCACTTCGGCCGCCTCACACTCGGAGCCTCGCTGTCGATAGACAACGCATGGTATAACCTTGATTTTGACAGAGCCGACAGCGGCGACGTGCGGAAACACTACCTTTCTTTCAGTCCGACCGTCCACATCAGCTACAGCACCGAGTCGATGCACAATTTCACTTTCAGCTACACACATTACGTTACGCCTCCCGCCGACACACAACTCACACGTTTCACCGTTTACGGCTACGACGGTTATTCCACAGGCAATCCCGACCTGAAGAAAGGATACGCCGACAATTTGGAACTGGGCTGGGAACGATACTTCGACCATCTGGGCAGTATCGGCCTCAGTGCGTGGTACAAATCCGACCGCAACCACACAGGCACCCTCAACGATGTGGCATATTGCGACCGTTTCGGACGTATCGTGGCTTTCAGCCAAACGGCTAACATCGGAACTGCAAGGCAGGGTGGCATAGGCCTCAACGCCACACTGCGTCCGCTAAATTTTATGAACATCCGCTTGTACGCCAACCTCTTCGACGATTACTACAGCGTGCAATACCGTCACGGAATGTGGCAGGAGAGCGAAATGCTCTGCTATTCGTTTCGACTCAACTTCTGGACAAAGCTTTGGGAACATACGGGGAGCAGTTGGTTCGACGGACTGCAACTGTTTGCCAACGCCGTCTATCGCAGTCGTACCCAGACCCCGCTGGCCGAAGTTGATCCCTACTTTACTTTTGATTGCGGAGTGAGCACCGACCTTTTCGATCGTCGTCTTTCACTGTTCCTTAACGTGAATGATGTGTTCGGCACCGTTCGAACAGGCGGCAGCAGCATAAATCCTTACAACCCATCTGTAAGCGAGGCCACCACCGACAGCCGTTACTTAAGTTTCGGCCTCACGTGGCGCATAGGTCGCACCGAGATGGAATCCCGACAGACACATGGCAAGAAAGAAACGAGGAAGAAAGGCAAGTAATTACCGAAAATAATCAGAAAAAACGCATCGTTTTCAAAAATGATAAGCCCCCCCGTTTTCGGCTGCGTGTGCGCCTCGGTGGTGATAAGGGATTTGGTGGGGGTAGAATCGACACAATAAAACCACCACCTTTGGCGTTATTTAGTTTTGTTTAAACAAAATAGGATGGCATGAAACAGTTTTTTTTTACAGTAGCTCTCTTCTGTTTTTTTGTCTTTTGTGCTTGTGGTAGAAACTCTACGACAAATGAATACGAGCATAAAACCGTTGAGGAGTTTGTTGAACATTTCGAGTCGCTTCAATTTCTGATAGATTCCCCGCTGTTGTACCAAGGAAACTGGCAAGCCGAGGTTACTAGGCCGGATGAAAGGACAAATAATTTTGAGGATTATGTTTTAAGATGTTTCTATGCAGACACTCTTGATGACGATTCCGTTGTCTGCCGGAGTTATTGCAATTTGCAAAACATCAAGACTTTAAAATGGTATTGGGACACCAATAGTGTTGACTCAGTTATTTTGCACAAGTTCTGGAAAATAGACACAAACCAATACCATTCGTATGTTAATGAAATAGCATCTATGATTTGGACGATAATTGCTGGATATCAGGTGGATAAAATATCATTTTTTGAAGGAAGTATTTGCGTGTTTTCAAGTTATAATGGTTGGGGTATGATAACCTTCAGACCGTATGCATCCCAACGTGTTTTGAACAGTATAGAACATTTGAATGATTGCTATTCCGAAGAAGATGCCAAGTACATTAGGCTGGATTCCACTAATTATTGGGTAAGAAAATACAAAGCGAAGTGAAGTACGTACAATAAATATCGCACTTTGGCGTTATTTATTTTTGTTTAAACAAAGTAATAAAGTCAAAATATGCGCTATAAAGTTGATTTTTTGGTAGTTGGTTCGGGTATTGCCGGACTCAGCTACGCCCTTAAGGTGGCCGGTCACGGCAAGGTGTGCATCCTAACCAAAGCCGACGCCTCGGAAGGCTCCACAAAATACGCCCAGGGCGGTATAGCCGCCGTGATGTACGACCCCGACTCGTACGAGAAACACATTGCCGACACCCTAGTGGCCGGCGACGGCATCTGCGACGAGTCGGTGGTGATACGGGATTTGGTGGTGGTGGGAAGGCAAGGAAGAATAGTGTTGTGAATAAATGCAATAAATAATGAAAATTAAGAATTGATTATGCGGAAAAAATGTCCCCCCCCAAAAAAAACTATATTTTACAAATGTCAAATTGTTAAAAAGTACCATGTAATATACTGATAATTAGTAAAGTAAAAAAAATATGTATAATAAATTTTGTTTTATTGCTAATAATTGTGTATTTTTGCAGTTCAGTTTTAAATAAACTGATTTTGTTTTTTAACATTAAATTGAACGATGGGTATATGTTTTAAACACAATAATAGGTTGCCTGTTTACTTTAATTTAATGTCTTTGATAGTTATCATAGAACTATTGAGTAAGTGTTATTTGTGATATAATGGATTTTTAAATTATAAAAGGAACCAAAAGTAGAACAAAGTAATAAGAAATGGCAGAAAACGAAGAAAACAAATTATTGATAACAGATGGTGAAAAGGAATTATCTTACTATCTTGATTATCTGCAAAATTTGGAAACCCAAAAAAGTGATGAAATATTCTCTAACGAAGGAGACGCGCATGCCTCAATTCTTATGGGAAAATTGTTAGAAGGCACCCAAAAGTCCTTATTAATGTATTGCTGTGGATTGAGACCCGGTATATTATGTGGCAAGGATGAACAACAAGACAAAAAAAATGGCGGAGGTTATAGAGGCTCTTATTGGAAGGTGTTTAAGAAATTTTTTACGGATGATGAAATATATAACAAAAAAGTGAAAATTCTAATTCAAACCAAAGAGTATACCAATAATCTACCTTTTAAAATCGTTAAAGACTCGTTGAAAAAAAATAATAATATTGAAGTAAAAAAGATTGATGACAAGTGGAAAAATTTTATTGATATATTTTTAGATGCAATTGTTCCCCCAAACATTTATGAATATAATAAGCAACGAAATTTGGGAAGTGGAAAATCTAAATATAACTTTTCTGTCTTCGACAAGGAAAGATTTCGATTGGAATATGACATAGATTCATATAAGGCAATAGGTTCATTCAACAGTAAATCATGGTGTGATATTCTGACAGCCTTATTTGATAAGGCATTTGAAGATGCCGAGCCAGTTAACTTTCAATAGTATTCTGCTTTCTCTTATTGAACAGGTTTCTAAATGATAAACAACCGCTAACGTTGTTAATTGTACCATTACCATAAATAATCAATTGATTTTTCTTGATAAACCGATAACAGAAGTTTTTTATGGATTCTGGAAGTGTGTTTGATATTTTTCTTCTTTCTGAACACAAGTCTCTAATTCAAGCCATCTTGACAAGTATAATTGTTGCTGTAGCATTGAAAAAAGAAATAAAAGACCCTTGTGAAAAAATGATGAAAGAAGTGTGTCGGAAAATAAATACAACTTATGTCTCAGGAATTCCTGTTGGAGATATGACTTATGTTGCTAAAGAAGGATACGAAAATCGTGATTATTCAGAGACTTTGACTTCTACGGCTATAGTCAATGCAACATATGGTTTTCTTTTGCTTATATGTGCGGAACAAGAAAATATAGGCATCTTTCCTTTGGTGACTCTTATCTTGTGTGGGGTAATTACATTACTTTTTGTTTTTATGTATAAGTTGAAAATTTTAAACAATTCTTGTATAGGTTGGCCTTGGAACAAACGATTTATCTTTGATAAAGAACATGCATATATGCCTATAAGTATATTTATCAGTATAATGGAGACATTCTTATTCGTTGTCGTTTTTGTATTGTCGGTGTTTAATATTATCCCCAATTATAATTGTATATTACTAAAATATATATTAAACATTGCTGCGTTTGTTGTATTATTTGTTCCATTATTAGCAATAATGATAAAATGGCAAGATATGCCCAAAAAGGCAAAAAGAAGTTTTGATAAGATTGATAAACTACTTCAATGTAAAACAAAAATTAGTATTGAGGAACGTTTAAATGAATTATTTAAAGATATGGATAAAAAATGGGGACAGAATTTTTTCTTTAATAATGCGAAACATTATTTAGAGATGGATAGTCTATACATAACAACGGAAGATCTTGATTTTATTGTTGAAAAAAGTGGTTGCGTGAAAAATAATTATACCATTACAAAGGAGATATCTGACAATCAAAAAAATAGTATAGTTGGTATCATAGAAAAATCATCCCTGAACAAGATATATCAATACCGATTAAAAAAAATAGCTAAGAACAGACCAGCCGTAAAATTAAATCTAAAAGATAATAAAGTTGATGGAAGGTGTGAGGATGAACTCAAAACGTTGTGTGAAAAATTATGTAAATGGGGGTTTCTAAATATAGAGTCTCCTCAAATAGAATCTTAATAAGATAATCCCAATGATTAAAGAGAAAAATGATTATTTTACTTTTATACTATCCCCTATAAATAAAAAATTTTTTTTATCCATACTGCTGTTTCTTGTCATTTTAATAATAATTTGAGTCTTGTTTTCCTTTAGTTATAAAAAGCTACTTTTAACGGGTCGTAAAAATGAATTGTTATCAATATGTTTCCATGCACTTGATGGTAGGGTTGATGGAAGAAAATAGCACCTGTTTGTTGTAAAATGTTCCTCTCTAGCAAAAGCTTTCTTTATTCACCAAAGACAAAAAATAACATAATATGCGCTATAAAGTAGATTTTTTGGTAGTTGGTTCGGGTATTGCCGGACTTAGCTACGCCCTTAAGGTGGCCGGTCACGGCAAGGTGTGCATCCTTACCAAAGCCGATGCTTCGGAAGGCTCCACCAAATACGCCCAGGGCGGTATCGCCGCTGTGATGTACGACCCCGACTCGTACGAGAAACACATTGCCGACACCCTTGTGGCCGGCGACGGTATCTGCGACGAGGAGGTGGTGCGTATGACCATCACCGAATCCACCGAACGTGTGAAAGAGCTGATACAGTGGGGCGTGGAGTTCGACAAAAACGGCTCGCACTACGACCTGCACCGCGAGGGCGGACACTCGGAGTTCCGCATACTGCACCACAAGGACAACACCGGTGCCGAGATAGAGCGCGGCCTGCTCAACGCCGTGCACAACCACCCCAACATCACCCTCAAGGAAAACCAGTACGCCATCGACCTTATCACCCAGCACCATCTGGGTATGCGTGTTACCAAGCACACCCCCGACATAGAGTGCTACGGGGCATACGTCTTCAACAGCGACACCCAGCAGATAGACACCTATCTGGCCAAGACCACCATACTGGCCACCGGCGGCTTGGGCAACGTGTATAAGACCACCACCAACCCCATCACCGCCACCGGCGACGGTGTGGCTATGGTGCACCGCGCGCGTGGCGGTATCAAGGATATGGAGTTTGTGCAGTTCCATCCCACCACTTTGTACAACCCGGGCGAAACGCCCTCGTTCCTCATCACCGAGGCTATGCGTGGAGCCGGAGCCATACTCAAGGACAAGAACGGGGTGGAGTTTATGCAGAAATACGACCCCCGTCAAAGTCTCGCACCCCGCGACATAGTGGCCCGTGCCATCGACAACGAGATGAAGATTTCCGGCGAGTCGCACGTGTATCTCGACGCCCGTCATATCGGCAAAGAGCAGCTGATGGCGCATTTCCCCAACATCTACGCCAAGTGCCTCGAAATTGGCATCAACATCGCCAAGGATATGATTCCGGTGGTGCCGGGAGTGCATTACGCCTGCGGCGGCATTGCCGTGGACAAGAAAGGCGAGTCCACCATCCACAACCTGTTTGCTGCCGGCGAATGTTCGTGTACCGGCTTGCATGGAGGCAACCGTCTGGCTTCCAACTCGTTGCTCGAAGCAGTGGTGTATGCCCACAACGCCTCGCAGGAGGCCATCCAACGTGTGAAGAGCATCAAATACCACGACGAGGTACCCGACTGGAACGCCGAAGGCATGATTCTTAACGAGGAGATGGTGCTTATAACGCAGACACGCAAGGAGTTGCAGGAGATTATGTCCAACTACGTGGGCATTGTGCGCAGCGACCTGCGTCTGCAACGCGCTTTCGACCGTTTGAACCTTATTTTCCGCGAGACGGAGGATCTTTACAACAAATCGGTGCTTACCGAGTCGCTGTGCGAGTTGCGCAACCTCATAGCCTGCGGATACCTTATCATAAAAATGGCCCGTGCCCGCAGGGAGAACCGCGGCCTGCATTATTCCATCGACGGCATCAAACACGCATAACACCCCGTAGATGCACGACTTTACGCAAGGCAGGATAGCGCGGCCGCTCACGGTTTTCGCCATACCCATCATTTTGGGCAACCTCTTTATGCAGACCTACAACATCGTCAATGCGGCGGTGGTGGGCACTTATCTTGGCAAAGAGGCTTTGTCGGCGGTGGGGGCGGCCTATCCCATTGTGTTTATGCTGATGTCGCTGATAATAGGCACCGCTTCGGGCGGCACCGTGCTGGTGTCGCAGTACGTGGGCGCCAAGGACGGCCAAAACGTGCGTCGCAGCGTGGATACTGTGTATGTGTTCATCTTTTTCGCTGCGCTTTTCATCACCGTGGTGGGGATATGGCTTACGCCGTTCATATACCGCAGCACCAACCTGCCGCAGGAGATAATGCCACAAGCTGTAGATTATCTGCGGGTTTACCTCTTGGGGACGGTGTTCACCTTCGGTTTCAACACCATCTCGGCCATTTTGCGCGGCATGGGCGATTCGCGTACCCCGCTTTATTTCCTCATCGGAAGCAACGTGCTGAACCTCATACTGTCGCTGCTTTTTATCTGCGTCTTCCGCTGGGATGTGGTGTCGTCGGCGTGGGCTAGTGTCATCTCTCAGGCGGTGGCCTGTTTTTCGGCCTACGGCTACCTTAAAGTGCGGCAGTCGCCCGCCATTCCCGACCTGCGACATCTGCATTGGAACACCCCCATTTTCAAGGCGATGCTCAAGATCGGCCTGCCCACGGGTTTCCAGCAGTCGTTTGTGGCGGTGGGGCAGGTGGCGCTTTCGGCTATTGTCAACGGCTTCGGCACAGTGATGGTGGCGGCCTACAGCGCTGCCATGCGTATCGACGCCCTTGCCACAATGCCGTCGCTCAACTTCGGGCAGGCACTCTCCACTTTCGTGGGACAGAACTACGGCGCCCGCAAATTCGACCGCGTGCACAAGGCTTTTCGCCAGACGATGCTGATTACCGTTGCCATTGCCCTGCTGATGGGACTGCTGTTCGTGCTTTTCGGCAAAGGCATAATGGGCTTTTTCAGCAACGAGCAGTCGGTCATCGATGAGGGCTACCGTTACCTGCTGGTGTGCGGACCCACCTATTTCCTTTTCGCAATGATGTTCACCTTTACGGGACTCTTCCGCGGAGCGGGCTACACCCTTGTGCCGATGATTGTGAGCCTTGTGTCGCTGTGGGTGATACGTGTGCCGCTGGCCTACTGGTTCTCGGCGGAGATAGGCTCCATAGGCGTGTGGATAGCCATACCCGCAGGATGGTTCGTGGGAATGGCACTGTCTTTCGTTTACTACAAAATTGGCCGATGGAAAGAAAAACGTGTTACCGATGAAGTTTATAAAGATTTGGAACAATGAAAGTTAACTATCATACTCACTCGCATTACTGCGACGGCAAGGGCGAACTTGCCGAATACGTGGAAACGGCCATCGCCAAAGGTTTCACACATCTGGGCTTTTCGGGCCACGCCCCTGTGCCGTTCGAAAACACCTTTGCCATAAAGCACGAGGACTACAAAGCCTACTGCGACGAGGTGCGGCGGCTAAAGGAGCAGTACCGCGACCGTATCAAGATTTACCTCGGCTTGGAAATCGATTACATCCCCAATATTTTGGACGATTTCGGTCCGCTCATTGCCGAGGGCGGACTGGAGTACAGCATCGGCTCGGTGCATCTGGTGAACCGCAACGGCGGCAGCGACCTCTGGTTTATAGACGGGAGCAAACAGGAAACCTACGACGAAGGTCTGAACAACGTCTTCGGCGGCGACATATGTGCCGGAGTGAAGGCCTTTTTCAACCAGACCTGCCGGATGATAGAGACACAGCGTCCTACCATTGTGGGACATTTCGACAAGATAGTGATGCACAACAAAGGCCGTTATTTCTCGCCCGACGACCCGTGGTTCCACGCCTTGGCAATGGAAACCATCGATCTGATACGGCAGACAGGGTGTATCTGCGAGATAAACACACGTGGCTTGTACAAAGGCCGTTACAACGATTTCTATCCGTCGAGCAAACTTATCAAAGAGATGAACGAGATGGACATCCCCGTCGTCGTCAGCACCGACGCCCACCGTCCCGACGACCTCGACCTCTTCGAAGGGGCTTACGAATACCTCGCCGAAATAGGGTACAGAAACGTAGTGAGGGAGTTGAAAGTTGAAAATTGAGAGTTGAGAGTTGAGAGTTGAAAATGGGGCTTCGCTGGGCTCGGAAGCTGTTGAAGTTCGGCTCCAAGTGAGTTTTGGATGAAGGATGATGGCTGAGAGGGTTTTCTGTTTCCGATTTTATTGCATTTCAGCGAATACTATAAGTCTTGCCTTATAGTATAAAATATTCCTTCCATCACATAATAAAAAGCGACTTTCGCCGTTTAATTTAGTTATTGACGGACGAAATCTGCCGTCATACAATTGTAATAAACTGAAATACAGATGGAAGACATATTAAAAATCGCCGACCGGACTTTCAGTTCGAGGCTTTTTATCGGAACGGGCAAGTTCCCGTCGAACCAAGTGATGAAGCAGGCTATCGAAGCCTCTGGCAGCCAGATGGTTACCACGGCTCTCAAACGCCTCAACACCGAGGATAGCGCCAACGAGGACGTGCTGTCGTTTATCCCCAAGTCGATACAGCTTTTGCCCAACACATCGGGCGTGCGCAACGCCGAGGAGGCCGTGTTTGCAGCCAAGATGAGCCGCATTGCCACTGGCACCAACTGGATAAAACTCGAAATCCACCCCGATCCCAAATACCTGCTTCCCGATGTGCGTGAGACTATTATCGCCACCGAAATGCTTGTAAAAGAGGGCTTTGTGGTGCTTCCCTACATCCAAGCCGACCCCGTGGCCTGCAAGCAGCTCGAGGAGGCCGGTGCCGCCACCGTTATGCCGTTGGCAGCACCTATCGGAACCAACAAGGGCATCAAAAACGAGGACATGCTGCATATCATCATCGAGCAGAGCAACGTGCCTGTGGTCATCGACGCTGGTATTGGAGCTCCGTCGCATGCGGCCTTGGCTATGGAGATGGGTGCCGACGCCTGTCTTATCAACACCGCCATCGCCATTGCCGACAATCCTGTTGAGATGGCCCGCGCTTTCGCCCTCGCCGTGGAGGCCGGACGTACGGCATACCTCGCCGGACTGGGACAGACAAGCAGTTTCGCCGTGGCGTCGTCGCCGCTCACCGCTTTCCTCGACGAAGAGCAGGACAAACTCGACAAACAGTAGTGTATTGTTCCCAAAATTGTTAAAATAGGAACAATATAAAGCGTTTTTTATCGTTATAGGCGTAAAAATAGGAACAATATGGTCTATATCAAGGTAAGTGAAGCTGCGGTCAAGTGGGGCATCAGTGCACGACGAGTGCGCGAGTTGTGCTCACAGGGGCGTATTGCGGGTGTCGTGCGCAAGGGCAATCTGTACATGATTCCCGAAAATGCCGCTCAGCCTGCCGATGCCCGTGTCCGTGTTACTAATGTAAAGCGACCATACTTCTCGCAACTGAAAAGGATTGAACGGCTTAGAGGACAATTGTCGAAATGCCGTCCGCTGTCCAAGTCGGAATTGGAGGCTTTGCGCGAAGTGTTTGTGGTGGAGCATACCTTCAACAGCAATGCCATCGAGGGCAACACTTTGACTTTGAAAGAGACACAGCTTGTGCTCCAAGGAGTTACAATCGACAAAAAGCCTTTGAAAGACCATCTCGAAGTGGTGGGCTATCGCGATGCTTTTGAGTATGTCGAACAACTTGCAACAGCGCAAAAGCCGCTGACGGAATACGACATCTGTTCCATTCATTCGCTGGTGCTTGCCGACCGCAAAGATGACCGTGGCCGTTGGCGTCGTGTGCCTGTAACCATTGCTGGAGCGATTACCAATCCTGTCCAGCCATTTCAGATTGAACCTATGATTGGCGCTTTGTTGGTTGATTTGCAGACAGTTTACTCAAAACTGAATATCGTAGAGCGGGTGGCCCTTTTCCATCTTCGTTTCGAAAGCATCCATCCCTTTATCGACGGCAACGGACGCACGGGACGGCTTCTTATGAACCTTCAGTTGATACAGGCAGGCTTCCCGCCGATAAATATAAAATTTGCCGACCGACAACGCTATTACGAAGCTTTCGACAGTTATGCCAAGACTGGCTCGCCCGAAGCCATGATAACGCTTGTGGCGGACTATCTGGAAGAAAGACTTGTATATATGCTTGATTTATTGAATAATACAAAATAGAACGCAAATATAAAAACATAAAAATGAACGATAACAAAGATATATGTGCATCTTTCCGCAATTCGGAAAAGATATATGTGAAATCGGACCGTTTCCCGATTCAGGTAGGTATGCGCCGTGTGCAGCTCACCGATACCGTGGTTGACGGCAAACGCATCTCCAACGGAAGCATCAACCTCTACGACACCAGCGGAGTTTTCACTGACCCCAATGTGGAAATCGACATCCGCAAAGGCTTGCCGCGATTGCGCGAGGCTTGGCACCAGAACGACGACAATGTGGAACAGCTCGACCGTTTCACCTCCGAGTACACCAACCGCCAGCTTGCCGACAAGTCGCTGAAAACCTTTATGTTTCCGGTCGTGAACCTGCCCAAACGTGCCGTTAAAGGCAAGGCTTTCACGCAGATGGCGTTGGCCCGCAAGGGCATCGTCACCCCCGAGATGGAGTATGTGGCCATACGCGAGAATATGGGCCGCAAGGACGGCGACTCGTACATCACCGCCGAGTTTGTGCGCGACGAGATTGCCGCAGGACGTGCCACCCTGCCATGCAACCCCAACCACCCCGAAGCCGAGCCTATGATTATCGGATCCAAGTTTTTGGTGAAGATAAACACCAACATCGGCAACTCGGCACTGGGTTCCGACATCGAGAAAGAGGTGGAGAAAAGCGTGTGGTCGTCGCGCTGGGGCGGCGACACCCTGATGGACCTCTCCACGGGCGCCCACATCCACCAGACACGTGAGTGGATTATCCGCAACTGTCCCGTGCCTATGGGCACAGTGCCTATTTATCAGGCACTTGAAAAAGTCAATGGCAAAGCCGAGGAGCTTACTTGGGAGATGTACCGCGACACCCTTATCGAGCAGTGCGAGCAGGGTGTGGACTATTTCACCATCCATGCCGGACTGCTGCTCGAGCACCTGCCTTTCGCCGCCGAGCGACTCACGGGCATCGTCTCCCGCGGTGGCTCCATTATGGCCAAATGGATGAAAGAACACGGCGAGCAGAATTTCCTCTACACCCATTGGGACGAGATTTGCGACATCCTCGCGCAGTACGACGTGGCCGTATCCATCGGCGACGGACTGCGTCCCGGCAGCATACACGACGCCAACGACCGCGCCCAGTTCGGCGAGCTCAAGACCATGGGCGAGCTCTGTCTCCGCGCTTGGGAGAAAGACGTGCAGGTACTTATTGAAGGTCCCGGACATGTGCCCATGCACAAAATCAAAGAGAATATGGAACGCCAGATAGAGTGGTGCCACTCGGCTCCGTTCTACACCCTCGGTCCCCTCACCACCGACATCGCCCCCGGCTACGACCACATCACCTCGGCCATAGGCGCCGCCATGATTGGCTGGATGGGAACGGCAATGCTGTGCTATGTTACTCCAAAAGAGCATCTTAGCCTTCCCGACAAGGAAGACGTGCGCAACGGCATTATGGCTTACAAGATTGCCGCCCACGCCGCCGACATCGCCAAGGGACATCCTGCCGCCATGGAACGCGACAACGCGCTGAGCAAGGCACGTTTCGAATTCCGCTGGAACGACCAGTTCAACCTCGCCATCGACCCCGAAAGGGCTATGGAGTATTTCGGCGCGGAGCGTATCAAAAACACTCCCTTCTGCACCATGTGCGGACCCAATTTCTGCGCCATGCGCATCTCACGCGAAGTGTCCGACAAAGGCAAAGTCGAATAATTTAAAAAAAACAGGCATGAGTTTGGTTTTTTCCGCAAGTACACAATCAATAACCCCACTCAAGGAACGCAGAGTGGGGAGTATAAAAAAAGAACGGGCTTTGGCACAGGAGTTTCCGCTAAGTGCCGAAGGTACTTCACTATCAATAACCCCACTCAAGGAACGCAGAGTGGGGAGTTAATAAAAATAATATGGAATTTTACGATACAATAAAGGATTTGGATTGGGACGATGTTACGCGCAGCGTTTACGCCAAGACCGACCGCGATGTGCGTAATGCCCTTTCAAAAGAGATGCTCACCCTCGAGGATTTCAAAGCCCTGATTTCGCCGGCGGCGGAGCCTTATCTGGAGACGATGGCCAGCATGAGCCGCGCCCTTACGCAGAAACGTTTCGGCAAGGTGATGCAGTTTTACGTGCCCATGTACCTGAGCAACCACTGCAGCAACCATTGCATCTACTGCGGTTTCAACCATAATAATAAAATTGCTCGCAAAACCCTCAACGACAGTGAGATAATGGAGGAAGTGGCCGTTATCAAGAAAATGGGCTACGACAATGTTCTGCTGCTCACGGGCGAATACCCGTCGGTGGCGGGCGTGGATTACATCGAACACGCCATAGAGCTGTGCCGTCCCCATTTCGCCGCCATCAACCTTGAGGTGTTTCCCATGAAAACCGAGGAATACGAGCGTATGGTGAAAGCCGGCGCCAACACCCTGTATATCTATCAGGAGACTTTCAACGAAAAACGTTACAAGGTGTACCACCCTGCGGGGATGAAAAGCAACTACAGGTGGCGTTTGGGCACTCCCGAGCGTGCCGCCAAGGCAGGCCTGCACAAGATAGGCATGGGCGCTTTGATAGGCTTGGAGGAATGGCGAACCGAGATGGTGTATCTGGCTATGCATCTGCATTTTATGACCAAAAACTACTGGCGGTCGAAATACAGTGTGTCGTTTCCGAGGATGCGTCCTGCGGCGGGCGGCTACCAGCCGTCGTTCCTGATGAGTGAGCGGCAGTTTGCGCAGACGTTGTGGGCCTTCCGACTCTTCGACCACGACGTGGATATAGCCATGTCAACCCGCGAGACTCCCAACATGCGCGACCATTTTGTAACCCTCGGAGTAACGTCGATGAGTGCTGGCTCCAAGACCGACCCGGGCGGATATGCCCACCCCAACGAGAACCTCGAGCAGTTCCATATCAACGACGACCGCTCGCCAAAGGAGATGGAAGCCATGGTGCGGGCTCAGGGCTACGACGTTATCTACAAGGACTGGGACCGTGGACTGAATTAGTTAGGAGTAGGAGTTGACAATTAAACCACCAACAATTCGACAAAAATTCGTATATTTGCAGATTGATTCTGATGGATGTACGACAGTGGGAAAGTAATATTGAAGAATTGTAATTATTTAATTAACAAGTATATACAAGTATGGGCAATATGATTATTACCATCAACCGCGAAAATGGAAGCGGCGGCAGGGAGATAGCCCGCCGACTGGGCGAGATGCTCGGCCTCAAGGTGTACGACAAATCCATTCTTGAGGAAATTGTGCAGAAATACAAGCTAAACAAGGAGGATATTGAGCGTATCAAGGCTCAGAAAACCAACCTTTGGTCCGATTTCTGCCAGTTCTACCGTCAGTTTAGCGCTGCGGGCAACAGCTATCAGAACGAGGACCGCAAAATCACCTCGCGGGAGCTCTACTACGCCGAGGCACAGATAATGCGCAATCTGGCCAGCCAGGAGTCGTGCATCATCGTCGGACGCTCGGGTTTCCATGTGTTCAAGGACAACCCCGACGCGCTGAGCATTTTCATCATCGCTGACCGCGAAGCACGTATCAAACGTATTGCCCAGAAAGAGGGCGTTGACGAAAAAACTGCCGCCAAGCTCATCGAAAAAACCGACGCTGCGCGTGACAATTTCACAAAAACCTTTGCCGGCACTTCGCGCTACGATGCCCGAAACTACGACATCACCCTCAATGTGAGCCGTTTCAGCACCGAAGCCATTGCCGCTTTTCTTGCCGAGAACATCAAACGTAAGATGGCGGCCGGAATGTAATACGGGTAGTTAGTCGCTGTTCCGTAGAGCTGAAGGATGGGTGGAATAGTATCTTTGCAAACGTAAAAAACAATGAAATATTGGGTGTTGACACACAAAACCAAGTTATGAGCGGCCAAAACGAAATAGTATTGTACCAACCCGACGAGCAAGTAAAATTGGAGGTTCGCACCGACGGCGATACTGTGTGGCTTACACAACAGCAGATGACAATATTGTTTGAAACCACAAAGCAAAATGTGAGTCTTCATATTGGTAATATATTCAAAGAAGGGGAGTTGCAACCCGATTCAACTGTCAAGGAATACTTGACAGTTCAAAATGAAGGGGGAAGAACTATAAAACGAACTCAAAGTTACTGTTACTAAAGAACTTGCAACTAGTTCCATTTTGGAAACACTTCAAATATAAAACATAAACAATAATACTACAATTAAACCAACTAAAAAACATAACACAAAGTAAGACAGAAAGATAACATATAACGACATATTAAACTAAGCGTTTTTGCTTTTCATAGTAAACGGAAATCGGCAAAATTTTCAATCTACTACACAAGAAAGCGGAAATGCTCACGGGTATTCCGTGGGCTTTCTTGTTTTGTAGTAAGGTTTTTTGCCGAACCTCCGTTTAAACAGAAGTTCACGGATCTTTTTTTGTGATGCTCGGAAAGGCGGAACGCCTAAACCAAAGTCATCAACCAACATGCAATACGAATCCATATTCAATGCCATCGACAATATCCTGCGCAATGAGGCGGGATGCAGCACCGAGCTGGACTACATAGAGCAGACCTCATGGCTGTTGTTTCTGAAATACCTCGACGACCTTGAGGCCGAACGTGAGATGAACGCCCAGATGGCGGGCAAGGACTACAAGCGACTTATCACGGGCTTCATGCGCTGGAGCCAATGGGCGGCACCCAAGAAGGCCGACGGTACCCCCGACGACATCAACTGCATGACAGGCCCCGACCTGCAACAGTTTGTAGACACTAAGCTGTTTCCCGAGCTGCGCAAGTTCCAAACGACGGCCAGCAGCGCCAACACGCTCGAGTATAAGATAGGTGAGATTTTCGCCGAGCTGCGCAACAAGATTACCAGCGGCTACAACCTTCGCGAAATCATCAATCTCGTGGATTCGTTGCACTTCCAGAGCGCACAGGACAAACATGAGATGACGTTGCTCTATGAGTCGAAGATTCAGCGCATGGGCAACGCAGGGCGCAAC
>JAEENM010000158.1 GCA_016283745.1 Bacteroidales bacterium | reverse complement strand
GGTTGAAAACCAGATGTCCGGGGGTGCTGTCCTTGTCCACGCAGAAATAGCCCAGACGCTCGAACTGCATCCTGTCCATAGGTTTAACGTTTGCCAAAGCAGGTTCCAACTTGCAGTCGGTAAGCACTTTCAGCGAGTCGGGGTTGAGGTTTTCGAGGAATGTGTGTCCCTCTTCCACGTCGTCGGGGGCGGGGACTTTGAAAAGGCGGTCGAACAGACGCACCTCGGCGCCGATGGCGTGCTGTGCCGAAACCCAGTGGATGGTGCCTTTCACCTTGCGTCCGTCGGGCGAGTCGCCGCCGCGGGTGGCAGGGTCGTAGGTGCAATGTATCTCTACGATATTGCCTTGCTCGTCCTTTATAACTTCCTGACAAGTAACGAAATATGCGTAGCGCAGACGCACCTCCTGACCGGGGGCCAGACGGAAATATTTCTTTGGAGGATTCTCCATAAAGTCGTCGCGTTCGATGTACAGCTCGCGGCTGAACGGCACTTGGCGTGTGCCAGCCGTTTCGTCTTCGGGGTTGTTGATGGCGGTAAGCGTTTCCACCTGATTTTCGGGATAGTTGGTAATAACCACTTTGACGGGGTTGAGCACGGCCATCATACGTGGGGCAATCTTGTTGAGGTGTTCGCGCAGGCTGAACTCCAGCAGCGAGTAGTCGATTATGTTGTCGCGTTTGGCCACGCCGATGCGGTCGCAGAAATTGCGTATGGCCTCGGGTGTGTATCCGCGACGGCGGAAACCGCAGATAGTGGGCATCCGCGGGTCGTCCCAACCGCTAACGTGACCCTCTTTGACAAGTTGCAGGAGTTTGCGTTTGCTCATCACCGTGTAGTTGATGTTGAGACGTGCGAACTCGTACTGGTGCGAGGGGAAAATGCCCAGCTGCTGTATGAACCAGTCGTAGAGCGGACGGTGTATGTCGAATTCGAGGGTGCAGATGGAGTGGGTGATGTTTTCGATGGAGTCGCTCTGTCCGTGGGCGTAGTCGTACATGGGGTAGATGTTCCATTTGTTGCCGGTGCGGTGGTGTTCGGCGTGCAGTATGCGATACATGATGGGGTCGCGGAACTGCATGTTTGGGTGAGCCATGTCTATCTTGGCGCGCAGCACCTTGGAGCCGTCGGGGAACTCGCCGTTTTTCATACGTTCGAACAGGTCGAGGTTTTCCTCAACGCTGCGATTGCGGTAAGGGCTTTCAACGCCCGGAGTGGTCACCGTGCCGCGGTTTTTGCGGATGTCGTCGAGCGACTGGTCGTCGACATAGGCCAGACCTTTCTTAATCAGCACCTTAGCCCATTCGTACAGTTGGTCGAAATAGTCGGAGGCGTAGTGCACACTTGCCCATTCGAAGCCGAGCCAGCGCACGTCTTCCATAATGGAGTCCACATATTCTGTGTCCTCTTTCACGGGGTTGGTGTCGTCGAAACGCAGGTTGGTCTTGCCGCCGTATTTCTTTGCCAGTCCGAAGTTGAGGCAGATCGATTTTGCGTGACCGATGTGCAGGTAGCCGTTGGGCTCCGGCGGGAAACGCGTCAGTATGCTTTTGTGAGTGCCGTTGGCAAGGTCGTTTTCGATTATTTCTTCAAGGAAATTGAGATTTTTTTTCTCCTCGTTTTCGTTGGTCTCAGCCATTTTTGATGTGTGTTTAGTTTGTGATTTTCAAAGATTTAAGCCATGTTGTGGAACACGTTGGTAACGTCGTCGTCGTTTTCGAGACGTTCGATGAGGGCGTAAACCTCCTCCTGCTGTTCGGGAGTGAGTTCGCGGAGGGTGAGTGGTATGCGCTCGAATTTGAAGCTCTTTATTTCCAAGTTATTGTCTTCGAGATATTTGGAGATGGCGCCGTAGTTTTTGAAATCGGCGTAGATCATAATCTCGTCCTCGTCGCGGAACACCTCGTCGATGTCGCAGTCGATAAGCTCCAGCTCGAGGGTGTCCATGTCGATACCTTCGTGCCAAGCCACCACAAAGCTGCATTTGCGTTCGAACAGGAAGTCGTTCATGCCCATCGTTCCCAGTTCGCCTTTGCCGCGCACAAAAGCGGCGCGCACGTTGGCCACGGTACGTGTGGGGTTGTCGGTGGCGGTCTCCACCACAAGGGCTATGCCGTGAGGGCCTTTGCCGTCGTAAACCACCTCTTTGTAGTCGCTGGTGTCCTTGCTGATGGCGCGTTTTATGGCGCGTTCCACGTTTTCTTTCGGCATGCTCTCGTTCTTGGCGGTCTGTATAAGCAGACGCAGACGCAGGTTGCTGGCGGGGTCGGGGCCGCCGGCTTTCACAGCCATTTCTATCTCTTTGCCAATTTTTGTAAAAGTGCGGGCCATATTGCCCCAGCGTTTCAGTTTACGTGCCTTGCGGTACTCAAAAGCTCTTCCCATATTGTTTCAAATTCGTTTGTCAATCGGTGTTTTACGATTGTGTTGGTTTATATAATGTTAATTTATAATGTGTTGCGAAAAATCTACAACGATTTTTCACTGTTTTGCAACTTGCAAAAATACGTTTTTTTTGCGAAAAATACAAGAGTTTTTTTGTGTAAAGATTAATTGTAGGTTAGTTAGTGAAAGTTTGTTCATAATTTCATCATAAAGATTGCACTTCTTGTTTCTTTTTTGTGTAATTTTGCAAAATTAAATTCAGAGTGATGGTTACAGAAAAACAAATGTCAAAAAACGCTGCCGAATTTGCGCAACGTTGGGCAAACCGAGGTTACGAAAAGGGTGAAAGCCAGCTGTTTTGGGCTGATTTGCTTACATCTGTTTTTGGAGTGGACGATGTTTCAAATTTTATTATTTTCGAGGAAAAACTTAAGGTGGATGCCACCAATTTCATTGATGCTCGAATTCCGTCCACCCGTGTGCTGATTGAACAGAAATCTTTAGGGAAAGATTTGCGTGCCGGCATTCGTCAAAGCGATGGTTCATTGCTCAATCCATTTCAACAGGCACGCCGTTATGTTGTAAGTCTGCCTGTATCTGAGCATCCTCGATGGATAGTTACCTGTAACTTTGCTGAGTTTCTAGTATATGACATGGAGCAGCCCAATGGTGAGCCGGAACAGATATTGCTTGAAAACTTGGGCAAGGAGTATTATCGACTTATGTTTCTTGTTGACAGCAAAAGCGAGCATCTGAGAAAGGAGATGCAAGTATCCATGCAGGCCGGTGAGATAGTGGGAAGAATTTACGAGGCACTTCTAAAGCAATATGATGACAATTCGGAAGAAGCTTTGCGTTGGCTTAACATTCTTTGTGTGCGAATTGTTTTCTGTCTTTATGCTGAAGATGCAGGGGTGTTTATCCATGATCAGTTTCACGACTATCTCTCTCGATATGATGCAGCAGACTTGCGTAGAGCCTTGAGCGATTTGTTTGAAGTTCTGAACACCCCGCAAGAGAAGCGCAGCAAATATTTGCAGGATGATTTGAAGGCATTCCCTTATACAAACGGAGGGCTGTTCGAAGAACATATTGAAATTCCGCAGTTTACCGAAGAACTGAAGGGGACTTTATTGCAGAATGCCAGCCTTGATTTTGATTGGAGCGAGATTTCACCAACTATTTTCGGAGCTGTATTTGAATCGACACTCAATCCGGAAACTCGTCGCAGTGGCGGTATGCACTATACGTCAATCGAGAATATACATAAAGTAATAGACCCACTTTTTCTTAATGACCTGCGCCGAGAGCTTGATGAGATACTTGAGGAAACAGTAGAAAAACAAAGACAAAAGAAACTCGACGCCTACCAGGACCGCCTTGCATCACTCACGTTCCTTGATCCAGCCTGCGGTAGCGGCAATTTTCTCACTGAGACCTATCTTTCACTCCGTCGTTTGGAAAATGAGGTTATTCGTGAGCGCCACCACGGCCAGGCTTTTCTTGGCATTGAGGAAGTGAATCCCGTAAAGGTGAGCATACAGCAGTTCTATGGCATTGAGATTAACGACTTTGCTGTAACTGTGGCCACCACGGCACTTTGGATTTCGGAAGCTCAGATGCTGTGTGAAACCGAGAAAATTATCCGTCACGATATTGCTTTCTTGCCGCTTAAATCTTACACCAATATTCGCGAAGGCAATGCTTTGAGGATGGAGTGGAATGTGATTGAAATTCCATCGGACATCCCCACAATTTATGCAAACAATGTGCACCTGATTGTGGAACCAGAGCCAAGAGTGGCAAGCGAACCGATTGCAGAGTATGGAGAAGTGAATGTTGTTACACATCATTTCGATGGCGAGGTGAAGCCCAGCTGTCAACGCTATCAGGTTAAATATGACTATATTATGGGTAATCCTCCATTTGTCGGGTTCACATATCAGACAAAAGAGCAAAAAGAGGATTTGGCAGCTATAATGAAAGGGTTTGGAAAAAACATAGATTATGTAGCTGGATGGTACTATAAAGCATCTGAATTGATTCAAAACTCAACGACCCGGTGCGCTCTGGTGTCTACTAATTCCATCACACAAGGGGAACAAGTGTCAGCAATTTGGAAGCCTTTGTTTGAGAAATTTGGCATACATTTCGATTTCGCCTACCGGACTTTCCGATGGGACAGCGAGGCTGACATCAAAGCGCATGTGCATTGCGTGATTCTGGGCTTTTCCGCTGCACAATATTCAAAACCAAAGACTATCTATATTTCTGAAAAACAATCTGTTCAAACTTCTAATATAAATGGGTATTTGCTTGATGCACCCGATGTTTGGGTAGAAGGACGTTCAAAGCCACTGTGCGAGGTGCCAATATTGCTAAACGGTGGAAAGCCTACAGAAGGTGGCAATTTGATTCTGACAATTGAGGAAAAAGAAGCATATTTAAGGCAAGAACCCCAAGGCGAAAAATTCTTACGACCTTATATGATGGGGAAGGATTTTATTGATAGGAAACCACGTTGGTGTTTCTGGCTAGTGGATGCAAATCCAAGCGAACTTAGGAAATGCCCTGTTTTAATGAAACATGTGGATAATGTTCGAACTTTCCGCCTCGAAAGCGCAAAGGCTGCTACAAGGAAAAAAGCAGAAACACCGACATTATTTGATGAAGTTAGGGAGTGCTATAGCGACTATGTGGCCATCCCGAAAGTCTCTTCAGAACAACGTCGCTATATTCCAATGGAATATCTTTCAAAAGAAATAATTCCGGGTGACAAACTCTTTATGATGCCGGATGCGTCTATTTATCATTTTGGCGTTCTGACCTCCAACATTCACATGGCTTGGATGAGGGCAACTTGTGGACGATTAAAAAGTGACTACAGTTACAGCAACACTATCGTTTACAACAACTTCCCGTGGCCAAATCCGACGGAAGAACAAAAGGCAAAAATAGAAATAACGGCTCAGGCTATTCTCGATGCCCGTGCCAAATATCCTGACAGTTCTTTAGCAGACCTTTATGATGATTTGACTATGCCCGTCGAGCTTCGCAAAGCGCATCAGGAAAACGACCGTGCCGTGATGCAGGCTTACGGTTTCCCTGTTAAGTCAACCTTTACCGAAAGCCAGTGTGTGGCGGAGCTGTTTAAGCTATACAAAGACTTAACAGCAGGGAAATAAAAGGCTTTTAGTTCGTTGTTTCTCAACAAAAAAACGGGCAAACCGAAGTCTGCCCGTCAAATACATACTTATTCAAAACTTACTATCGTCTTCCGTGGTTTCCGCCACTGTTGAGGTGGTTGCGACCACCGTCGCGGCGAGGACCGTGGCTGTCGCCATCACGACGCGGGGGACGGTGTTCGCCACCGTTGCGGCGCGGTCCGCGTTCGGGTTCCACGTAGCCTTCGGGCTTGGGCAGAAGGGCTTTGCGCGAGAGGCGCATCTTGCCGGTCTTTTCGTCGAACTCTATGAGTTTCACCTCTATGGTGTCGCCTTCGTGGAGAAGGTTTTCGAGGGTGTCGCTGCGTTTCCAGTCGTATTCCGAGATGTGGAGCAGACCTTCTTTGCCGGGCAGTAT
>JAEENM010000157.1 GCA_016283745.1 Bacteroidales bacterium | reverse complement strand
GCAATCTCCAGTTATATCACCGAAAATCCAGAGAAAGGCATTTCCGACATTTACCGGCATTTCGACGGAAAATACGACTATTTCCACATCCGAATAGCAATGGAAGTAACGGAAAAAAATTGAAAGTTGAGAGTTGAAAATTGAAAGATAATGGTCAAATGTCTAAGGTCTAATCTAAGGTCAAAAGACCGACGGCCATTTCAGTTCACAGTTCACTGATCACAGTTCACTAAAAAAAGATTCCCCGAGCAACTGTTTTTTAAGAGCTTAAAAATTTTTCAATCGCAACAAGCTAATAATGTAACTTTTACGTCGCGGCAAACGTTAAAATGCTTGACAAAGGGCCTTTTTTTTCGTATCTTTGTCAAAAATCAGTGTCGAAACACCAATTTTAAGAGAAAAACAACAAAGTAAAAATATAATGAAGTTACACGATTTCAAGTACACTCTGCCCAAAGATTTGTTTGCTGAACATCCCACCAAGGAACGCGAGAACGCACGTATGATGGTGGTGGACCGCAAGACCGGCAAAATAGAGCACAAGCTTTTCAAAGATTTGATTAACTACCTCGACCCCAAGGACGTGCTTGTGGTGAACAACACCAAGGTGTTCCCCGCACTTCTGGAAGGTGTGAAAGAGAAAACCGACGCCAAAATCACCGTCTATATGCTGCGCGAGCTCAACGCCGAAACCCTTCTGTGGGACGTGATTGTGGACCCCGCACGTAAGATACGTATCGGCAACAAACTCTATTTCGGCAACGACAGCCTTGTGGCCGAAGTGATAGACAACACCACCTCGCGCGGACGCACGGTGCGTTTTATGTTCGACGGCACCCACGACGAGTTTATCAGCCTCGTGCGCAGCCTCGGCAAGACACCCTTGCCCGATTTCCTGCAACAGACACGTACAGGCAACAACCCCAAAGAGGACCGCGAGGACAAGGAATACTACCAGACCGAATACGCCCGCAACGAAGGCGCCGTGGCAGCCCCCGCAGCCGGACTGCATTTCAGCAAGATGCTGCTCAAACGTCTCGAACTCAAGGACGTACAGCTGGCCGAGATAACCCTCCACGCAGGATTCAGCAACTTCAAACCCCTCGAAGTGGAAGACCTCAGCAAACACCGCATGGACTCCGAGCAGATGATTATCGACGAGAAAGCCTGTAACCTGATAAACACCGCCAAAGCCACCGGACACAAAGTCTGCGTGGTGGGCACCACCTCGATGAAAGCCGTGGAGACCGCCGTCACCGTCCCCGGCGTGGTAAGCCCCTTCTCAGGCTGGACCAACAAATTCATCTACGCCCCTTACAATTTCTCCATCGCCGACATGATGATCACCAACTTCCACCCGCCAATGACATCGATGATGATAATGGCCGCCACCTTTGCCGGCTACGACCTGCTGATGGAAGCCTACCGCGTGGCAATGAAAGAGAAATACAAATTCTACACCTACGGCGACGCCATGCTGATACTGTAGCCGCCGCAAACCGACAATCCGCGCTATGCAACGCCATATTATTATAGTGGCCGGGGGCAAAGGCCTGCGTATGGGCTCCGACATCCCCAAGCAGTTTCTGCCCGTCGGCGGAAAGCCGTTGCTGATGCGGACTATCGAACGTTTCCACACTTTCGACAGCGAAATGCCCATAACCCTCGTCCTGCCCCAGCAGCACCACCACTATTGGAAGGAGTTGTGCCACAAATACCGTTTCGACATACCGCATACGGTGGTGCACGGCGGCGAGGAACGTTTCTTTTCGGTGAAAAACGCCCTAGTCCATATCCCCGACGGCGTGGTGGTGGGCATCCACGACGGAGTGCGGCCTTTCGCAAGCCACGACACCATTGAGCAGGCTTTCGCCGAAGCCGAGAAAAACGGCTGCACCGTGCCAGCCCTGCCAAGCAGCGACAGCGTGCGCATAGCCGACGGCAACACCTCAGCACCCTTCGACAGACGTAGAGTGTTTCTTGTGCAGACACCGCAGTGTTTCCGCTCCGAGATAATAAAAGAGGCCTACCGTGCCGACTACAACCCGCTTTTCACCGACGACGCCTCGGTGGTGGAGACGGTGCTGAAAAAAGAGATACGGATAACACCCGGCAACCGCGAGAACATAAAAATCACCACACAGTTCGACCTCGAGCTGGCAAATCTCATTTACAATAACCAGATAAACGAATAATAATTTACGAAAAACAGAATGCCATGATTGGGTTGTCGCCGCGTCTGCGTAAGCCCGATTATGGCGTTTCTTAATCATTTAGTATCCATTTTTATTTTTTAGGGAAAAAAGTCATTTTTTTTTCGTATATTTACAATTTGACTTTGACGGAGCGTTGTGTTTATAACGCTTTGTAAGTCATTGTAATAACTAAAGAAACTAATGTTATATGGCATTGAAAAAATATTTTTTGCTGGCCTGCGCCACCCTTTTTGCACTTGGCGTTAACGCCCAAACCGACGAAGAAACCACAAATGAATGGGGCGATATTGGCATTTTCGAAAAGAAAAAGGTGTACCCCCGCACCAACGTGCTACCCTACGCCAAGGACGACGACGTGGAACGTCTTGCCTACTACGGCTCCGACTATTATCTAGACCTTAGCGGCAAATGGAAATATCTCGTCACCAAGGACGCCGACGAGCGTCCCACCGAGAAGAATTTCAACGACCGCAAGCACTTCTCCACCAAGGACTGGGAGACCGTTTCCATACCCGAAGAGTGGTCTAAGACTTGGGCCGGAGTCCGAGGTCTCATCCTTAAGAAACCCCTGCCCATACCCGAGGCGCACAACGCCGTAGTTACCTATTACAAAAGCGTTTACATTCCCAAAGAATGGAAAAACCGCGACATTTTCATCCATTTCGAGTCGGCAGGCTCGGCCTATTACGTGTGGGCCAACGGCAAGATGGTGGGCTACGCCGAGGATTCGTACACTCCCTCGGAGTTCAACCTCACCAACTTTGTGAAACCCGATGACGACAACGACATCATAGTGCAGGTGTTCAGCACCTCCACAGGCTCGCTGCTCGAGATGACAGCCCCGAAAAACCGTCTTGGCATCACTGGCGAGGTGTATATGTACTCCAAAGCCGAGGCCAACGTGTCCGACTATACAGTTATTGCCGACTACAGCCCGAAAACCAAGAACGGCAACATCAACGTAAGTGCCACCATCGAGAACAAGACCAAGAAAGGCGAGTTCTACGTGGAAGCCCTGCTGTGGGGCCCCGACGGCAAAGAGGTGGCCAAATACGGACAGTGGGTTATCTTCGACAAAAAGAACGCCATCGACATAGTTTTCGACCGCGAAGTGCTTGACGTGAAGCCGTGGTCGTCGGAAAATCCTGACTTATACACCCTTATACTCCATGTGCGCGACAAAAAACTGCAAATAATAGAGACCACCGGCACACGCTTCGGTTTCCGCCATCTGGAGATGAAAGACGGCAAGTTGCAGCTCAACGGCAACACCATTAAGCTGCGCGGCGTGGTGTGGACCGACTACGGCAAGTCGTACAAAGAGAGGCAAAACGCTTTCAGGATGATGCGTGCCAACAACATCAACGCTGTACTGACCACCTACCACACCCCACAACCCGTTGATTTCTACGAACTTGCCGACGAATACGGCATTTATGTCGTAGATGAGGCCAACCTGCAGCCTTTCTCCTCGCTGGCCAAAAGCATAGCCACCGACCTCGACTACTCGGCCGCCTTTGTGGCACGTGTGCGCAATATGTACGAGCGCGACAAGAACCATCCTTCCGTCATCGCCTGGTCGCTGGGCAACAATGCCGACAACGGCGTATGTATGGAAAACGCCTACCGTTTCCTGAAAAACAAAGACAAAATCCGTCCCGTGATCTACTCCGGCGCCGACTTTGCCGAGAACACCGACATTGTGGCCAAACGCGGATGCAGCATGGAATTTCTGAAACAGTTTGTGTCGAAAAAGCAGTCGCGGCCGCTGTTGCTGATGGAATACGGCTCCACGCAGGGCAACTCCTTCGGCGGTCTCGGCGAGCTGTGGGACAAAGCCATGAAACACCGCGAGGTGATGGGCGGTTTCGCTGCCTACTGGAACAGCACCGAAATTTTCGACCAGGCCACAGGCCTCACCGTTGCTCTGGAGGGACTTGTCTCCGACGACGGCAAAGCCACTCCCGCCCTCGACGAGCTGCGCCAGCTGTACTGTCCCATCAAGATAAAACTCGTGAGTATGGAAGGTGGCGAATTCAGCGCCACCAACACCGCCGACTGTCTGGAACTCAAGGATTTGTCGGTAAACTACACCATTTTTTCGAACATCAAGCCGCTGGTAATCTCCGGCGATGTGAATATGAGCCTGAAACCCGGCGAGACAAAGAATTTCAAGCTGATGCTGCCCAAGATAACGGGCTATGCCGGCGAGGAGTTCTTTATCCGTTTTGTGGTGAAACAACGCGACAAGAAGTCGTATATCGACAAAGGCACCGAATTGGGTTTCAGCGAGATACAGATAGACATGAAGCAGATGGAACGCAAGCCGCTCTCCTACTACGACCGCAAACGTCTGTATCTGGTAAACCTTAACGACACCGTGCCGCCTGCACAGCCCAAAAAACAGGCGAAAAACGCCAAGAAAGGCGCCAAGCCCGCCAACGCTCCCCTTGTGGAGATGGACGGCGTGAAAGGCGTGTTGCAGATTTTCAACGAATATATGGAAGTGCTCTTCGATGCCGACAAAGCCGAGATTACATCGCTGAAAATCAACGACAAGGAAATACTCGTTACGGCTCCGAAGCTTAACTTCTGGCGCACCCCCACCACCAACGACCGTGCCGACGAAAACGCCCTCACGGCTTGGCAGAGCGCCGGCCTCGACCGTCTCTCCACCGTGGTGAAAGGCATCAACTGCCGTCAGGACGACACCAACCGCGTAACCATCGACGCGCTGCTGGGCATACAGAACGGCTCGGGCGAAGAGCTGTTCGACGTGGTACAGACCTACCTCATCTACTGCACCGGCGATGTTATCATCAACAACCAAGTGCTTGTTTCCGAAGATGTTAAGACTATGCCCCGCGTGGGTATGAATTTTGCCGTAAACGGCGACATCAGCAAGGCGGAGTGGTTCGGCCGCGACAAAGAGTCGTACTGCGACCGCAAGTCGGGAAACAGAATAGGAGTCTTCAGCTCGCCGATTTCTGCAATGACACCCAAATATAACATGCCGCAGGCCAGCGGCAACCACACCGACACCCGTTGGCTCTCGCTCGAAAGCGACAACGTGGCACTGTTTGTAGATATGCTCGACACCTTGTTCGATTTCAGCCTTCAGAAATACACCGACGAACAACTGGCTCACGCACAGTCGTATAGCAAGCTGAAAGAGAATGCCTTTACCGTTGTCAACGTGGACTACCGCCAGACGGGCGTCGGTTCGGGCAACGGCGTTGAAAGTCAGCACATTGTAAACGGCAAGAGATACGCCTTCGCTGTTCGCCTCAAGGCTTACGAAATAGAGGACGAGTCGCCCAACGGCATACGCATGGTGGCTATGCCGAGAGTGGTGACAAAAGTGCTGCCCATGCCCACAATCAGCAAAGACCTCGACAATTTCGACGCACCTATGACCATCACCCTCGCCTCGGAACGCAAGGATGTGGAGATTCGCTACACCCTCGACGGCAGCGAGCCCACCGAGAATTCGACACTCTACAAAAAGCCCTTCATAATCGACAAAACCACGGTGGTGAAAGCCAAAGCCTTCGGCAAGGACTACTCGCCGTCGTTCACCTGCAAAAAGGTGTTCAACTACAACTACGTTTCGTCGATAGAATACACCAACCAGCCCAACACCCCCTACAACAAAGGTCTTGAAACCGCTTTGTTCGACGGCGTTTACGGCAGCACCTCCAACCTCTCCGACGACTGGCTGGGATTTTCGGGAAGCAACTTCGAGGCGGTGCTCACTTTGGTAAAACCCATTGACATACAGAGCGTTGAAGCCACATTCATGCACGCCCCCGAACTTTGGGCATTCGCACCCAAAGCCTTCTCGGTGTACGTCTCGTCCGACGGCAAAACCTACTCGCCAGAAATCAAGGCCGATGTAAAATTCGTTCCTTCGGAAAAGGAAAACGCTTACAATCAGGTGATAAGCTTCCGTTCTTTGGTCAATATCAACCAAGTGAAATACATCAAAGTGGTGGCCACCTCCATCGGCAAGATACCTTCGTGGCACGAGGCCAAAGGTCTGCGTCCGTGGCTGTTCATCGACGAGATAACCATCAACGAAAACGTAAAACAAGCTGAATGACAATGAAAAACGACCTGCAGAAGACGAACATCGCCGGTGATGTGGAACGCTTCACCGAAAACACATACAACATTTTCTCCGACGAGGAGGAGACGAAGTTCGAACGCGAGGATGAGCCGTCGCTGACAGCCGAATTTGAGATAAACGAATACGGCAACATCACAAAACAGACCATCACAGTGCCCTCCGGCGACTTTATCACCACCGAATATGTGTATGAGTTCGGACTGAAAACCGAGGAGATAACGGAAAATCCGGGAGGCCGCTCCGAACACACTTTCGTGGAATACGATGAAAATCAGCTGCCTATAAGCGAGACCGTGAAACGCAACGGCAACGACATTGCCAAGACAACCTTTTTCCACGACGACAAAAAGCAGCTCACCGAGATAGCCACCCTCTACACCAACGGCGTGCATGTGCGCCACTATTTCACCTACGACGAGCGCGGCAACAAAGTGGAGGAAAAGACCATCGAAAAATCGGAGTTCACCTCGGAGGAACGCACCGTTTACACCTACAACGAGCATAACGAAGTGACGGAGAGCATCGACTACGACACCGAAGGCAACGTACTGATGTCCACGCAGTTCCAATACGCCGACTACGACGAGCACGGCAACTGGACCTCCAAAACCGAGCTTATGGACGAAGTGCCTATCCGCACCATAATCCGCACCTTGCAATACCGACGCTGACGATGCTCGTTCTCGCCCCCATGCAGGGACTTACCGGACTGCCTTTCCGCAAGGCTTTCCACCGCACTTTCGGCGATGTGTTCGACTACGCCGTAAGCCCTTTTATTTCGCTCACCCACGGCAATCTCACTTTGGCCGACAAGAAAATTTCAGACGTCCTGCCCGAAAACAACGTCGGTTCGATGCCCGTCGTGCCGCAGGTGTTAGGCTCTGAGAAACAAGAGTTTGTGGACTTGGCCAACCGTCTGCACGAAATCGGCTACCGCGAAGTTAACTGGAACCTCGGCTGCCCGATGCCGCGCGTGGCGCGCAAAGTGCGGGGGAGCGGACTTCTGCCCCACCCCGAAAAGGTGGAGGAAGTGCTGGAGGCGGTACTTTCGGGAAGCGCATTGAAAGTGTCGGTAAAGATGCGCCTCGGCTACAGCTCCGAAAACGACATTTTCGACCTTATACCCGTCCTCAACCGGTTCCCTCTCGCCAACGTCACCATACATCCGCGCATAGGCACCGAGCTGTACGGCGGCACCCTGCACTTGGACTGCCTGAGAAAAGTCATCCCGCTGCTCAAGCACAAAGTAATCTTCAACGGTGACATCAACACCCTTGCCGATTCTCGAAGAATCAACGAGCAGTTTCCTGAGATACAGGACTTTATGATTGGCCGTGGAGCCGTGTCCGACCCGTTGCTACCGATAAAAATACGCAGAAACGATGATACTTGCGACAATGCATTGATTGTCAGTTTTATACAAAACCTTTGCAAAGAAATCGGCAAACTGCGCATTCCCGAAAGGTCGAAATCTAACAAACTGAAAGAGTATTGGGGACTGATGCGAAACGGCGTGGCGAAAAACTGTCAGGACAGCGAAAAGCCTCTGTATCTGTCACATTTCAAAGAAGTTGAGGATACAATTATAGCCATTCTCGAAAAGCAGAACTGACCTCCGTCGAAAAAGAAACTACACTTCGGAAAAAAATTTCATTCCTGCTGTAGTATTTTATAGTGTATCTGGAATTATTATTTGAAAACCGTTCAAAAACACGTTACCACTTGACGACGCACGACTACAACAAATGTGTGGACCTCTGGTCCGACGACGTTTACCGTTTCGCCTACCATTGCGGCGGCGATACGTGCGACTGCGAAGATGCCGTGCAAGAGGCTTTCGCCGCTCTGTGGAAAAACCGTGACGACGTGCGGTTTGAAAAAGCCAAGTCGTACCTGCTCTCCGTAGCTTACCGACAGATAATGAAAATGATACGAAACAAAATGACCGAAACAAGAAACCAACAGCAAATAACGAGTTTCGACACCGCCTACTCCCCCGCCGACAACTCCGACCTTAAAGAGGTGCTGACTTTGGCAATGGGCAACCTGCCAGAAATACAGAGGGCAATACTGCAGCTCCGCGACATCGACGGCTATTCCTACAAGGACATTGCCGAGATACTGAAAATCAGCGACAAACAGGTGCAGGTGTATCTCTACCGAGCAAGGTTGAACATGCGCAAACAACTGAACGACAACAAATTCTGAAACCGATAAAAGATAATACAATGAAAATAAACGAAGAAAACTACGAACTCTACCTGTTCCAGTACGCCGAAGGCATGCTCTCCGACAAGGAATGCCGCGAGGTGGAGGCTTTCCTCGACAGCCATCCCGACATACGCGAGGAGTTCGCCCTCTACGACCCCAAGCTCACCGTGGCGGGACTGCCCAAGATGAAATACGAAGACAAGGCGGCTTTGAAACACAACACCTTCGCCTTGTGGCCCGTGCTGCGCTACGCCGCCGCCGTACTGCTGCTCGCCGCCGTGGTGGCTTTCTTCCTGCTCCGCAATGGCGAAAGCACAAAACCCAATACCCCCGTCGTGGCAGAAAATCAAACGAAAACAACCGACACCATAACCGCCGACGAAACTACACCCGCACTTCAACAATTGACACAACAACCTATTGCTCAAGCCGTTACCAAAGAAACTCCAGTCAAAACCCAAAGAACTTTCAAAACCACACAACCCATTGAGCAACAGCACCTTGCCCAAACGCAGACCGAAAACGACGAGCCTTCGCAACCCTCAGCACAGCTTGCCGAAAGCACCGACACCCCGACACAAAACAATGAACTTCAGGGATTTGTGAAGCACTCCCCTACTCCCACAAAAGTGGTTTACACCAACCAGCTGATAACCTATTCGCCATACGTGGCCGTGATGGATGAGGACGAATCCGTGCCCGAGTCCAGCCGTTTAGAGAATTTCGTCATAAACCTCGGACCGGTGCAGGCTTATATGGAAATCCGCAACGGCATCGCCTACCTCAAAGAACGTATCGGCGAAAGCGACGGCTCTATGCTGATAACTCTTTTTTCCACAAAACAACCCAAAGAATAACCCTTTAATTTAAATAGTCATGAAAAAAATATCATTATTACTTGCAACAATGCTTGTGGGCATGGCACTGCTCCACGCCCAAGGCAACGACACTCTGACGAGCTTGCGCCAGAGTTTCCCAAAATCCATAACCGCTTTCAAGATTATGGGCAACACCAAAGCTGTGGTTGTGTGCGACAACGCCAGTTTTCTGGAATTTTCCAACCTGTCCGACATCCGCGATTTCGGCAAAGCCAAGGATTTCGCTGTAACCAACGGCGACACCCTGTGGCTCAACACCGACGGCATCCCCGTAAAGACAACACTTTACATCCATATCGACTCCTCGGCCAAGGCCACCAATATCGCCTTTTCGGGACATTCCTACGGACTTGTAACCGGCCTTGTGAACGGCGATGTAAGCATCTCCGCAAAGGGCCACAGCCGTGTGGTGGTATCCAAAGGCTGGGGCGACACCATACGCAGCGGCAACATCAGCATCCAAAGCACCGACAGTGCCTTTGTAAACTGCATCTCGCCACTGCTGGCCGACACTATAAGCCTCAGCACACGCAAAGCCTCCAACATTGAGACTAACCTTGTTAAATGCGCAAACCTCAACTGTGATGAAAACGACATCGACAACGGTGTAAAATTCCGCAAGGTTTATTCGATGGGCGACAAGAAAAGAGGCTGGCAGGGCGGCGGTTTGGAGACGGTTTATTCGAAAGGCTGGGAATGTGAAGGCCCAAGCCATTGGAGCAGCCGCTGTCCCGACAAGGAATACCCTCCAAAATCTTCTAGCAGATTCGTTGGAGATTTCAATTTCCTTTGGGGATTCAACAACTGGGGCAGTACCCCGATGAGCGGACTTGCCAAAATGGATGACGCCTACGAGCTGAGAACGACACCGTCGTCTTTCCAGTTAGAATTAGGATTCAAATATAAGGTTTCACACAGAATAACTATTGGAGCCGCATTGGGATACGAATCGGACATCTATAAATTCAGCAATCCGTACGTTACCGTAAATTCCAAAAACAATGTAAAATTCCTTGAAATCGGCGACGCGCCCTACAGCGGAGATTGCAAAACCCGACTTGTAACTCGATATATAACAATGCCCTTATTTGTTCGTTGCAGACTTGGAAACAGTGAATGGTCTGTAGATATGACTGTAATACCGGGATTGAATTACCTCAGCACACACACTGGATTCAAGTATCAAATAGACAACGATACAGAAGCAAAAGATTTCCGCAACAATACCAAAAACTTCATCAATCCTTACAAATTGGACTTGCGGTTATCTTTTGGATGGAATTTTATCAGTTTCTTTATCCAACCCTCACTTCTGCCGGTGTTTGTCAACAGCGACCAAAAGGTTTACCCTATCAAAATAGGCATAGAGTTAATATAAATAAATTGAAAAACAAACAAAACTCGAAATAAATTGATTAATAACAAATTAAAACTTTACAATATGAAAAGAACAATTATTATTGCAACAATGTTGGCAATTGTCTCTGTATCGGCAATTGCGCAAAACAACGATTTCCGTCCGAGCATAACAATCGGCTATGGCAGAAATTTCGTAGATATGGGAAATGCGTTTGAAATATACGAAGACACTTACGCTGAAGCATTCTCCGCCGGTTCTTTGTTCGTCAGTGCGGATTTTCTTCGTTTTAACAGGTATCTGAGCGGAGGTCTGTATCTTGGCGGACAGAAGTCTATGTATAAAAGTTATGACGAAAACGGTCATGCGTTTTACTGTGGGGAGTTTGCTGGCCGGGCGGGCGTTGCAGCTCATCTGCATATTCTACAATGTATGAACGTGGAGCAGAACGCATGGGATATCTCACTGAACACCTCGCTGGGAGCATTCTGGTGTCCCAACATATCGCCGCAAACGGAATACAATCTCGGCCTTTCTGCTGCTTATTACCCGATTAAACATGTGGGTCTTTCCGTCGGCTGCGACTGGGGCAAGACCTTGGTCAGCAGTTGGAATGATGGTTTTGTCCAAAAAGGCAGTATCTCACTAAAACTGGGGTTGAACATCCGTTTCGGGAAATGATGATTTTAAGTTAGGCAAATTGTACTATTCTTCATAACTGTATTATCGGGGCGGCCGCGGCGGTTGTCCCGTTTTTTTTTCGTCAAAACGTGATGGATATGGGAATCATAAACTTGGGTGCGGGCTGCGGGGAGTCCTGCCAGCGGTCGCGGCAGAGGCTGTGCACAAGCAGGGCGGTGAGTGTCCCCACCACAGCTCCGGCAATGACGTCGGAGGGGTAATGCACCCCGAGATAGATTCGCGAAAAGCCTACGCCCGTGGCCCACAGCATCGAAGGCACCACCACATACCACTCCGGATAGCACAGACTTAACGACACCGCTGTGGCAAAGCAGAGCGAGGTATGTCCCGAAGGGAAGGAATAACCCAAAGTCGTCCGCACGGGGTGCAGGCGGTCGGGATAGGCGTTGTAAGGACGCGGCCGCTGCACGGTGAATTTCAGTCCTTCGGTGATGGCAAAGGTTGCAAGGAACGAGATGCCGGTGATATAGCCTGCGTGCAGGGTTTCGCTGTTGTCGGTGGCCCAGCCCGTCGTCATCAGTCCGAGCGGCACGGCGGGAGAGAGGTACAGACTGTTGGCAGTCCATTTCATAACGCCGTCCATAGCCGTGGTGCGGTGCTCCTGCAGTGATTCAAGAATCTGCACATCGGCATTCTGCGCCGAAATAGCGTAGGAACACACGACAAAAAATAATATAGCACCAATTCGTTTCATCATTTTTATTTTCGGTCTGTTCGCTCTATTTGTCTGTAAATTTTTTTTTGTTTCTCCTGCTCGCCTACGGCTCGCGAGATCTTGTAAATCTTGTAGATTTTCTTTATTCTCCTTTTCGCCTTCGGCGAAAGAATTGCTTAGCAATCGTGAACTCATTAAAAATTAATACAACAATGTGAACAAATCTTTCAAATCTTGCAAATCGATTTCGCCTATGGCGAAATATTTATTGAGATTTACTAGATTTGTTCACATTACTGATTTATTTCATAGGTGTTCACGATTACTTCGTAATTCAGCCCGAAGGGCTAGGAGCATTTCAATTTTCAACTTTCAACTTTCAATTGACTCAAAATCCCGGCAAGGACAGAAACAGTGTGGGCAGTAGCAGCAGGAAGCCTATAAAGACGAGTACTAGTATGAATTTCCAGAACCATTTGAGCCAAGTGCCATAGGGTATTTTCGCCACGCCGAGACAGCCTATCAGCACGCCCGAAGTGGGGGTTATCATGTTGGTGAATCCGTCGCCGAACTGGAACGCCAGCACCGTGGTCTGCCGCGAAACGCCTATGAGGTCGGCGAACTGCGACATCACGGGCATGGTGAGGGCGGCTTTTGCCGAGCCCGAAGGCATAATCAGGTTAAGGGCGGTCTGGAAGACGTACATCACGCCCACCGAGGCCGTCTCGCCCAGCGACGACAGCGACTTGCTCATGCCGTAAAGTATTGTGTCGATGACTTTTCCGTCCTTCAGTATGAAGATGATGCCGCTGGCGAGTCCCACCACAAGGGCGGCGCTCATTATATCCTTGGCACCTTCAAGAAACAGTTTGCTGATGCTGTCGGCACCCGCTCCGTTGGCGATGCCCGCAAACACGCCCATGGCAAGGAACAATGCCGAAATCTCCATGATATACCAGTCGTAGCCCAGCACTCCTATAATAAGGTAGAAGATGGTGAAAAACAGCAAGTTGAGTATGAAAAAGTGCACCGACTTGCGTAGTGCGACAAATCCTGTGACGAAGAATAGTCCAGCCAGTACCGGCAGCAGGCAGAGCGACACCTGTGTCTGTCCTATGGTGATGGTCGTAAAGGGATGAACGATAGCGAAATAGGTCATCACTGCTGTCAGGAACAGCCACACCACCCACGCCGATTTAGGTGTATGGTAGGTGACGGGGCTTTTCTCCTGTTCCTCCACGCGGTTGCGCCAGTACTCGTCGAGCTTGTACACCGGCGACTTTTCGGGATGTTTTTTCACCCGTGCGGCATACCACAGCACAAAGGCAATACCTATTATAGTAAGCACAATCCAGCAGAAAATGCGGTATTCCATGCCCGAAAACATCGGCAGTTCGGCAATGCCCTGCGCGATGCCAATGGTGAAGGGGTTGAGTATGGCTCCCGCAAAACCTATGTGCGCCGCCACGTAGCAAATGCACACACCCACGATGGAGTCGTAACCCATTGATATGGCAAGAGGTATGAAAATCACCACGAAGGCAATGGTCTCCTCGCTCATGCCGAACACAGCCCCGAAAACACTGAACATCAGCATTATGAAGGTGAGGATGATATTATTCACGCCAATCTTTTCGAAAAACTTGTATCGTTGCAGTTTGGTGACGTTGCGCAGGAAGGTCGTAACCCCGATGTCGATGGCTTTGGTGCTGTTGAGAATCCAGAACGCCCCGCCCACCATCAGTATGAAAACGATGATGTCGGCCTTGTCCACGAACCCGTTGAAAAACGACGAAAACACCTGCCAAGTCTGCGGTTCGCGGTCGGTGTAGTGGAACGAGTCGCTCACCACCACCTCGCGCTGACTGCCATTCACGTCGACGGTGTGCCGCACGAACTCGCCTCCTGGGATAACCCACGTAAGCACGGCGGCGCATAATATCAGGAAGAAAACGATGGTAAAAGTGTGCGGTATTTTTATTGTCTTGGCCATTGGCGGGAGTTTTTCAAAAAAAGAGTGTCGGCAAAATCCGACACTCTCCAATTAATCCT
>JAEENM010000156.1 GCA_016283745.1 Bacteroidales bacterium | reverse complement strand
GATGGCGAAGAGGTAGAAATGCGCTTTGCCGCGCAGGGCTGACACCTCGCCGGGGGTGCGCACGCTCTCTATTATGCAGTTGCGGCCCGAAGCCTGAGCCTGCTGGTAGAGCTGCTCCACGATGTACGAGGGCGAGTGCGTGGCGCGCAGGTCGTTGCCCACGATGGTCATGCTGTCGCGGTTCACCTCCATGCCGCGGCGTTTTATCTCCTCGGTGATAAACGCCCTTACAGAGTAGTGGGCGAAGTTCTTCTCTTTCACAAGATAATCCACTATGGTGCCTTTTCCTGCCCCTATAGTGCCTGTAATTCCGATAGTTATCATCAGTTTCGATTTTTGATTTACGATTGCAAATTTACACTTTTTCTGCGAGTTGTGAAAAATAAATTTTGCAGAATATGAAAAAAAACGTAATTTTGCAGTCTGATTTCGAAGTGAAATCACGAAGCGTTATGCCTCGTTCTTGTTGATAGAAATGTCGGAACCTTCTATTCAGAAAAGCAAGAGTGGTATTGCGGTTCGCGTGTATTGCGTGGACTGTCTCCGTATTCTTCTTTTCTGAGTTTCCGACAACTTCTATCAGATGAATTGGCGTACAGTGCCACGCTTCTTGTTTTTTGATGTTATGCTTTGTTGGCTCTGCAAAGTTTTCTAAAAGTTGCGCCCGGCACGTATTTAGGGATGGAAAAAATGAAAAAAATGTTGTTGCTATTTGCCATGTCAATTATTTTGTTCCCGGCATTGAGAGCTCAAGACGTGATTGTCTTAAAAAACGGAGACGAGCTGAAAGTCAAAGTTGTGAAAGTCGGAGAATCGGAGATAGAGTATAAAAAATGGAGCAATCAGGATGGTCCGACATATACCACATCGACTTCCAAAGTCTTTATGGTTAAGTATATAAATGGGGATAAGGACTTTTTTGGTGAACAAACTGCCCAAAATGAACAAAAAGAGGAAACGACAAAAAAACAGGACAATAATAACACTTCGGAAACCTATTTTGGCAACAATTTGCTTGAGGGAGAGATGGACCAAATAAGATCCGAGTTGTATTTGGGTGGAAAAAAATTGTCTGCTTCAGAGGTGAAACTTGTGTTAAACCCTAATGAATATTCTATTTATGAAACAGCCAAAGGTAAGTGCTATTCAGGAAATGCCATGCTTGCTGTAGGTTGGGCTAGTTTTGGCGTGGGTGCAGTATTGCTTTTTGTGGGTTCAAAAAATGATTTTGCCGATGATGAAGTGTTATATCCGGCATTAGTTACTTATACATTGTCTTGTGTGTGTATTCCTACAGGTTTCGTGGTGAAAGGCAGAGGAAGGGGTATGTTAAAAACTTTGGCGGAATCGTATAATAGTCGAAACAACAAATCGCTGAGCTATTCATTTTATCCTGCCGCAGTAAAGATAAAAACTCCTACTGGTAGCAATTATGGATTTGGATTGGGCTTGAGTGTGAGCTTTTAATGTCTCATACGAGAGATCCGTCTTCTATGTAATTTGTGTTTTTTTATCGCAAGCTGTACGGTTATGGATTGGCCTAAAATTATGGGGTTTGCAGACGATAGATTGTCTTTGCATATTAGCTAAAAGACAGTTTTTTTTATAAATAATATGCTTTTTTGTGCAAATTGAAAATCTGTTTTTCAATTTGCACAAATTTATATATACGCCTCAAACAAAGGGTTGTGAAAAAACTTCACCTTTTAACACCTTCACATCTTCACATTTTCACGCCTTAACACCTGCACAAACACCTTGCCATTGGCAATAGATTGTTTTTGGGGTTTTGTTGTTGAAAACCAGATGGTTGTATATTGGCGTGCGAATTAAAATGCGTCCATTTTTGTGGTATAATCTCTATTTTGTGTATATTTTTATGTTTAAATAACTTGTATTTGGTGTAATTTTTGTAAATTTGCAAAGTTGAATTTAGTGTAATAATTGTTATGAAACGAAAGATTTACAGTAAGTTACTGGAATGGAAAAATAATCGTAATTTTGCAGGACATTCGTAGCCATTTTACTCAAAAAAGTACTGAACTTTGTCAAGTAATAAAACACTTAGTAAGCGGTTTATTAGTAATAAGTTTATTAGTTTTTGGAAAAATCTCACCGACCCCATTATGGGACAATGGGTTAAACGTACTGAAACCTATACAGATATGCGAAAAATAGCTCTGGCACTGCTGCCTTTGGCATTCCTCGTCGCCGTGTCCTGTGGCGGCGGTAATACGGCTGTGCCATCGAACAACAGTGAGCCCGAAGATGCAGAACTTGACTCTCTGTTAGTGGAATCGCTCTTGAAATCAGACATGTCCGAATATGTGGACTTGAATGGTATTGGTTTGAAAATAGTGCCGAACAACAACAAAACGCAAACCGGATTCTACGACATCTGCGATGCGAAAGAAAGATACCTCAAGACTGGTATGAGACAGTATGTCAGTATGAAAGAACGCAATGTCATGGCTATTGCCATTGGCGGGACTAAAAGCGATAAGGTGCAGCTGGACGGTAAAACTTATGGCGGAACTACCGAAGAAAGGCGTCGGTTGAAATTGCAAATAAAAGATTTTCTGGACAATAATAATAATCTCGACAGTCTGCCCGAAAAATACGCGGTGAACTATGGGGGACTGAAATATTTCAACTGCTCCAAAGGTGTGGTGCTGCTGCGTTGCGAAACCAACGCCGACACACATGTTGTGGGTTCTCTGCTGAGCGTCGTTCGCGATGCTGTTCTGGAGATTCGCGATTCTGTGTCGAGGGAGATGCTTGGTGTCCCTCTGCAAGACCTTCGATCAAGGGAAAAGCTGATGCTATTGGAAATTGCTGTTCCATATGCCGTAGCCGTGGAAAGACCTTTTGATACAACTAAGTTGGACGCTCTGATTTTCCGAGTAAATGAAACTGACCGCTGTCCCGAATTTCCCGGTGGAGACGACGCTCTTTACAGATACTTGGAAAAGAACTTGAGATATCCTCAAAAGGCAAAGGACAACAAAACCGAGGGCAAGGTGTTTGTGGAATTTGTTGTCGGAAGGGACGGCACGATAACGCACCCCGAGATTCTCCGCCCACTTGGCGACGGCTGTTCCGAGGAAGCTCTGCGTCTGGTGCGCGAAATGCCCAAATGGGAACCCGGCCGCAAGCAAGGCTATCCTGTACGCGTGCAATTTGTACTGCCAGTTTATTTCCAGCTCCCCGATTAGGGGAATCAACTCCTAACTCTTAATTCCTAATTCCGAAATCCGAAATTCTGACTATCGCCATTGCGCACAGCAGCACGATGCAGAGGATTGTTCCTAGGTACTGGATTCGGAAAAGCATCATTATCTCCGGACGGCGGTATTCAAAAACGACTTTGTGTTCTCCCGCGGGTATCGGCACCGACATCATGGCGAAGTTGGCCGTGGCTATTTCCGTAGGTTTGTCGTCGATGGTGGCCTGCCAGCCTTTGTAGTAGTTCTGACAAAGCAAAAGCGGCCGTGCCTCGTCGGTCCGTACGTTTATCTCCACCCGTCCCGGCTCGAAAAGTACAGTTTGGCAGTAGGCGTTTTCGGAGCTTGCTGCGAAAATTTTATCTTTGAGTGCAGTGTAGGCTGTGTCGGTGGTTAGGAAATGTGGCATGGTGTCGTACACGACGGCGTTCGGGAAAAAGACTATGGGCAGAGAAAGCGCGGAGTCCGCCTCGTCGTATCTCTGCAGCATGTGTTTGTGGCGGTACAGGCGGAAAGGGTTATAACTGTCGTACTCAACTTCTTTAACGAACATCCCCACGTTGGTCCACAGGGCGTTGAGGCTGTGCTTTTGGGCCATATTTTGCGATGTGCTCAGCTTCTCGGGCACGGGAAAGCCTTCGGTGAAGGTGGCTTTGGCAAGCTGCTCGCGGACATCGTCGGCGGTGTAGATGGTCTCCGTGCCGCAGATATTGGCTTGCACCACGGGCTCGGCTATCATTATCACGGCAAGCAGGGCTAAAACTTTGGAACTTTTACCGAAATGGCAGACAATGGCGGCCAGCAAAAAGACCACGGTGGCTACCAACGCCCCGATTACAACTTTCTCGAACAGTAAAACATCGTCGGAGAGCTTGGTCAATATTATCAAGGAAATGGCAAAGGTTCCCGCCATCGCATAAAGTGTTATAAACACGCTCCTGCGATGTTCCTGCCAATTGTCTTTCAGGTACTTAAAACCTACGGCGGCGACAATCAGCATCGGCGTTATGAAAAACAGCCGGTAAAGTCCGGGCAATCGTATGTGTCCCAACAACGGCAGATGCTCGAAACCGAATCTGTTGGTGGGAATATTTGTGCCGAAGGCGGCAATCAAAGTCAGGACGGCGGTGCCGACAAGAACCCAAAGCAGAGTGTTACGGTTTTTGCGCAATCCCACAACGATGGCCGGCAGGGCAAAAAGTCCGAGGTAAATACTTCCCATTGAAGGGTCGGTGCCTGTTAAATCGCGTCCACCCACGCCAAAATATGGGAATAGCAACGAGAGAAGTCCTTGCTGGGTGAACGCCTCGGCAGTCTTGGAGAAGTCGAGATTGGCTCCGCGTGTGATTTCGGTGCGTGCCTCCCAAAACGAGTAAAGTGCCGGGGCGCACAGACAAAGAGTTATCCCCAACGACGCTACGGCGAATCCAGCCATCTTTAAAATGTCTTTGCGACGATGGTGTAATCCGCTGATTACGTAATAGATAGTCATTGCCACAAGCACGTAGGCCAGCACGAACACAAATCCCGGGTATCCGCCCGAAAACATCAGCGAAAAGAAAACAGGAAACAGCAGCATGGTGCGCAGACTAGGCTCCTCCATCAACTTGACGAACGAGAAAAGCACCCACGGCAGCCAGGCCGCCGAGATAATCCACGACAGATGCTGGGCGTTGCCCACGAAAAATCCCGACAGCAGGTAGAAAGCGGCGGCGACGAAGGCCGGAAGACGGTCTTTGGCAAAATGTTTCGCCAGAAAATAGAATCCGGCACCGCCCACAAAAGCGTGGAAAATGAATTCTATGCCGCACATCACCGTGGTGTATTTGCCGAAAATAAGGGCGAAAAGCCACACGGGGAGGTAGAACACTCCCGACTGCGGGTCGGCATGGGCGGGGAGCCCCATCGACTGGTAGGGATTCCAAAACGGCTCCGCGCCGTGGCTTATGGCATCGACGACGGAATAGCGGTAGGGGAAAAAGAAATTGTAGAAATCGTAGATAGGGGCGTGGAACAAATATCGTCCGTAACCCAACAGACTGACAATCAAGAGCAACGCAAGATAAGTAAAGTCGGCTGTGCGACTATGTCGTAGGACAGAGTTGCGCTTTCTTTCCATCAGCTGTCGGTAAAAAACGTTGCGGATAGTCTCCCGCCGTTAGCATTTGAACTTGTACTCCAGTTTGGCAAGCTCGGCGTTGGCTTTCACTATTTTGTTTTTTAGTCCCTGCTTGTAGGCGATCATCTTTTCGCGGAGAGCGGCGTCGCCGTTTGACATAATCTGAGCGGCGAGTATGGCAGAGTTCAAAGCTCCGTTGATGGCCACCGTAGCCACGGGGATTCCCGGAGGCATCTGCAAAATCGAGAAAGTGGCGTCCAAACCCTCCAGCACGCTGCCTTTGATGGGCACTCCGATAACCGGCAGGTGTGTCTCGGCAGCTATCACGCCCGGCAGGGCGGCTGCCATTCCCGCTCCGGCAATGATAACTTCGATGCCGCGGCCGTGGGCGTTGCGGGCAAACTCCGACACCTCGGCGGGGGTGCGGTGTGCCGAAAGGGCGTTCACCTCGAAAGGTATCTCCATCTCTTCGAAAAACTGGCAGGCTTTCTCCATCACCGGCAGGTCCGATGTGCTGCCCATTATTATACTAACTCTTGGGGTCATAACTCTTTGTTTTTTAAATTCTTAACAATATGTGAGAAATCGTTGCGTATGGCTGCTGGGACCAGCTCGGAGGCGTCCTTGCCAAAAATAACGAATTCGCGTACAGCCGACGAGCTGACGTCGCTGTGCTGCGGGGCTGTGAGCAGGAAAACGGTCTCCACTTCGGGGGCCATACGTTTGTTGAGCAGGGCTATCTCCTGTTCATAGACAAGGTCGTTGGGGTTGCGTATGCCGCGAATCAAGTATCTGATACCGTGTTCGATACAGTAGTCGATAGTGGCGCAGGAGTATGTGTCGGCTGAAACTGTGGGGCAGTCGGCGAAAGTCATCTCCACCCAACGGCGACGGGTGTCGATGTCGAAGAGGGGAGTGCGTTTGCCGATGTTGTTGCCAATGGCCACGGCGATGTGGTCGAAAAGGGGCAGGGCGCGACGTATGATGTCCTCATGTCCCACGGTGATAGGGTCGAAAGTGCCTGCGAAAAGTGCCGTTCTGCTCATAGCTATTTCTTTTTGTTCTGTTTGTAGGTGGTGCCGGCGTTGTCGCCAAAAACCCATATCAGGCGTGCCGAAAGGCTGTTGTTGTAGGCGTCGCGTGTCCAGTGCTGGTCGTAGGTGTCGCCGCGACTGCTGCGGATGTGGAAATCCCAGTCCTTTTTTATCGGCGCCAGCGAGTATTGGTAACGCACGTTGAATTTCAGTCCGCGCCATATGGTGAACCTTATGTCGGCAATGATTGAAAAATCGTTTTTGATAAACGGAGCTTCGGTGTCGGGGATGAATCCCGTGGTGTCGTAGTGGAAAGTCTCTTTCGGGGTGCCCATCAGTCGGCTGTACGAGAATCCCAGGCCGAAAGTCCAACCTCCTTTGGGGTCGGAAAAGTGTGCCATCAACGGGATTTCGATGTAGGGGAGGGTAACCTTGTAATGATACGAGTTGTACGATTTTTCTTCTCTGGCACCGCGTTGCGAGAACATCGTCTCGATGCTCACCAGCCACCGTTCCTTGCTTTCCAAGGGAATCATCGCGCCCACGCTACCCACGTAGCCGAATTTCTTGAAGCCGTACACCTCGTCGCCGTCGATTTGCGAAAGCGTGGCACCCGATGTTACAAAAGCTTTGATATTCTGTGCGTTGCAGAATGCGATGGCCGTCAAAGCCAGCAGTAGTATAGTGATTTTTCTTTTCATTTCTTTAATGTTGGAATTATTATAACGCCGTTGATGTAAAATTATTATTATCATCCGCTTTTTTTCGTTACATTTGCAAATGGCAAACAAACGCTATGTGTTATTGATTAACGCTGTAACCGTCTAAAAAACAATATTTTATGATACGTCCCAATTTTCTGGCCAAAGGTGATAAAATAGCAATTGTGGCCACCGCCCGCAAAGTGTCGCCCGAAGAGATACAGCCTTCGGTGGACCTGTTCCGCTCGTGGGGACTGGAAGTCCTGTACGACGACCGTCTTTTCGCCTCCGATAACCAGTTTGCCGGCTCCGACGAGCTGCGTGCCGCCTGCCTACAGCAGTATCTCGACAATCCCGAAGTAAAGGCAATTGTCTGTGCCCGTGGTGGTTACGGCACGGTGCGTATCATCGACCGTCTCGACTTCACCGCTTTTGCCCGTCACCCCAAGTGGCTTGTCGGCTACAGCGACGTGACGGTGCTTCACTCGCATATCCACAACAATCTGGGTATAAGTACTTTGCACGCCACCATGCCGCTCAATATCCCCACCGATGCCACGGAAAAGCCCTATCCTGCCACGGAGAGCCTGAAGGCGGCTTTGTTCGGTAACTTACAGTCTTACAATGCGTCACAGCTGCTGACACATTCGTCGTTACACAACCGCGGAGGCAGGTGTAGCGGACAGGTGGTGGGCGGCAACCTGTCAATACTTTACAGCCTTTGCGGTTCGGCGTCGGACATCAGCACCGAGGGCAAGATACTTTTTATCGAGGACCTCGACGAGTACCTCTACCACATCGACCGTATGATGCAGAACCTCAAACGCACGGGCAAATTACAGAAAATCAATGGTTTGATAGTGGGTGCCATGAGTGATATGCACGACAACACCATCCCTTACGGCAAAACTGCCGAAGAGATTGTGCTTGAGGCTGTTGTGGACTACGACTATCCGGTGCTGTTCAGCGAAAACTTCGGTCACGTGGGCACCGAAAACCTTGCCCTGCCACTTTGTGTGGAGGTGGAAATGACTGTTGGTGAGGAGGATGCAAGTTTGAGGTTTGTATAAATCTCTTAATGAGTTTTGTCAATAACTTTTCCGAAGGCCTCCACAAAACGCGACCACGAGTATTTCTGCTTCTCTTCCACAATGTTTTTCTCGAACTCCTCGCGTTTGTTCTCTTCGAAGAATCTGCGCAAAGCTGCGGCAATCTGATCCTTGTCGGGTTCCACCACATAGCCTATTTTTCCGTCGGGGACTATCTCGGGCAATCCGCCCACGTTGGTTACAAGCATTGATTTCTCGAAATGGAAGGCAATCTGCGTCACACCGCTCTGTGTGGCCGTTTTGTAAGGCTGTGCCACTATGTCGGCGGCGCTGAAATAGCGGTTTACCTCGCCGTCGGGGATGAAATCGGTGCAGAGCACCACCTTGTCGGCGATGCCAAGTTGTTCTATCTGTGAGAGATACGGAGTCGAGTCGCCGTAGAACTCGCCAGCCACAATCAGTTTTACATCCGACTGCTTCAGCCACGGGTCGGCGAAGGCGTCTAAAAGCAAGTCAAGGCCTTTGTAGGCACGTATAAAGCCGAAAAACAGCACATATCGGTATTTCGGGTCGAGGTTGAGCAGCTGCAGAGCCTCGTCGCGGCCGAGCCGGATGCCGTAATGGTCGTAGATGGGGTGGGGCGAGAAGCCTTTGGGACAGCCGCGTTTGTCGAAATGTTCGATATCCTTTACCACCGACTCCGACAGCGCCATAAAACCGTCCATCGACTTGACGAAATAGGGGGGCAGGAAACGGTCGAGGATGTTGGGCTCGTGGGGTATCATATTATGTACCAACGCCATAATTTTGGTGTGCTTGTTTTTGCGAATCTTGCGTGCGATGGTGCCGAAACATGGTGCCATAAACGACATCCAGTAGGCGAAAACAACCACGTCGGGACGTTTTTTGGCAATCTCTTTGCCCACCTTGATCCAGTTGAAAGGATTGCATGAGTTCACCTTGCGGGAGATGGCCAATTTTTCGGGAGCAGGGTCGGGACTGAACTGCGTCTTGCCCGGGAAAAGGAAGTTGGGGTATTGCAGGGTGAAAGTGTACATCTCCACGTTGTTGCCCTGACGCTGGAACTCGGTGGCAAGACGCTCGTTGAACGCCGAAAGTCCGCCACGGTATGGATATGCAGTACCTATTATTATTACGTTCATAAGTAAAAATGCTTTGTCAAATGGTTTTGCAAAGATACGATTTTTTTTGTTATCAGTGAAGATGTGAAGTTGTTAAGGCGTTAAGATGTGAAGGCGTGAAAGTGTGCCTTCGACAAGCTCTGGCACCGGGAGACTTTGCGGTCACTGAGCTTGTCGAAGTGCCGCAACTAACTCCAAACTCCAAACTAATTGTCCATTGTTCATTGTAAATTGAAATAAAATTTGCGTAATCCGAAATTAAAGTGTATTTTTGCAAAATGATTTTGGTCATTATCTAAAACAACGTTATAAACTTTTACCCCAAATATGAAACGAGGCAAGTGTATATGCAGTGAACTTAAGGCCATTCGTCGGAAGATAGCCGACGAGAACGGCATCAATATGGACATCCCCGAATGTACTTATGAGGGCGATTGTCGTGGCACCTGCCCCCGTTGCGAATGGGAGGTGAAATACTTGGAGAAGAATCTTTTCGAACGTCTGAGGCTCGGCAAAATTGCAACCATTTCCGGCATAGTACTCGGACTGTCATCGTGTGGCGGCAATGC
>JAEENM010000155.1 GCA_016283745.1 Bacteroidales bacterium | reverse complement strand
CATGGCCACTATGGCCCCAAATAATAAGTTTCTTACTTTCATCATTTTTTGTTGTTTATTGATTTATAATTTGTTACATTTGTCACTTCAGATAAGGAACTGATGCAAAATTATTGATTCCCAATCAACAAACTAATAACAAAAAATGGTGATTTTTGTCCTAAGTATTAACGTGTTTTAGGTAATACAAAGGAAAAAAGATGAAAATTATACCCATATTATCACCTATAAACCAATGATTTAAAAATATCGTTACCAATATCATCTCTCCATCGCTTTAACAGTAATCACCTTAACAATATAATTATAATAGAAACAAAATTGGAGTTCATACGGGTTCCGTTTTTTTCGCCTCAAGTGTGATTTTTTGTGCAAATTTGCGTTTATTATAATGTGTCCATTAATAATAAACATTTTTTGACAGGACATACTTTCTGCCGAAACAGTACGTTATTGCTATAACAAAACTATGAATGTAAAACCATACAGCCCGGCGGCAAGGGAGGCCGGAAAACGTGGAACAAAACGGCGAGAGCCACGCAAAACAAAGGGTAGCCGATAGTTTCATCATCAAAAAAACACATCTTATGACAAAGAAAGTTGCATTATTCGCACTTGCTGCTATCCTGAGCTCTTTTTCGCTGATGGCACAAAGCCAGTCGAAACTGTTTGTGGAAGGAAATTACGGAGCGATGCTCCTCACTCGCAACCTGTCGGTTTTCGACAAAAGTATGACATCCACCCATTGCGAAGCCGGCGAGTTTGCAATAGCCTACGAAGTGAGCGACTCCGGAGCACTGGGACTTAAGTTTTTCTCTTCAGGCTACGAAACTCCGGCATTCTCCGAGTCGGTATATTTCGGTTTTGCCGGTTTGATGGCCCGCATAATCCGCCCAATACACATAAATGGCGAAGTGGTGCTGAAACCGTTTTTCGAAGGCACTTTTGGCTGCACTTTCCTTACCGACATGTTCGATTTGGACGATGTGTCGTACAAAGCTAAACGGTACGGCTTTGGCATGGACGCTGTTATTGGCGTCTCAGTACCAATATCCAAATATCTGGAAATAAGTCTGAAATGCGGCGAACTTATCTCGTTTATTGGCAAACCGAAAGTTGACGTGGATGTCCCTGCCAAGCACTATGAGTTGGGCGAACAGATGATTATGTCACCTTACATCATGGGTACGATTGCCATTAATGTTCTGGGATTGAAATAAGAGCTTTTTCGAAAAATAAAAAGGAGGCTTACGGCCTCCTTTTTTTGTATCTGGGTTTCGCCGTTTATTTGGCGGAGAAATATTTCAGTGCGTCGGCGACAAGGAAAATGCTGCCGGTTACAAGAATCAGGGCGTTGTCCTCGGCTTGGTTGCGAGCAGCTTTCATTGCCGTTGGGAAATCGCCGTACGACATTCCGCGCAGTCCGCAGCGTTGTGCCGCCTGTCTCAGGACGTCGGCCTCCAAACCGCGAGGCACACTGGGTTTGCAGAAATAATAAGTGGCGTACGAGGGCATCATCGAGAGCACTGTGGTGTAATCTTTGTCGTTCACACAACCGAAAACCACGTGCAGGTGCGAAAATCTTATATCCGAAAGGGTTTTCAGCATACTCTCTATTCCGGCAGGATTATGTGCTGTTTCACAGATAGTTAGCGGATGGCTGGAAACCACCTGCCAACGTCCCTTGAAACCCATGTCCACAACTACCGACTCCACGCCCAGCATAACGGCGTTGAGGGGTATCTCGTAGCCCACGGTGCGCAGTATTTCAACAGCTTGCACCACAGTAACGAGATTTTTTTTCTGGTAATCGCCGCAGAGCAACGATTTAAGTCCTATATACTGCTGCTCGCCGTTGTTGGAGGTAATGTTGAGCATCATCGAATAATTGGAGTTGATGACGTCGGTTACGGTGTAGTTCTGATCGGCGAAATAGATCGGGGCGTTGTTGTTCTTGGCTGTCCGCTCGAAAACGGGTGCTGTTTCGGGCTGTGTCTCCCCTATCACCACTGGAATATTGGGCTTGATGATGCCCGCCTTTTCGGCAGCGATAGCCTCAAGGGTGTCGCCGAGGAACTTGGTGTGGTCCAATCCGATGTTGGTTATCACCGAAAGGTCGGGGGTGATGATGTTGGTGGAGTCGAGGCGTCCGCCCATACCTACCTCAATTACAGCCACATCCACCTGTTTGGTGGCGAAATAGTCGAACGCCATTGCCACAGTCATCTCGAAAAATGAGGGGGTGATTTGGTCGAGCAGCGGTTTGTTGCGTACCACAAAACCCACTACGTCGTCCTCGGAAATCATCTCGCCGTCGATGCGTATGCGTTCGCGGAAATCCACGAGGTGCGGCGAGGTGTAGAGTCCCACCTTGTAGCCTGCGTTGTGCAGGATGGATGCGAGGAAATTGGACACCGAGCCTTTGCCGTTGGTGCCTGCTATGTGGATGGAGCGGAAACGCTCGTGCGGATTGCCAATGGCGTCGAGCAACGCCACGGTGTTTTCCAGATCCGCCTTATATGCGGCTTCGCCTATGCGCTGATACATCGGCAAGGCCGAAAACAGATAGTTTGTTACTTCGTTGTATGTTGTCATCGTTTGTTATTTTGTTCTTTTTTGTCAAAGACGGTAATCGACACCGAACAGGCCGTAGATGTTGTACATTTTGTACTCCAAACCACGGAAAGCCTCTTTGAAAGTGGAGTTCAACGCCCACGAGAGGTCGAACCACGCCGCCCATCTTTCGCCGAAGCTGCGTGTGGCGGTGATTTCAAGGCCGTAGTTGAAAGGTGCTATAAATTCGCTGAAATCGAAAGGCTCGTAGCCCACTTCCACTTTCTCGCCCGTGGGGTCGGTAATGCGTATGTAGCCGCTACTTACCGCTCCGCTGAAATGTCCCTGAAGTTTGCGTGCGAGATATAGTCCAGCATCGAAAGTCCAATTGTTGTTCGGCGAAAAAGAGAACTGCACCGGCAAAGAGATGTAGGTGGCATGAAGCACCGTTTCGTTGTATCCGGTGAAATAGCCCGACACTTCGGATTCGTCAATGATGGCTTGTGTAAACATCTGATACACTTTGGCTTCCGCCGACATTCCCACGTGTTTCACCTGCAATCCGGTTTTCAGTCCTGTTTTTGGTCCGAACTGGTAACGGAGGTCGTAGCCCACCAAGACGCAAAGCCGTGGTGTCCAGCTCATTTCGGATATGCGGTTTGGAATAGGAATGGGGGCGCTGGCACCTGTGCCTATGCCGAGGGCAAAGCCGTGCTGCAGCGGACTGACGGTGGTGTCGGCGTCCTGCGCACGTAAAACATTTGCTGTAAGTAATGTAGCTACAAAAAGAACTATTGTTTTTCGCATCATTTTTCGGACTATTTTAGTTTAATCTCCACTTTGTCGAGCAGCAGCTGACTGCCGGCCGCCCCTTGGAAGAGGTCGCCTTTGGCACTCGACGAGGCTATTATCGAATACTGCAATGTGGTATTCTGCGGCATCTCCTTGCGGTAGACGAAAGGCAGGGCGATGCGTGTGTATGTGGTTGAGCTGATGGGAGTTTCGTAGTTGTATTTGGCAATGCATACAATCCGCTCCGACGACGAGCTGTTGGTGCCGTCGAGAGGTTCGTCGCCTTCGAAAAGTATGGCGTAGAACGAGCAGCTGTCGGTGGCGTCGGGGATCACATTGCCGTCGCGGTCGGTGTAGGTGGGACCGGGGGTGTAGCGCAGGTATCCGATAAGACTGTCGGGACGGCTACCAGTTGCGGTGTAGGGTATGCCGAACTTTGTGAGCAACAGCGGGTTGGCGAGGCTCTGAAGCGTTACGTTGCTCATGGTGCCGAGGAAAATGGAGCCGGCTATGAGTCGCGGCACAAGGGAGGTCTGTCCGCCCTGACGGGTGTTCAGAGACACGGCGAAGTTGCCGGAATAGGCCACATCGGTCTTAACCGTGGGGAATTCGAGGTTGGGCACGCCCATGCCGTGGATGATACGCACGCCGGAGTTGGCGGAGGTCCAGCCCACGGGTGTTTCGTAGAAATTGTTGCCGGAGCCCGTGCCCTGCCATTCCTCGAAATCGCCGTTGTACACCAGCGATGTGTTGATGACATTGACGGTGTAGATGCGGTTCCACTGGCGATCTTGCGACACCACGGTGAAGGTTACAGGCTGTGAGAAATCGTGCACAGTAGCTGGGTCAGGCGAGATGGTGGCGTTGTCCGAAAGGGTTACCACAGCGGTAAGCGATTCAAGACTATGATACTGTGATAGATAGTAGTTGATGACGTTGTCCGACGAGGCCACCTCCATCAGGTGTCCGTCCTCGGCAATCATAAAAGTGAGGATGTCGGCCTCCATATTCTGCGGAGTTTCGCGGTTGCACGACGGGAAAATCGCCGCAAGGCTCGCCAAAAGCAACGCACAGAATGCCGACAGATTGTTTTTCGTTCTTATAAGCATTTCTTTGTCAAACGTTTGTGTTTGTCGTTACATTTATTATAAGTATGCAAAGATACACGAAAAAAACGAGTTTTGCAAATTATTAACATCTTACATCAGCAAGAAAGAACTCTTTGCAAAATAAATCCGCCGCAACTCCGTTTTACTTTTGTAAAATCATTTGCCACAATGGACATCATTCTGAAACATTTCCCCGACCTCACGCCGCGTCAGAAAGAGCAGTACGCCGCTTTGCGCAACCTCTACGGCTATTGGAACGAGCGTATCAACGTCATCTCACGCAAGGACATCGACAACCTGTACGAGCACCACGTGCTGCACTCGCTCGGCATCGCCAAAGTGCAGCCGTTCAAGGCCAACTGCGACATCCTCGACGTGGGCACGGGCGGCGGTTTCCCCGGAATACCTCTGGCGATAATGTTCCCCGATACCAATTTCCATCTTGTCGATTCCATCGGGAAAAAGATAAAGGTGGTGGAGGCGGTGGCCTCGGAGCTGGGACTGGCCAACGTGCGTGCCGAGCAGACTCGTGCCGAAAGCATCAAAGGGGAGTACGATTTTGTGGTTAGCCGCGCCGTTACCGACCTGCCCACTTTCGTAGGCTGGGTGCGGGGCAAAATCTCCCCCTCGCATTACCACGACCTGCGCAACGGTATCCTCTACCTCAAGGGCGGCGACCTCAGCGACGAGCTGAAACCCTTCGCCAGTTCGGCCAAGGTGTACAACCTCAGCGACTGGTTTGAAGGCGAGTTTTTCGAGACCAAAAAAGTGGTTTACCTGCCCCTCAAGTCGAAAAACTCCACAAAACACTGACAGTAGTCCGAAAGTGGCATATAAATCAAATTTTATTTGTAAATTTGCATTTTGTAATAAGCAACAATAATTTCAACAACAATATGAAAATCAACATAGTACAACTTAATCTCGCCACTGGCGACGTAGCCAGAAATCTCGAAAACATACAAGCCGCCCTCGACACCCCACAGAGTCGCGAATCGCTGCTTTCCGTTTTCCCAGCCAACACCTTGTGCGGCTATCCCTTATACAACGCTGTGGTATATAACGACTTACAGAAAGAGGCACAGGCCGCACTGCAAACCCTTGTCGACATCTCGGAACACCGCGCCTTTATAGTAGGACTGCCGCTCCACGTGCAGGACCGCGGACTGTGCAACGCACTGATTTTCGTGCAAAACCGCGCCATCAGAGCCGTCGTTACAAAAAAATACCTCAACCTCGACGAACAGAAATTCTTTGTGCGTGGCGAAGGCGTGCAAGTCGTTCAGTATCAAAACCAAAAGATAGCCATCGGATTTTACGAGGACATCAAGGAGCTTTCCAAGACCCACACCCCCGACCTCGACATAGTGGTGTGCTGCGGCTGCAACGTGTTTGACTACAACAAGCCTTTCCGCACACGCTATAAGATGCAGAAAATAGTGGAATCGCTGAACAGCTCGCTGGTTTACGCCAACCGCATCGGCGGCGAGGGCGGATGCCTCTTTGCCGGAGGCTCGATGGCCATCAACGCCGCAGGCAACGTATTGGCGCAACTGCCTTATTTCGAAGAAGATAACCAAACCATCGACCTTCAGATAATTGAGAACATCGAAGACGAGAAACCCGAAGTGGTGGAGCTTGTACACAAAGCCCTCGTTACCGGAATACGCGACTATTTCGGCAAAAACGGCTTCAAAAAGGCTGTGCTAGGACTTTCGGGCGGCATCGACTCCGCTCTGGTAGCCGCGTTAGCCACCGAGGCCCTCGGCAGCGAGAACGTGCACGGCGTGCTCATGCCCTCCGAATACTCCAGCGACCACTCCATCACCGACGCCGTGGCCCTGGCCAAAAATCTCGGCATCGGCTACGACATCATACCCATCAGCGATGTGTTCCATTCGCTGAAAACAACCATGAAACCCGTCTTTGCGGGACTGCCCGAGGACGTCACCGAAGAGAATATGCAGGCACGCATCCGCGGAGTGATACTGATGGCCGTTTCGAACAAAACCGGCGCCGTGCTGCTCAACACCTCCAACAAAAGCGAGGCCGCTGTGGGCTACGGCACCCTCTACGGCGACATGTGCGGTGCCTTGGCAGTGATTGCCGACCTTTACAAAAACGAAGTTTACGAACTTTCCAACTATATCAACCGCAACGGCGAAGTGATACCGCAGAACACCATCGACAAAGCGCCTTCCGCCGAGCTGCGTCCCGGCCAGAAGGATAGCGACTCGCTGCCCGACTACGACGAACTCGACGCCATACTCTCGATGCACCTCGACTGCGAGATGGACTGCGAACAGATAGTTGCCGAAGGCCACGACCCCGACACCGTGCGCCGCGTGCTGCGTCTAGTCAAGAACAACGAGTACAAACGCCGTCAGGTGGCACCCATACTCAAAGTGTCGCCAATGACTTTCGGCCACGACCGCAAGACTCCGATTTCTTAAAAGGAGATTATTGCTGTCCGATTAAAAATTATTTGAAATCGACATAAAGCAGTGTATATCAACATATAAAACTTCTTTCTTCTATTTCTTTTGTCTTGAAACAAAAGAAAAGAAGCAAAAGAAAAATTCAAGGCTGTGACAAAAAAACTAAAAAACGCCTGCGTTCCGCTAAAGTCGTCAAACTCGCACTTTTGTCGTAGTTCATAGCTGAAACCAAATCTCACACCTGAATTAGTTTTCAAGCGTTTGACATTTATATGCTCAAACACTGACGCCTTCTTAACGCTGCACTCCGACGTTTTTCTTAACGTTTTTTTCTCAATGCCTTTAGGCTGCCGCACTTGGGTTTAGACGTGGTATTTCTAAACCTAACAATTTTCGCAGAAAATCGAGTGCGCGGTGGGCCGAACATTTACCCGGGAAGCGTGGGCAGATGCGCGCTGGATAGGGATTAAATGTTCTTGAACTTTTTTCTTTCTTTTTTCTTTCAAGAGAAAAAAG
>JAEENM010000019.1 GCA_016283745.1 Bacteroidales bacterium | reverse complement strand
ATCAAAAAGTTGGAGGAGGTGCAGCGGAAGACCTTGGCGGAGTGCGATGCACTAAAACAAGCGATGCTTAGAGAAGTGTTTGAATAATTAGTAGTTAGTAATTTGAAATTAGTGATTATTGTTTAGTGTCGGATGATGAATATGGCAACGGCCTGAAAGGCCAATAATCCACCAGCCCAAGGCAACGCCTTGGGCGATAAATAAAGCCCCAAGGCAACGCCTTGGGTAACAAAACCAACGAAAATGGACGAAACCGCAACACGAAGAAAGAAAATAGACCCCGCGCTATATAACGTAGGCTGGGAGCAGGTGCCGGAAAGCGAGATACTCACCGAGCAACGCGCCTATATAGCCCCCGGTATAGTGAGCCGTCTGCCCCAGAACCGCCATCCCAAAAAGGTGGACTACATTTTGGAGTACAAAAAGCAGAAACTCGCCGTTATCGAGGCCAAAAGCGACGAAAAGGATGTGAGCGAGGGCGTGGAGCAGGCCAAACGCTATGCCGAGCTGCTGCATATCCGCTATACCTACGCCACCAACGGCGACGAGATTTGGGCCATTGACATGGGCGTGAAAGATGCCCAAGGCAACTATATCATCCCCTCGAAAGAAGGTCCCGTCGATGAATTTCCCTCACCGCAGGAGCTTTGGGCGATGACTTTTGTGGGAACCAATCCTTGGCGCGACAAGTTCAACCTCTGCCCGCTCAACCGTGGCGGCGGCCGCGAGCCCCGTTACTATCAGGAAATTGCCATCAACAACGTGCTGCGTGCCATCGCCAACGGCCAGAAACGTATTCTGCTCACCATGGCCACCGGCACCGGCAAGACCTACACCGCCTTCCAAATTTGCTGGAAATTGTACGAAACCAATTGGAATACAAGAGGTAATGGGCAGAAACCCCGTATTCTCTTCATCTCCGACCGCAATATCCTTGCCAACCAAGCCAAAAACGACTTCGAGCAGTTCCCCGAGGATGCCATGGAGCGCATCACCCCCGACTTGCTGCATGACAAAAAGCACCAAAACCAGGTGCCGAAAGCACGACACCTTTATTTTACTATTTTCCAAACCTTTATGTCGTGCCCCGAAGGGTCGGAACAACCATTCTACAAACAATACCCGCCCGACTTTTTCGATTTCATCATCATCGACGAGTGCCACCGTGGCGGCGCCAACGACGAGAGCCAGTGGCGGCAGCTGATGGACTATTTCGAACCGGCCGTGCAGATGGGCATGACCGCCACGCCGCGGCGTATGGTCAACGCCAACACTTACAAGTATTTTGGCGACCCTGTATATACCTACTCGCTCAAGCAGGGAATCGAAGACGGTTTCCTAACGCCTTTCCGCGTAAAGGTGTCCACAAGCAATATCGACGACTATAAATACAATCCCAGCGATGACATCGAGGGCGACATTGATAAGGAAAAAATCTATACCGAGCAGGATTTCTACAACGGCAACATCGAAATACGCCAGCGCGACGAGCACCGTGTGAAAGAGCTGTTGGGACAAATCGGCAAAGACGAGAAAACTCTGGTTTTCTGCTGCACCCAGCGCCATGCGATGATAGTCCGCGACATGATAAACCAGTACAAGGCCGTGCCCGACTCCAATTACTGCGAGCGTGTTACCGCTGACGACGGCAAGGAGGGCGAGGCTAAGCTGAAACAGTTCCAAAACAACGACTACCTGCGCCCCACTATCTTAACCACGTCGCAGAAACTCTCCACTGGCGTGGATGCCCGCAATGTGCGCAACATCGTGCTTATGCGTCCTGTGAACAACATCGTGGAATTCAAGCAGATAATGGGGCGTGGCACCCGTCTGTTCGAGGGCAAATACTACTTTACGGTATATGATTTTGTGGGGGCGTCGAAAAACTTCCAAGACGAGGAGTGGGATGGCGAGCCGTTCTGTCCATTGTGCGGCAATTACCCGTGTACATGCAACAAAAAGCCGGGTCCGTATAAGCCAAGAGAAGATGAAGGCGGTGGTGAAGGAGTGAGTGAACCGGAACCTTGTCCCGTGTGCGGCCATCTGCCTTGCACCTGTCCGGGAGGCAAGCCGAAGAAAACCATCAAAGTTAAACTGTCGAAATTGCGCGCGCTTACGTTGCACACCAACTGGGACGAGCGTATTCAGTTCGGCGACGAGCTGCTGAGCATCGAAGAGTACATACAGAAACTTTTCGGCACTCTGCCGCACTTTTTGGCTGGTGAGGACGATTTGCGCCAACGCTGGTCGCAGCCCGACACCCGCCAACAACTTTTGGAAGTGTTGGCACAGAGCGGTTTTCCGGAGGACAAGCTGGAAATGACACGCCGTTTCCTCGAAATGGACAACTGCGATATGCTCGACGTGCTTTCTTTTTTGGCATACAACACCACACCCATCGACCGGCAAAAGAGAGCGGAAATCCTGCGAAAACAGGCAAAACTGAAATACACAAAAGCACAGCAGGATTTCATCGATTACATTATGAAACTGTATGTGCGCAACGATTTCAAAGAGTTAAGCTCGGAAAATCTTCCTGAACTTATCGGAATGAAATACAACTCCACCGCTGATGCACTGAATGCCTTGTGTATGCAACCTCAGCAGGTACGGGATTTTTACTTGGGTGTTCAGAAGTTGTTGTACAATTGTTGATATTGGCAGTTCTCTTCGAGAGCGTTTTTTTTGCCGTAAGTAGAGTCGGGCAGAATGCATTTATAAAATGCGTGAATGCGCTAATATGTGAATGAATGTGTAAAAGTGTTAGAGAATTCGAGAATGTGAGAATGCGTTTGCTCCAGCCCTCTGCACAAAATAAGGCATAAAGAAGGATTGTATAGCCAACATCGCCGAAGGAACACCGAGAGAACATAGGGCAAACTATCCGCCATGTCTTAGGATTATTATGTCTTGTTGAAAGAAAAAATTAATTGAAGTGTTTTCCATTGAAAAAAAATGCGTATCTTTGCAAAAATTTTCAATGGATATGAGGGAAG
>JAEENM010000154.1 GCA_016283745.1 Bacteroidales bacterium | reverse complement strand
CGCGGCGGTATGCCTGTAGACCTCTACAGTGCCTACACCGATTTCAAGACGTTGACACTCTTCGCACAGCAGTCGTTCTCGCTGGCGCACCAGCCGGGGAAAGTGATAAAAACCGACACCCTGTGGATTCGCCGTGCCGCCGACTCGCTGCCCGACAGCACCGGCAAAAGCATCGTAACCGACTCGTTCAACGTCCATTATGACACCACCATCTACAACCCGCACATTTTCAACCTCGGGGCTTTTGTGCATAACATCAATTTCAGTCGCAACAAGCACAACTACACCGACCCCGGTTTGAGCGGCAACATCGAGGCCTACCCTGCATTTTTCGGCGACTCCACCGCACTGCTCGACTCGTCGTGCGTCTACACCCTCGAAAACTCGTTGCATTGGACCAACGACATCTACAACGATTTCCAGTTCCACAACCCGCTGAAATTCTATTTCGGCATCAAGCACACCGCCATAGGCATACGCGACATTGAGAAATACACCACCCTCTCGCTGCTCAAACCCTTTGCCCGCGCCACCATCAGCACCAAACACTTCCTGCTTTCGGGCGGAGCCGAGACGGTACTTGCCGATGGCTACAAGAACGGCGACTACGCCTTTACCGCCAACCTGCTGTGGCAGCCCGATTCCAACAACCGCATCAATATTTTCGCAGCCCTTTCGGGCAACGACCCCGACTATATCTATTACGACTACTTTTCAAACGTAATAAGGTGGGACATAAACGATTACAACAAAATCCACACCCAGAAGATAGGAATTTCATACAACTGGCACGGATGGCTGGAGCTGACCTCGACGCTGAGCAACGTGGCCAACAACGTGTGGCTGGGCATGGACTTCCGTCCCGTGCAGACAGACAAATCGGTGGTGCTTTCGCAGACGGTGCTGAAAAGCGACCTTGCGTGGAACATACTGCACTGGCAGTCGTTCAACCTGCTGCAGTTCTCGTCCGACGACGAGGTGTTCCGTCTGCCGCGTTTCTCGGCCAAGCACTCTATCTTTGTGGAACTGAAGCTGTTCCGTCAGGCGTTGCTGTTGCAGACCGGTTTCGACCTGCGCTACAACACCCTATTCTACGCCGACGCCTACTCGCCTTTCCTCGGCGCTTTCTACCAGCAGCAAGAGTACAAGGTGGGCAACACCCTTTGGACCGATTTCTTCGTGTCCGGACAGATAAAGCATGCGATACTTTACGCCAAACTCCTGCATATCAACACCTTGTTGGAGAAAAACCCGTCATATTTCATGATACCGCACTATCCCGGACAGGATTTCACCGTGCAATGGGGCGTGATTTGGCGGTTCTTCGACTAAAAAAGCACTCCTGAGAGATACTTTCGAACACAGATTTCACGGATATAACAGATTGACTATCTTGATTTTTAAGCAAGCATAATTGAAAAAATAACGAATGCTATCGTAAATTACAATAATTTATGAAAAAGGCTCTTATTTCGATTCTTTTTGCCCTTGCAATGGCAAATATGGCGTTTTCGCAGATAACGGTACGTTTTGCAAGCAGGTTGGCTTTGAACGGTTACATACAACTGGATTCTGTTGTGGTTGAGAACGTTACCCGCTCGTGGACGGAGAGGCTCGTTTATCCCGACACGGTGCTTGTTTTCGCTTCATCATCCATTGCCGAAGCGCAAGGCTGGAACATTGGTTTGGCGAGTTACCCCAACCCTTTCCGCGGCACAGCCACGGTAAGTCTTACGGCACCGGAAAGCGGCAACTATACCTTGCGTCTGTTCAACCTTTCGGGACAGCTGCTGGCAGAGACCGCACAACGCCTCGAAGCCGGCACCAGCCTTTTCGACATATCGCTACGGGAGCCGCAGATGGCACTGCTCACCGTAAGTTCGGCACACGGACAAAAGAGTCTGAAACTGCTCAACAGCGGCAGGACCAGTGGCAACGCCATAGCATTCCGTAGTAACATCTTGGCAACCAATAAGATGCAGTCGAACCAACCTTTCGCCACCGGTGATTTGATGCGTTACATCGGCTATGCCACATACAACGGCAACCAACTGATTAGCACTCCGATAGAACAAAACCAGCAAGTATCGGAATCTCTCACACTACTTTTCTCGGCCGACCTGCCGACGGTTTATACCAATACACCCACAAATGTCTCCACCACGGCGGCGTCCTGCGGCGGCAATGTGCTTAGCGACGGCGGCTCACCAATTATTAGTCGCGGCATCTGCTGGAGCATCTCTCAAAATCCCACTATCAACGACAGTCACACCTCCGACAGCACAGGATTGGGCACTTTTTCGAGCAACATTACCGGACTCACCTCCGGCACCTTCTATTTTGTCCGCGCCTACGCCACAAACACCAACGGCACGGCCTACGGCAACGAGACTTTTGTCCTTGCCACACCGGAGAACTACATAAATCCTCTGCCCGGCGTTTTTTCCATTTCCGCTACGGATCAGATACATTTCTCCAAAGGCAACCTGCAGTACACCAATTTAGGCACACACGTAGTTGCGGGCGGAGACACTGTCAGGGGCACTTGGCGATTTGCCGAGCACCAATGGGAGACAATCGGCACCGCAAACAGTAACATATCTTCCACTTACACCGGCTGGATAGACCTTTTTTGCTGGGCCACAAGCGGTTACCACGACAGCAACGACATCTACAACACACATTACTACCCTTATTCCTACGACACCAACTCTGTTTCGCGGCAATACAACTGGTGGGGATACGGTCCGTCGTTGAATATGCCAGACACCAACCTTGTAGGGACCAGCGCCAATTACGACTGGGGTGTTTACAACGCCATAAGCAACGGCGGCAACACGTCGGGAATGTGGCGTACCCTTACTGCCGCAGAATGTGATTATCTTACAAGACTCCGCACCGATGCCGCTCAAAAATGGGGGGTGGGCTTTGTAAACGGGGTTTACGGAGTCTTTCTCCTGCCCGACGACTGGACTCTGCCGCAAGGACTTACTTTCTCGGCAGGAATGAACTCCAACAACAGTTATACCGTTGCCGAATGGGCGATGATGGAGAGCATGGGCGCCGTTTTCCTGCCAAGCGGATTGAACAGGTACCACAAGGATGTGGGCGGGACAGCCGCTTACTATTGGGCTTCAACGAATTTTTATTTACAAAGTGAGAACTCGAATCTATCCTGTTTTCATTTCTTGAGCAGTTCTGGCAGCGGATATTTCCACGGAGGAGGGTTAAGAAGATGTTTCGGCTGCTCCGTCAGGCTGGTTACCAATTCGAAGTAAATTGAAAATTGAAAGTTGAGAGTTGAAAGTTGATTTTTATTCTTCGCTTCGCTATCGAAACATTCACTGACTGTTTCTTCACCTTTGCCGGGCTCACTTTTTAGATGGTCTGTCTATCACTTTCTCGTTGCTGTCGAGATAGCGCAGCTGGCCGTTGCCGTCGAGGAAGAAACAGCGGTGGCAAGTGCTTGTAACAAAGTGTTTTACATTTATATTTAAAAAAACAAGTAACGATGAAACGTGCGGGTTATTGTGTGGAGAGGAATCTGAACGAAAATCGACAAAAAAAATGTTAAACAGTGTTTGCTGTTTCGGAATTTTTTATTATATTTGCAATGACTTAAAAAGGAAAAACATGAAGATATTACACACAAGCGACTGGCATTTAGGGCATGTGCTCTATGGCTACGATCGCACAAACGAACAGCAGGCCATGCTCGACCAGATGGTACGGATTGTCCAAGAGGCACAGCCCGACTTATTTCTTGTAAGCGGCGATGTTTACCAC
>JAEENM010000153.1 GCA_016283745.1 Bacteroidales bacterium | reverse complement strand
GTTTGCGGAAAGTGGAAAGACGTTTCTGGTACTTCGAGCTGTCCTTTGTCGTGGTCACCGAGCCGGGTCTTATCAGATACCTGTAGAAAGGCTTGTCCACATAAGCGATGGACTCCGCTTTCATCCACGCGCAGGTTACGAAATAGCTGTCGTCGGCGGAGCGGTCCTCGGCAAAAAAAATGTTTTTGTCCAAAAGAAACTCCCTTTTGTAGATGAACGAAGCGAACAACGACACATAATGCGTAAGCAGGAACGAACGTCTTTCGTGGTTTATAAGGCCGTTGTCCACGTGCGGGTTTTCCAAAATCTCGCCTATGCTTCCGTCGGGATATTCTTTTTGCATCTGGCAGCAGCACAAGTCGCAGTCGCCGTTTTGCTTGGCGGCGTTATACAGTTCTTCGAACATTCCGGGCAGCACCCAGTCGTCGCTGTCGACAAAAGCCACATATTCGCCGTTGGCCTGCGGTATGGCGAAATTGCGTGCCATGCCCGCGCCGAGGTTGTGCTCGGGTTTCAGGAACCGGAACTGGCCTTCGCGCGGATGCCCTGCAATGGTACGTTTGGCAATGTCGATACTGTCGTCGGGACCGTGGTCGTCGACAAAGATGAACTCCATCTCGTCCAAAGTCTGTGCCAGCAGCGACTTGGTGCATTTTTCGATATATTCTGCCACTCCATAAACAGGCAGTATCACAGAAACTTTTACCATTATTCAGTGTTTATTTCGTTATGCAAAGAGAACCCTAATCTAAACTCTTTCGATGCAATTATTAAATACGTAATTATGGCGTTTTTATTTTGTCCTTCCTAAAAAAAAGTCAAAAAAGAACGGAGCCTGTCGAGGCTCCGTTCGGAAAGGGATTAAATATGAAAAAACATTATTTTTTCACTATCTTGCGCACGCTGCCGCCGCATTTAACAATGTAAACGCCTTTTTGCAGGTCGCTTATGTTAATCTCGGCAGTGCCTTCAACAACGTTTTGTTCAGCAACTTTTCTACCCGACATATCGATAACTTCCACATGTGTGTTGCCGTTGTTATTATTGCCCAAGCTTACCACTATTTTGTCGCTGGCTGGGTTAGGATAAACGGTGAATTCTGCATCTTCGGCGTTCTGCAGTCCGAGGAAATCGAACTGTGCACCCTCTTTCAGCTCATAGCCATAGCTGAGTTCCACATAGTTGGTGAAGTTGTTGTTGTTGGCAAGCACAACGTATGTCTTTCCTGTGCTGTGCAGAGGCACGTCGAACTGACCTTCGCGGAGATTGCCGAAATAGTACTCGGCGTTAGCGGACATATCGCCGTTTCTGAATCTGCCGATATTGTTCTCGTCCACCACATAAATGCTCACATTGCCCAGAGTGTTGGTGCGGTTGAAGAAACGTCCTCCCTGACAGTCGTTGGGACGCACGTCTGTGTTAACATTGGCGGCCTTGGCCACAAGGCTAAGGCTCTTTGTGGCGGGATATTCAGTCTGGTCGTAGGTCACATTGTTGCGACGAGGTGTGAGTGTGGTGTCGAAAGTATAAACTTTAGAGTATGTACGTCCACCCACAGTATTCATAGTTGCATAAATCAGATAAACCTGTCCTGATGTTGAAGGGAATGATCCAAACTTGGGGTGATAGACTTTCATGTAATATTTGTTGCCCGAACCCACAACTAAATCTACCTGGCCCTGGGCATCGGTCCAAACATAGCCGGCACTCAATATGGATGGGTTGGATGTGCTGTACTGATAGTTTGTAGAATACAGATTGATTCTTGCACCATCGACGGGTTTGCCATCGCGACCTTTGATAGTTAATTTCAGACGACAAGCGGCTGTGTCGTCGGAGTAGGTTTTAGATACGTTGATAACGTTGCCGTCGGGCACATCGCCATACACATATGAGCTTTCCCATCCGTAGCTGCCGTCTTTCATCATATTGGTCATTCCCCAGAAGGAACCACGTCCCGAAGAAAGGCCTCCGCGGAAGAATTCATAGTGATGCCATACGCTGTCGCCACCGTCGTGGATGGCAGCCCACACGTGGTCGTCGCAGTTGTCGGAGATGTGCATGCAGGGTATCAGCGCTGTACGTGCTGCCGATGTTACAAGTATTGCGTCCTCGTGGCAGTTGCCGATATGCTGCATGGCTATCTGGTTGGGCTGCGAGGGACGCAGCTGGCTGGTAGAGGTGATATCCCAAGGTATGCAACGCGAACACCAATTGCCGAGCACGTCGAGGGCACTCTGGCTTGCACTGTAGCTACGGTTGAAATACCAGTATGTCGGTCTCTCATCCCATAGGTATTCGGGCATCTGCATCAGTTGTCCCAAACGGTGTATAGTGTCGATACAAACACTGTCGCGATTACCCGAAGGCAACATGGGATAGCCACACATATTCACGTTTTTATAGTTGTGCGCCGAACTGGGGTTGTTCCAAAGGAAATCGCGCCAGAAATAGCCCCATGTGCGCTGCTGAGTGTAGGAGGTAAGGTCTCTTACCACCAATGCCTCGTCGTAAAGTTTGGGCATTACGATGAACATATAATAATAGTAGCGGTCCACCTCGCGCCAAATATAGCTGGATCCTTGTTTTATCTTATATTCGGTGGTGGTGTACCAGTCTTTGGTATTAGTGTCGCCGTATTCTTTGATACGCACGTATTTCAGCGAGTCGGCATGGGCGTAAATCAATTCAGCGTTTGTAAGCAAGTAATTCCAGTCGTTGGCCTGGTTGAAAGCCGTGTGTGTGAGGACCTCGGCGGGAAGGTAGGTGAGCTGGAACGCCACTTCGTCCAAGTACTTCTTTGGGGTGGTGTTTATCATTTGCACCATACGTGTCTGATAGGTGGAGGTCATACGGCGGAATTTGAAACGCAGGTCGTACTGCATCCATAAAGGCACTTTGGATATGGCTTCCTCAATCGTCGACGAGAGTTGGATATGTGTGCTGTCGTCGGTAACTGTATCATTTTCCACTGCCAATATCACCGATTCGCCGGGGGCAAGCATACGCTTATAGTCCATGGTGGCCGATTTGGTGAAAGGTCTGCCGATGTTTGTGCTCTGATATGCCGGGGTGTTGTATTCGGGCAATGCCACAACACTCGTTGCCGGAACGGAGTTCGGACGATAAATGCCAGGCATCTCCTGCGGACCGGCAGGTTTTGTTACTACAATGTTCTGCTGGGCGCTTACGCACAGTGCGCCAAACAGCAATGCGATGGTGAGTGCTACTCTTTTCATTTTTATAATTGTTTATTTTTTAATGTTTTATATCTCTTTTCAGCCTTCGTTTCAACTACGAAAGGAACTGCAAATATACGTTTTTTATTTGGATTTTCCGAATATCGAGCCGTTTTTTAGCACAAAAAAAAGGCGGACCGTCTTACAATCCGCCATTATGCTGTTTTTTTGTTCTGCAAACTTAGCCGCGGGCTTTCTCCACAAATTCCTTGATGGTGATTTTCTCGGTCTCGGGTTTAGCCTTTTCGCTGAAGAGTTTGAACATCATCTCACCGCGCAGACGGCCGTAGATCTGTTCCACGTTCTGACGGTCTTTGGCGATGGTTTCGGCCATCTCAGAGATACGTTTCTCATAATCCTCGTCGCTCTCCTCTTCTTTCTTTATGTCGCGTTGTTTCAGTATGTTCGACACCTCTTTCACCACGTCGGCGTGCGAAGGAGTGATATTGCCTTCTTTGGCGAGGTTCTCTTCAAGTATCTCCACTTTGATGGAGGGCAGGTACTTGGTTTCCCAGTTGCTTACAACCTCTTCGAAAGTCTGGTCTTTCTCGCCTCTGTCGGCAATGTAGCGCTGCAGGAAATTGGTGGGCAGCTCGGTACCGAAATTGTCGAGAAGCCATTTCTCAACATCGTTCACGTACATTATATCGCACTGGCGGGCGTAGCTCTCCTCGATGTCTTTCTTGATAGCTTTTTTGAACTGATCGGCGGTGGTGATGCCGGCACCCGGGTACATCTTTTCGTACAGTTCTTTGTTCATCTCGTGCGGAGTGATGTGCGCCAGACTGCTGATTGTGAGTTCTATCTCGGCTTTGTATTTCTTGGCGTCGGCGGGAGCCAGATGGAAAATCTGCTCGATGTCGGCGGCTGCGAAGGCCTTGCTTACGTTCAGCTTAACCACGTCGTTGGCTTTCTTGCCCATGAAGGATTGCTTGATCTCTTCGTCTTTGATTTTGCCCACTTCGAAGGTGAGATATTTTTCGTTCTCGCCCTCTTTCTTCTCGCCTTTCACCAGTTCCACATAGCGGCCGTATATGGCGTCGCTGTCGTTGGTGATTTCGGCAGGGACTTCGAATTTACCGTAGTTGCGGCAGGCCGACTCAATCTGTTCTTCCACGTCCTTGGCGGCCACTTTCACCTGATACAGTTTAGCGTCGATTTTGTCCCATTCGATGTTCATCTTGGGGAAGAATGCGGCGTCGAAATAGAAAGTGAAATCGGTCTGGTGGTCGAAATCCAGCGTGCCGGTCTTTTCGTTGTTGGAGATGGGCAGTCCGATGAGGTCGAGTTTCTCGTCGGTGATGTATTTGTAGAGAGCGTCGTTGAGGGTGTTCTGAACGGTGTCGGCCACAACAGCGCCTTTGTACTGTCTGTTTATCAGTCCCATAGGAGCCATACCTTTTCTAAATCCGGGGATATTGGCCTTCTGGCGGTACTCTTTGAGGGTTTTGGTAACTTTTTCGCTGTAGTCGGCTTCGTTGATGTCAACTTTTATCAAAAGTTCAAGATCACTTACATTTTCTCTTGTTATATTCATCTTATTTTTTTTGTATAATGGTGATTACTAATACTATATACTTTTCAATGGAATTTGCAAAGTTACGAACTTTTTACGGAAAAAACAAATTTTTTTTACGGCTATTCAAAAGTTGTTCACAAAACAAAAAAAAAAGATTACGATAATTATGTAAAAAAACGTGTCACCAAGCCATAGCCCACCAACAAACACGAGACACATTTCGTGACACAGCAATACCTTTTGCATAGCCATGTTTCCAATGGTCCGACAATACAGGTCTTTGCTCTTCTAATGCCTTCTTTTTATTCTTCCAAAAATTACCATTACGAGCTTCGAACACGTAAACAATAAGGTCTTCTGGCAGTATCTCTCTATCATTTATATATTGTCTGTTATCAATAATCAGAGTATCTTTATATTGGCCAAGTGTAAAAAAGGAATAGCGCATATTGGCTACAGGAATTTGAAGCGAATCTTTCATTGTGTTACGATACGATTCTGCATGTCTCATATATGGCACATCTATTGTAAATGTTGTTTCATCGTATTTTAATCTCTCTATATAATTAAGAGCCTCCAAACTATCCATCGTTACTGTCGACACTTTTTTTGAATAATATGCACAACATCGAAATTTGCTTTCATTTGAATCGTCCCACGATGATGAATAATATGAACCCCATTCGTTTTCTGAAGACAAGTTAAAACAATCGTCAGGGAAGAAATCTATGATATTAGTTTCATACATTGAACCCAACTGCCTGACAAACTGCTCTCTGGATGGGTCATTCTTTACTCCATCGCCATATTGCGCACAACCGACAAACGGAATCGTAAATACAAAAAACAGCAGCAGCGATATTATTATTCTTTTCATCATTTTTATTACTATGTGTAAAGTTTATAACTGTAACAAATGTTTTGCAAAGTTACGAACTTTTTACGGATAAAACAATATTTGTTACAAATATTAATATGAAGGATACGAATCATCCACAAAACTAACATATTGCTGTTGAAATAATTCGGACACCCGCACGTTACAACGACGAAAGAAACGTTATTTTTGCAAAAAAAATAGAAAAAATATGTTTAAAGGTATTTTATTGTTAATCAATGGAATAGAAGAGTCCGTCACACAGGCATCATCCCAAATTGGGGATGGCGGTATTGATAAAGACACAACAATGTCCGTCCTTGATTTGGCTTTTAAAGGCGGATGGATAATGTTGGTATTGCTGATACTTCTGGCTCTGTGCATATACATCTTTATTGAGCGTTACCTAACACTGAACCGCACACTGAAGTCGGATTCGGCACAGTTTATGAGCAACATACGCAGCTACATACACCAAGGCGATGTTGACGGTGCACGTGCTCTCGCTAAATCCACCAACTCGCCCATAGCACGCATGGTGGACTCGGGACTTTCGCGCCTCGGCCGTCCGCTGGGCGACATACAGACTTCCATCGAGAACGTGGGACGTCTGGAGGTGTCGGACCTCGAAAAACGCGTGTCGCTGATAGCCACCGTGGCCAGCCTCGGACCCATGATAGGCTTCCTCGGCACCGTGACTGGTATGATTACCGCCTTTATTGATATGTCTAAAGCCGGCAACAACATCGACATAGAGCTTCTTTCAAGCGGCATCTACGAAGCCATGGTAACAACCGTGGGCGGTCTTATCGTCGGCATCATAGCCTATTTCCTTTACACACTGCTGGTAAGCCGCATCAACAACGTGGTGTTCCAACTCGAGGCTCGCACCATCGAATTTATGGACCTGCTCAACGAACCCGAACAGTAAGTTTTTGACTTTCAAACCTTAATCAAACAGATTATGATACGCAGTCAGAACAAAATACGGATTGAGTCGAACAGCTCCACAATGTCGGACCTCGTGTTCCTGCTGTTGATTTTCTTTATGATAACATCAACGCTGATAAGTCCCAACGCCGTGAAACTGCTTCTGCCCGAGAGCAACAGCAAAACGATGGCCAAACAGAACGTTACCGTATATATCAACGAAAATTTTGAATTCTACGTTGGCGAAGAGCCCGCCTCTATTGAGAGCCTCGAACCTATGATAGAAAATGGCATCATCGAGAGTATCCAAGGCAGCGAGACTCAAGACGCCTGTGTGGTGCTACGCTCCGACAAAACGGTGCCCGTACAGTATGTCGTTAATGTGATAGACGCCGTAAATGCCATCAATGAACGCACAGGATCGCAACACAAAGTGATATTGGCCACAAGCCCACAAAAACAATAATTCCTTAGACTAATGCAAGCTCCTAAAGAAAATCGTCAAGACCAAATCAAAGCCGCTATTGGCACAATACTGCCCATAGCTCTGCTGATAGGTGTTTGCGCACTTTTGGAGTTTACAACAAAACTAAACCCACCTCCCGAAGAACGCGGCGTTGAGGTGAACCTTGGCGACAACGACTTCGGTTTCGGCAACAACCCAGAACCCGAACCTACCGAGAACCCAACACCGCACCCTACCACTCCCCCACATCCGCAGACAGTGGCCGAAAACATCAGCACTCAAAAAACACAGGAAAGCGTCTCCCTTACAAAGAAAGAAAAACAGAAAGAGACCAAGGAAACCAAGGTGGAACCCACCCCCGAGCCTACCAACAAACAACCCGATATAAACAAAAAAGCCCTGTTCCCGGGCAGTAAAAAGACCAACCAACAGGGCGGCAGCCAAGGAGCCACCTACGGTCCCGGCAATCAAGGCAAGGCCGGCGGCGACCCCAACAGCAACCGCTACGACGGAATCCCCGGCAAAGGCGGCACAGGATGGTCGCTGAAAGGACGTACCGCCAAAGCACTGCCCGAACCCAGCTACAACTCCAACCAGCAAGGTAACGTGGTGGTGAAAATATGGGTTAACCGCGACGGCATTGTTACCCGCGCCGAAGCCACGGCCAACTCTACCATCACCGACGCCGCACTGAAACGACAGGCCGAGAACGCAGCTCTTAAATCCAAATTCAGCCCCGACCCCAACGCCACCGAGCTGCAAACAGGCACCATCACCTACTATTTCCGTAAATCGAGCTGACGCAAAAGCATTTCGCCATGCGCTATTTCATGCATCTTGCATACAACGGCACCCCATTCCACGGCTGGCAGATACAGCCCAACGCCGACAGTGTGCAACAGACTCTGGAGTACGCCCTCGGCAAACTGTGCGGCGAAGAGCTCAACATAGTAGGCTGCGGCCGCACCGATACTGGTGTCCACGCCAAAGATTTCTACGCTCATTTCGACACCCCGCAGAAATTCGACGAAGCGCAGCTCAAGCAACTCACCTTCAAACTTAACGCCTTCCTGCCCGAAGAGATACTGATTTTCGGTATTTTCCCGGTTCCCGACGACCTGCACGCCCGTTTCAGCGCCACGGCACGAACATACCAATACCACGTGTCGGAGCAGAAACAGCCTTTCGGCAAAGATTTCACGCACCGCGTGTATGTGGCCCTCGACGAAAAATTGATGAACACCGCCGCCGAGATGCTGCTGGGCGAGCACGACTTCACCTCCTTCTCCAAACTGCACACCCAGACCGCCACCAACATCTGCAACGTGACGTACGCCCATTGGGAACGCACAGGCGACGAGCTGGTCTTCACCATCAAAGCCAACCGCTTTCTGCGCAATATGGTGCGGGCTATAGCAGGAACGCTTATCGACGTGGGACGCGGCAAGACCACCCTTGACGACCTGCAACGCATCATCGACAGCAAGGACCGCTGTAGCGCCGGTACCTCGCTACCAGCTAAAGCATTGTTTCTCACCGAAGTAGAGTATGACGGAGCCGCTTTTTAACAAACAAAAAGTTAAAAAAGCCACTTTGCACAATTTTAACGCAAAGCCTGCGTTATAACTTTACATTTCACCACAAAAAAGCACCTTATGGATTTGGAAATACTTATAAAACAAGGTATTGGCGGCGTGCGTTTCGGAATGACCACCGCCGAGACCGAAACCCTTTTGGGACAACCCACTGAATACGAGGACATTGACAACGGTTTCGGCGAAGCCCTGAAAGTAGCGCACTACGACGAGCTGGAGATGACTTTTTTCTTCGAGGGCGATGACAAAACGCTGAACTGCATCGACATATACAATGCCAACGCAACGCTCTTCGGAGAGAAGATTTTAGGTCGCTCAGAACGCGAGGTGGTGAGTCTGCTCGTGGCCAACAAGTACTACGAACAGGACATTGAGACGGAGGCTTGGGGCGAACGCCGCGTCTCCTTCGGCGAAGGCAACATCGACCTTTTCTTTGCCGACAACCGTCTGGTTTCCATATCCATAGGCAAATAGCATGGCACTTTTCAGCACTGCATATTTCCCCTCCGTGGCTTATATGGCGGCCTTTGCGGGCTTTGCCGATGTGCAGATTGAAGCCTGCGAGACCTACCCCAAACAGACCTACCGCAACCGAACAATAATAAACACCGCCAACGGACTTCTGCCACTCACGGTGAATGTGACCAAGCCCAACGGCAACCACACGCTTACCAAAGACATAACCATCTGTCGCAAAGAGAATTGGCCTGTGCAGCACTGGCGTGCCATAGAGTCGGCATACAACGCCTCGCCCTACTTCCAATACTACGCCGACGACATCCACAAACTCATCTTCGGCGGCCACACCTTCCTGCTCGACTTAAATATGGACATCCTTCAGTTCCTTATCAAGAAACTGAAAATCAGCACTTCCACAAGCCTTACCACCGACTTCATCTCGTCTGCCGAGGCTACGGACGACTACCGCAATATCTTCTCACCCAAGGCAAAAGAGAAAATCGACCTCCCCCCCTACCCTCAGGTTTTCGAAGAAAGATACGGCTTTGCGGGCGAGGTGGGAGTCCTCGACTTGCTTTTCAACCTCGGTCCCGAAAGCCGGCAATATCTGAAAGAAGCTGAAAACGCTTTCACAAACCTTTAATTGATAATACTTTATGAGAAAAATCGTTACAATCGTTTTGTTCGGAATGGTTGTGAGTTTTGGCAACACTTTTGCCCAACTTCCGTCCAACGTCAAATGCTGGCAGGCTCCTAACATCCTGGCCGACAGCGCAAAGAATCTTGCCGACAACACAGTTGTTTACGACCCTTCGTACCGACAAATTCCCTACCCCAACGGTGATGTACCGCCAAAAATCGGAGTCTGCACCGACGTAGTTGTCAGGGCTTTCCGAAAGGCTTTCAACTGGGATTTGCAGAAAAGCATTTACGAGTTCCGCAAAGCCAAGAAACAGCCCACCAACACCAACATCGACCACCGCAGGGTGAGAAACCTGATGGCATATTTCGACGAGGTGAAACAATTGCGCAACGACAAAGAGGGCAAGTACCGCAAAGGCAACATCGTAGTCTGGAATCTCGGCAACGGACAGCTGCACATCGGAATCCTTGTTGAGGACGATGTGATAATCCACAACATCTGTTGCGGACAGGAGGTGGAACCCATGTATATGCAGGACAAGGTGATACGCAACTACACTTGGCGCTGTCCCGAGCTGGAAGGTCTTTCTCCAAAAGAGTTTTACGACAAATACAAGGCGGGGAAACTGTAAAACACACATCCTCTACCGACACTCTCACATTATATCACTCGTTGCATTAAATATTTTTGCAACAAAAATTTCATTGTATCGTATATATTAAAACTTCATGGACAAACATCAACCATTGAACTTAATAATTATTATACAAAAAGTATATTAGATGAGAAAAATACAACGGATTGTTGCTATTTTATTCTTTATATGTCTCTGTATGGCCGCATATTCACAGGATGTGATTGTAACAAAGGATTCACGCCATATACAGGCTGAAATAATCGATGTATCACCAAGCGTGATACGATACAAAGTGTACGGAAAACCCAACTCACCAATTATCACAATCTCCACCAAGGATGTGAAATCCGTTATTTATGAAAGCGATATAGAACCAGAAGAGGATATTGAGCAAAACAAGAAAAAAGAAAAACGCAATAATGGTGAACGGCCATATATCTCAGGCACTACATTTCACGCATATATTGAAAGTTCAGTATCCTACAACAAAAAACATTCTCTATATTCAATAAAACCATTGAAAGTAGCAATAGGTCCTCAATTTAGTGATTATGTATTTATTGGTGCCGGATTGGGAACGACTCTATTTCCAGACAACATAGCCGAAAAAGGTTATGAGATGTTTGATACAACCTTCAAAGAATATTACGACAAAATTCCCCAATGGCATTTTTCCGCATTCGGAATAACAAAAATCACCTATCCAATCAATGAAAAAATTGTGCCTTTTTTAGAGATTGAAGGAGGATATAACTTATGCCTCAGAGAATGGACCGATGAATGGTTCGGAGCTCCCTATTTTTCCACGAGTATCGGTATTTCAATATATCATTTCGAAATAAGCGCAGGATACGAGAGATACATCATGCCAGTGGACAGATTGTACAAGCCATACAAGGAATGGACTTACTTCGATGAATCAAGCCGAACAAACGGGACACTGCCCTTCGGAAATATTTTCATAAAAATCGGTGCAAAAATCGGTTATCTAAAAAAATAGTTTCTTCTCAAATACCTATCCCACTTTTTATTACAGCTGTAAGACATGTCCACCAAACAGCTGGCATATATCTTTTTTTTCTAAAAAATGACTTCACCACATAATTTTTTCGGCAAAACTGCGTTTTAACAATCTGTAAACTAAAAAAACAACACAAATGGACTTAAGTAAAATATTGGCAATTTCCGGAAAACCGGGCCTTTACAAACTCGTTTCGCGCACCAAAACCGGCGCCATTGTCGAATCGCTCATCGACGGCAAACGTCAACCCGTATTCCAAAGCGACAGAATCAGCTCTCTGAACGAGATAAGCATGTTCACCACCGACGAAGACTACCCCTTGCGCAAGGTCTTCGCCAATATGTATGTGAAAGAAAACCACCAGCCTGTGGCCGACGACGTAAAGAACGCCTCCAAAGACGCTCTGTTCGCCTATTTCGGCGAAGTGCTCCCCAACATCGACACCGAAAGGGTCCACGCTTCCGACGTTAAGAAAGCCATCGCTTGGTACAACCTGCTGCTCAGCAAGGACCTGGTTGACGAGAAAGCCGACGAGGAACCCGCCGAAGAGGCTGCCGAGAACACCGAAGAAAAGAAATAAAAACCGTCGCTCGTTGGGCGACATAAACCACTGACTATGAAAGCATTCAAAGCCTACGACATACGTGGCGTGTATGGCGTGGATTTCGACCGTGATGCCGTTTACCGCATAGGCTATTTCCTGCCCCGACTGTTCGGAGCCAAGACCATTGCCGTGGGCCGCGACGCACGTATCTCCTCGCCCGAAATAGCCGAAACCCTGCTACAGGGCATCACCGACAGCGGCGCCAACGTGGATTTCTACGACCTCGCCACAACGCCTTTCGTGTATTGGATTACAGCACGTCAGGGCTACGAGACCTCGGTGATGATAACCGCCTCGCATAACCCCAAGAACCACAACGGTTTGAAAATCTCGGCCAAGGAGGCCGCCCCCGTGGGCTACGACACCGGACTCAACAAGCTGGAACATTGGGTGGAGAACGAAACTCCCGTACCAGTGGACAAGAAAGGCTCGGTGCGCGACTGCGGCTCGATGCTGAAAAAAGAGTATCTCGATTTCCAACGCCAGTACCTCGGCGATTTGAGCGGACTCAAAATGGTGGTGGACTGCTCCAACGGCATGGCCAACCTCTTTGTGAAACAGCTCCTGCCCGACAGCGTCATATACCTTGCCGACAACATCGACGGCACCTTCCCCTGCCACGAGCCCAACCCGCTGGAACCCGCCAACATAGTGGCTTTGAAGCAGAAAGTGCGCGAGACTCATGCCGACATAGGCGTTATCTACGACGGCGACGCCGACCGCGTGATGTTCGTCGACGAAAATGCCCAATTCGTGTCGCCCGACCTGATGATAGGCCTTTTGGCAACGCATTTCCTGAAAAACGACGGCAGTCGCCCCAAGGTGCTGCAGGACATACGCACCTCCAAAGCCGTGGCCGAGCTTATCGACGAACTTGGCGGCGAGCCATGCATCTGGCGCGTGGGACGAGCCTATGCAGCCAAGAAACTGCACGAAATAGACGGACTGTTCGGCGGTGAGCTGGCAGGACACTACTATTTCCGCGATTTCTATTACAGCGACAGCGGAATAATGGCTTCATTGCTGATACTCAGCATAATAGCCGAGCATCACCGCAAGGGCGAGAGCTTCTCGCAGGTGATGGGCAAGATAGCCCGCTACAAAAACTCCGGCGAAATAAATTTCACCATCGACAAAAAGGCCGAAGCCATGGAGATGGTGAAAAACCATTTCTGCGACGCCGAAAAGCCCACCCGTTTCCTCGATTTCGACGGCTACCGTGTGGAATACCCCCACTGGTGGTTCAACATACGTCCCTCAAACACAGAGCCTTACCTGCGACTGATACTCGAAGCCGACACCGACGAGCTTCTGGCTCAGAAAACCGACGAAATAAAACAACTCCTCAATCCGTTTATCTGTAAATGATTGAGGCAAAAAAAGATACAAAACGTTTCGGTTTGGTCGGGAAACGACTCGACTATTCTTTCTCAAAAGCCTATTTCGAGCAGGAATACCATAATATATATGTACGGCCGGCCCGCTACGACAACTACGAACTGCCGTCGGCGGAGATGATTTTGCCGCTTGCCAAAGAGCAACATCTTGACGGACTGAATGTTACCATTCCTTTCAAAGAGACTGTGATTCCCCTTTTGGGCTCCCTTTCCGATGAAGCGAAGGCGATAGGTGCCGTCAACACTCTGAAATTTCGACATTTGGATTCGCGTCTCTTTGCCGAAGGCTACAACACCGACGCAATCGGCTTTGAGAAAAGTGTAAAACCTTATCTGTCGAAGCATAGCAACGCCCTTGTGCTTGGCACCGGCGGAGCGGCGAAAGCGGTTGCATACGTCCTGCTAAAGCACGGACTGTCGGTAACTTACGTCAGTCGTGGCAAAAATGGCTACAACATAATAGGCTACGAGCAGCTCACCGAGCGGATTGTGGCACGCAACACACTGATTGTCAACGCCACACCACTCGGAACCCTTGGCAGTGGCGGCGAAGTGGAAATTCCCTACAGCGGTATCACCCCCGACCATTTCTGCATGGATTTGGTTTACAATCCGTTGGAGACTCATTTCACGAAAGAGTGTGCCAAACGCGGAGCCACGGTGAAGAACGGACTTGAGATGCTCCACCGACAGGCCGAAGAGGCTTGGAAAATTTGGAATACGTAAAACATTGAAAGATATGAAGATACTCGACGTTGTAAAATACCTCGACCAACTCATTCCCGCTGGTTATCAGGAGAGTTACGACAATTGCGGACTGCAGGTCGGCGACACCTCCGCCGAAGTCACCGGCGTGCTCATCTCCCTCGACCTCACCGAGGCCGTGGTTGACGAAGCTGTGGAAACCCATAGCAACCTTATCGTAACCCATCACCCATTTATTTTCATGGGCCTAAAGCGTATCGACGCCGACAGTCCTGCGGGACGCGTTATCTACAAGCTGATACGCAACGGCATAGCCGTGTATTCGGCGCACACCAGTCTCGACAAACTCAGCGACGGCGTAAGCGCACAGCTGGCAAAGCGTCTGGGATTGAGTAATTTGCGTGTCCTCGCCCCCGAATCCGACTCGTTGAAACAGTTGGTGGTGTATTGTCCCAAAGAGCAGTCGCAACAACTGAAAGACGCCCTCTTCGCCGCCGGTGCGGGCAACATCGGCAACTACCGTCATTGCTCGTACTCCGTCGACGGCACCGGCACTTTCGAGCCTTTGCAGGGTGCCAATCCCTTTATCGGAACGGTTGGCAACGACACCGCCACCGCCGAGGAGCGTATCGAGATGGTTTATCCCAAGGCCTTCGAAGGCAAAATCGTGGCGGCACTGCTGTCAAGCCACCCATACGAGACGCCCGCCTATAGCCTTATACCGCTTTCCAACACCAATCCCGATGTGGGTTTGGGAATGATTGGAGAGTTGTCGGAAGATGTTGATATAGAGGAATTTATCAACAAAGTAAAACAAACTGTAGGAATTCCCGTGGTGCGTCATTCGGAGCTTTGTCGCAAGACTGTGCGCACCGTGGCGCTGTGCGGAGGCGCTGGAGCGGAATTTATCGGAACGGCTGTGGGGCAAAACGCCGACATCTACCTCACCGGCGACCTCAAATACCACGATTTCCAGAAGGCTGCGGGACGTATCGTGGTGGCCGACATAGGGCATTACGAAAGCGAACAATTTGCAAAAGAATTTTTTTATGACAAATTATCGGAAAATTTTCGTATATTTGCCATCCGAATTGCAAAGACGGAAACCAACTTTGTTGGCTATATGTAATTGAAAATTAAAAATATATCGATATATGGCAAAAAGAACTAAAACCACAAAATCACAGGCCGAAACTTCTGTGGTTGACGAATTTGTAAAACAGCAAGATGTTGATATTGTTGTAGAAAAACGACTGCTGGCATTATATACCCTGCAAAGCATTGACACGCAGATCGATAAAATCCGTATCACCAGAGGCGAACTCCCCCTCGAAGTGCAAGACCTTGAGGACGAGATTGTCGGACTGGAGACACGTATCAACAACTTCAAATCGGAAATCAGCGCAAGCGAGAACGCCATCAACGAGCACAAGGCAGCCATCGAGACACACAAGGCAGCCATCGAAAAATACACCAAACAGCAGGACAACGTCCGCAACAACCGTGAGTTTGAATCTTTGAACAAAGAAATTGAATATCAAGGACTTGAAATCCAGCTTTGCGAACGTAAGATGAAAGAGCTGAAAGCCGCCATCAAAGAGAAAAACCAACACATCGAAATTGCCAAAAACCTTCTGGAAACCCGCAAAGGCGACCTTCAGCTGAAAAAACAGGAGCTGGAAGAGATCACCAGCGAGGCCGAACGCGAAGAAAAAGTGCTCATCCAGAAATCGCAGGAGCAGGAAAAACTCATCGACGAGCGCTACCTGACAGCCTACAAACGCATACGCAATGCCGCCCGCAACGGCCTGGCCGTGGTTTCCGTGGAACGCGAAGCCTGTGGCGGCTGCTTCAGCCAGATTCCTTTCCAACGCCAGATGGAGATTAAGATGCACCGCAAAATCATCGTTTGCGAACACTGCGGACGTATTTTGGTCGACTCCAACATCGTGGAACGCACACAAGCTGCTTTGGCCGAAGCCAAATAACAACCCGAAAACGAACACAAAAACAACGGCGGATTATTCTGCCGTTGTTCAGTTTTAAGCCTATGACGACTATTGCCAAGAAAGCCCTTGCCGCACTGCTGCTGTGCCTTGCCACAACCATTGCCGTGGTGGCACAGAAAAACGACGCCACTTTCCAGTCGAACGGATACACCTTCCCCACCCTGACGATGGACAAGCTGATGCGCTACTGCGACATGGACTCGTTAGCTTTCGACAGTGTTATGCGCAGTTTCGACTTCGCCATCGAGGAAAACATCTACACCAAAGGCACTTTGGATAAATCCAAGATGGTTTTCGGCAAATCGCAACAGTTCGGCACAAGCATAGTGTGGGTGAGCAACGACAACAATATCAGCGTTGTAGATAAGCTGCTCGAAAAATTCACACACCCCTCCAACGTCTCCGTCGCCGACGGCTTCAGCTTTATGTACAAAAAGTACGTCATAAGCGTGAAATCATCGAAATCCGGAATCAACTACGAAGAGATAAATATCATCGACAAAGCAAATTACAAAAACAATCAGGAAAACTAAAAACAGACCATTATGATACACAAAATCAGTTCCGAAAGACTTACTTTACAGCGAGTTAAAGAAATTATCGACAACGGCATGAAGATCGATCTTTCGCAAGATGCCATAGACAGAATCGAAAAATGCCGTAACTATCTGGACCGCAAGATGGAAAACCAAAAAGAGCCCATCTACGGAGTAACCACCGGTTTCGGCTCGCTGTGCAACATCTCGGTAAGTCGCGAGGAGCTGTCGCAACTGCAGAAAAACCTCGTAATGTCACACGCTTGCGGCGTGGGCGAAGAGGTGCCCCAGAACATCGTTAAACTGATGCTGCTGATGAAAATCCAGTCGCTCTCGTACGGTCATTCGGGCGTGCAGCTGCAGACCGTTCAAAGACTTGTGGATTTCTTCAATAACGATGTATATCCCGTTGTGTATCAACAAGGTTCGCTAGGTGCTAGCGGCGACTTGGCACCTTTGGCACACATGTGCCTGCCAATTCTTGGCTTAGGCGAAGTATATTACCAAGGCAAACGCATGCCCGCCGCCGAGGTCAACGCCAAATTCGGCTGGCAGCCCATCGAACTGCAGTCGAAAGAAGGCTTGGCACTGCTCAACGGCACACAGTTTATGAGCTCCTTCGGCACTTGGTGCATCCTCAAGGCACAGCATCTGGCACAGATGGCCGACAAAGTTGCCGCCGTTTCGCTCGACGCCTTCGACGGACGCATTGAGCCGTTCTGCGACGAGGTACATCTGGTACGTCCCCACAACGGACAGCTGGCCACCGCACGCAACATGCGTAAATATCTGGAAGGCAGTGAGATAATAAAACGCCACAAAGAGCACGTGCAAGACCCCTACTCGTTCCGTTGCATACCGCAGGTACACGGTGCCAGCAAGGACAGCCTCGCCTATGTGGCTTCGGTGATAGAGACCGAGATAAACAGCGCCACCGACAACCCCACCGTCTTCCCCGACGAGGACATGGTAGTTTCGGCAGGCAATTTCCACGGCCAGCCACTTGCTTTGGTGCTCGATTTCATGGCCATAGCCACCGCCGAGCTGGGCAACATCTCCGAACGCCGCACCTACCAGCTGATTTCCGGCAAACGCGGTCTGCCTCATTTCTTGGTTGCCAACCCTGGCCTCAATAGCGGTTTCATGATTCCTCAATACACTGCCGCATCGATAGTTAGCCAGACCAAACAGCTCTGCACCCCCGCCTCGGTGGATTCCATCGAATCGTCGCAGGGACAGGAGGACCACGTGAGCATGGGCGCCAACGCCGCCACCAAGTGCTACAAGGTGATGCAGAACGTGGAACGCGTGCTGGCAATAGAGATGTTCAACGCCGCACAGGCGCTGGAGTTCCGTCGTCCGCTGAAATCGTCGCCCTTTGTGGAAGGCATGATGGCAAAATACCGCAAATGCGTGAATTTTGTGAACAACGACGAGATAATGTACACCCACATCCACAACTCGGTGAAATTTATCGCTGAATACGCCGACTAACAGATGGAAGCCCTACCTTCGAAACTGCTCGAGCGGACAGTAGAAGAGTTCTCGAAACTGCCCGGCGTAGGCAAACAAACGGCGTTGCGGTTCGCACTGCACCTGCTCCGGCAGAACAAAAACGACGCTGCCACCCTGTCTGCCGCCATAGATCAGATGCTCGAAGGAATCAAATTCTGCAAGCACTGCCACTGCATCTCCGACAGCGATGTATGCGAAATCTGCTCCAACCCCAAACGACAGAAAGATGTGGTGTGCGTGGTGGAGAACATACAAGGCCTGATGGCGATAGAGCATACGGCGCAGTTCACCGGCGTCTATCACGTCCTCGGCGGCGTCATCTCCCCCATCGACGGCATAGGCATCAACGATTTGACGATTGCCCAGCTTTTGGAACGTGTTGAAAAAGAAGGAATTAAAGAAGTAATTCTGGCACTGCCCACCACCATGGAGGGCGACACCACCAACTTTTACATTAACAAGCAGCTGCAACGGTTTCCCGTAAGTGTGTCGACACTTGCAAGAGGCGTGGCCATTGGCGACAACCTCGAGTACGCCGACGAGATAACCCTCGGCCGTTCAATAGTGAACAGGGTGCCGTTCGACAGCATTTTCAACAAACAGTAAAATAAAAAAATATTGATATGCAGACAATTAGCGAGACTTTGAACTTACTCAAAAACCACCGTTCGGTGAGAAAATACAAAGACCAGCCCATAGAGCAGGAGTTGCTCGACCAGATACTCGAAGCCGGAATGCGCGGCTCGAACACGGGCAACATGCAGATTTACAGCATTGTAGTTACACGCGACGCCCAACGGAAGAAAGAACTCGCCAAGTTTCATTTCAACCAGCCGATGGTGGCAAACGCCGCCGCGGTTATTACCGTGTGTCTCGACATCAACCGATGGGACAAATGGTGTCTGCAACGCAACGCCGACCCCGCCTACGACAACCTGCTGTGGCTATTGACCGGCTCGGTGGACGCCACCATAGTTTCGCAAAACATCTGCGTAGCCGCTGAGGCTCAAGGACTTGGTATCTGCTACCTCGGCACAGTGCTCTACAGCGCCCCCGAAATTGCCGAATTCCTGAAACTGCCGAAAGGTGTTGTACCAATCACCACAATAACAATGGGTTATCCCGACGAGACTCCTGCCGAATCGGACCGTCTGCCCCTCGACAGCGTGGTGCATTACGAGCAGTATCGCGACTACACTCCCGCCGACATCAACAAAGCCTTTGCCGAAAAGGAAAACCTGCAGCTTACCAAGGATTTGATAAAGCAGAACGGCACCGAAAACCTCGCACAGATTTTCACCCAAAAACGCTACACAAAAGCCGACAACATCGCCATTTCGGAAAAGCTGTATAAATACCTGAAAGACAGCGGATTTTTGAAATAGCGATTCTCTTTGCAGCTTTATTCACATCCGGCTGGGGAAAAAACAAAACGGAAGCAGTCGGAAATATCGGTTTTTTGCAATAAATTTGCAAAATTATGACCGAGCAAAAAAAGACAAAAAAATTCCTTAAAGTGTTGGGTAACAAATATGTTATCTGCACACTAATATTCGTTTTGTTTTTCATCATAATAGACAACAACGGTTTTATGACCTACTACCGGTTGCGCAGTCAGAACGCCCTTTTGATACAGCAAAAGACTGAGCTTGAGAAAGATATCCGCACCGATAGCATAAACTACCAAAAAATGACAAGAGACATCGATGAGATAGAGCGTTTCGGGCGCGAGAACTACTTTATGAAACGCGACAACGAGGACATTTTCATCGTAAAACGAGACAAGTAACCAAAGAGACAAGCTATTATGAAAAAGAACTTAAAACTCTGTGTGTATGCCTTTTGCGCCTGCCTGGCAATTAGTTCCTGCACTCCGTTGCGCAATTTCTTCACCGCCGATCTGGAGGACGAGGATTTCGAGGTAACCGAAAATTTCGACGGACACAAGACATACAAACGGGTTCCAAAAAAGACTTCCAAAAAGGGCAACAGCTCCACCGGTACCAAGAGCGGCAAGATGCCCATCACCGTTACCGACAAGGACAACGCCAAGCTGTACAAAGTGATAGAGAAATGGTACGGCACCCCTTACAAATACGGCGGATGCTCGTCGTCGGGCATCGACTGCTCCTGCTTTGTGAAGAACGTTTTCAGCGAAGTTTACGACGTGAATCTCAACCGTGTGGCGGCCGACATCACCAAAAATGTGACGCTGATAGAACGCAGCCAGTTGCGCGAAGGCGATGTTGTTTTCTTTTCAAACAATAAATCTGCCATATCCCACGTTGGTATATATCTAAAAGACGGAATGTTCGCCCACGCCTCCTCGTCGAAGGGGGTTACGATAAGCAAGCTGTCCGAAAAATACTGGGACACACGCTATTACGCGGCAGGCCGCCACAGTAAAGTAACCACAAAATGGTAGAAACGATGAAAAGACAAAACATAAAACGGATTACAGCCATCGCGCTACTTGCCGCAATTCTGGCCGGCACAATGATTTCGTGCAAAAGCGACGTGAACATGACCCGCCGCAGAAAATCGCGCTGCAACACCTGCCCCACCTTCAGCTACGCTCCCAACACACAAAACGATGTCCAAACCTGCGACCTTGCAAGACTATAGCGACACTCTTGCACCACACCTGCCGCCAGCAGCACTCCCTTACGTAGCCGAATTCCTGTTCAACAACAAAATTTCGCTCGTCCTAAGCCGTCCCCGAAGGACCAAGCTCGGCGACTACACCTTTCCCAATCCGCTAAAGAGACACGGCCACCGCATCAGCATCAACGCCAACCTCGACCGGAACACCTTCCTTTGGGTGATACTTCACGAAATAGCACATTACCAAGTATTTGTAGCATTCGGCAAACGGCTCAAGCCTCACGGCGACGAGTTTCAGGCGGCTTTCGCCAAAAATCTGCGTTTCTTCAACGAAAGGCACTGTTTTCCCACTGAAACAGTGGGACTTATCAGCGACTTTTATTCCAAACTGCCTCTGCGAAAGAGCTTGGAACGCAAACTCGAGCGCACTTTCCGTGAAATGGCAGGCGAAACGGCACAAGCCGACGGTGTGCCGCTCTCGGCGTTGGCCGAAAACAGCTTTTTCTCTATCCGTGGACGCATTTTTAAGAAACTTGACAAGCGTCGTACACGCTGCAAATGCCTATGTCTCAACAACAACCGATTCTATCTGGTGTCGCTCGAAGCGAGAGTGCAACCCGTGGCTATTGAAAAAATGAAATAAAAATCGTATTTTTGCAAAAAAAATTGATGGCACGAATTTTGGCTATAGACTACGGACAGAAACGCACAGGAATCGCAGTAACCGATGATTTACAGATTATTGCGACGCCCCTTACTACTGTTGACACGCCAAAACTGATGGCTTTTCTGACCGACTATTGCAGCAAAGAAAACGTGGAATGCTTTGTCGTGGGCGAGCCGAAACATCTGAACAACACCCCGTCGGAATCGGCAAAATACATCGAGCCGTTTGTAAAACAGCTGCGCAAAGCCTTTCCCGACAAGGAGATAGCCCGCATCGACGAGCGTTTCACCTCCAAAATAGCCTCGCAGGCCATCGTGAACTCAGGGTTGCACAAAAAACAACGTCAGAACAAGGCACTTATCGACACCGTGAGCGCCACTCTGATACTTCAATCATATATGGACCTTAAAAACAACACAAAATGATTTTGCCAATAATAGGACTCGGGCATCCCACCTTAAGAAAAACCGCCCAACCGATTGACGCCGATTATCCTGACCTTCAGCAGCTTATCGACAATATGTTTGAAACCATGTACGCCGCCGACGGCGTGGGCCTTGCCGCTCCGCAGGTAGACCTGCCCATAAGGCTGGTGGTGATGGGCTATCGCGAATACGACGAGAAAAAGAAAGAATACGTCGGCGACCCAATAGAACGCACCATGATAAATCCCGAAATAGTGGAGGCCAAAGGCGAGATGCAATACTACAACGAAGGCTGCCTGAGCGTGCCCAACATCCACGAGGACGTGCTGCGTCCCGAGACAGTGGTGGTGAAATACTTCGACCGCAATTTCCAACCCCAGACCGAGGAGATGACCGCACTGCTGGCACGCATAGCCCAGCACGAGATAGACCACCTTGATGGAAAAGTGTTTGTGGACCGGCTGTCGCCGCTGAAACGCACACTACTGAAACGCAAACTCAACGACATAGTTACAGGCAAAACACGCACCCACTACCGTATGAAATTCGCAACAAAAAAATAGATCAAAATGAAGATAAGAAACATCGTTATAGCACTCGCCGCAGGTGCCATGCTGTTTGCCTGCAGCTCCAAACACAGCCGTCAGGCCGACCTCGACAACATCACACGCTACGAGGACAGCATCGACATACAGAACACCATACTCTCCGTAGAGACTGGCAACCGTCTAATCGACTTATACACAACCTTTTCCACCAACCACCCCGACGACAGCCTCGCACCCATGTATCTGCACCGCGCCGCGCAGGTAGCCGCCAACATACACCGTCCCGACCTCGCACTGCAATACCTCGACACGGTAACAATCAAATACCCTGACTACAAGGACGTTGCAGTCTGTGCCTTCTACAAAGGCTTTGTGCTCGAAAATGTGGCCGGCGACCTCGAACACGCACGTATGGCCTATCAGGAGTTTATCGACAAATACCCCAACGACCCCTTGGCCGACGACGCACGCATCAGCATGGATAATCTGGGACTTAGCCCTGAAGAACTTCTTGAAAAAATCCTTAGCCAGAACCCCGACGCGGAAATGGCCGAAAACAAATAACGCACCCCCATGCTCCGACAACTGAGTATAGAAAACTACGCACTTATCCGCTCGTTGCAAATAACTTTCAACGAGGGATTTACGGCTATCACCGGCGAAACGGGAGCGGGAAAATCCATCATTCTCGGAGCCTTAGGACTTTTGGCAGGACAACGTGCTGACACACAGGTGCTTTCCGACAAAAACAGGAAATGCGTGATAGAGGCGGTTTTCGGTATCGAAACGCTGGAATTGAAAAAGTTTTTCGACGACAACGACCTTGACTACGACGACAACGTGCTGATACGTCGCGAGATACTGCCTACAGCCAAGACTAGGGCATTTATCAACGACACACCCGTTTCGCTGCAGCAGCTGCGCGATTTCGGAACGAAAGTCCTAGATATCCACTCCCAAAACCAGACACTTACGTTGCTCAACGCGGATTTCCAGATGCGTTTTGTGGACACACTTGCCGGCAACGAAGAGCTTCTAAAAGAGTATTCTGCCCTTTATGGCGAGTATGTGCGGGCCAAAAACGAGCTGTCGCAACTACGTGCCGAGCTACAGCAAAACCGTCGCGACAAGGACTACAACCAGTTCCTTTTCGACGAACTCGACAAAGCCCAACTCGCTGAAAACGAGCAAGAAGAGCTGGAACAGGAACTCAACCTGCTCAACCACACCGAAACCATAAAACAGACCTTCGGCGAGGTGCTCGAAACCGCCGACCGGCAGGACGACGCGGCAATAGCACGACTGCAGTCGGCCAAAAGCCAGCTTTCCAAGATTGTGTCGTACTACCCCGAAGTGGAAGAACTTTACAATAGGCTGGATTCGAGCATTATAGAACTTCGTGACATTTTTTCGGAGATAGAGAGCTTGGACGAAAACCTTTCCTATTCCCTTGAGCGTCAGCAATATGTATCGCAACGGCTCGACACCATCTACAACCTGCAGAGCAAACATTCGGTAAGCACGGTGGCGGAGCTGTTGGAAATAAAGTCGCAACTCAGCGACAAGTTATTGGCAGTTACCGATTTGGACGAACGAATTAACAAACTGGAAAAACAGATTTCCGAAACCGAGAGCCGTTTGCGGCAGATGGCCGGAGTGCTGTCGGAACGACGCCACAAGACCTCGCAACAAATTGAGTCCGAGCTGCTTCCCACCCTCGCCGAACTGGGGATGAAAGACGCCCAGATAGTGGTGGAGCTGACACCGACGGAAAACCTGCTCTCCAACGGCACCGACGCCGTGCGGCTGCTTTTCAACGCCAACCGCGGCGGCGAGCTGCGCGATGTGGGCAAGGTGATTTCCGGAGGCGAGCTTTCGAGGCTTATGCTAGCACTCAAGTCATTGATAGTCAAAACGAACCTATTGCCCACCATCATTTTCGACGAGATAGACACCGGAGTGTCGGGAACCATAGCGGTGGCGATGGCCAACATAATGCAAAAGATGTCGCAAAATACTCAGGTTGTGGCCATTACCCATCTGCCGCAGGTGGCGGGCAAAGCCAAAACACAGTTCAAGGTTTACAAGGAGAGCGACGAAGTCTCAACACAGACCTCGATGCGGCAACTGACGGAGGAACAGCGTGTTGAGGAGATAGCCACGATGCTTTCGTCGGAGAAGCTGACAGCCTCGGCAATAGAAACCGCAAAACAACTAATGTCTTGATATTATGAATTACGAGATGTATTTACTGCGCCTTGTGCTTGCATTCCTTTTCGGAGCCGGCATAGGCTTGGAACGGCAGATTAGGCAACGCAGCGCCGGACTTACCACCAACGCCCTAGTTTCGGTGGGTGCCTGTGTTTTTATACTGCTTTCGGAGATAATGTACGGACATGAGCAGGGCAATATCGACCGTCTGCGTGTTGTGTCACAGATAGTTACAGGAATAGGATTTTTGGGAGCCGGCGTTATTATGCGCGACGGTTTCAACATACACGGACTGAACACCGCCGCCACCATCTGGTGCTCGGCAGCTGTGGGTTCGCTATGCGGTTTCGGAATGTTTTTCGAAGGCGGAATGGCCGCCGTTGCCATCGTGGGCACACATCTGGCACTGAAACCCATCACCGACCGTTTGGACAGGCGTCCCCGCAAATATGTGGAGATGAAGAAAATAGGTGTGCGCGTAGTAGCTACAGGCAAAACCCCCGACGAGGACGAAATGCGTTCCATACTGCTTATGCTCGTTGACAAATTGGAAAACGCAGAAATACAGAAAGTAGAACGCACCCACAACATCATCGAAGGCGACACCACTGTTTCTGTGGAGATTCTGACAAAAAGTGTAGGCGAAGCTTTCAAACTATTTGAAAAAGAACTTTCGGCAAACAGTGTGTTCACAAAAGTCATTACCGAGATGCTTACCCAGCGTGTGGAGCACTAAAATTGTGACAATTTCACAAAGAATAAATTTTTCAACACAATAAAAATATGGACCAAGAAAACCTGACAATTCACCTTGAAAAAGCCAACACTTTGGACAAATTGCTGTCCAAAGAACAGCGCAAAAAAGTTGTAAACCTCAAAATTACAGGACATATCGGGAAAAAAGATTTCGACAACGTTTTAGACGATATGTGTGATGTTGATCTTATCTACAAAAACTATGACGACGAAGATGAAGAGGGTATTCCCGACTACAAAAACGCCTACCCTTTGCGCAACCTTGATATGGGCGAGGCCGTCTTTACCGATGGCGATATATTGCCCGACTTCGGCTTCTACACTCAGTTAGAGTCCATTATACTCCCGCAAGGCATTAAAAGCATTACAGATGAATACGATACCGGAAGTGCATTAAGCAATTCGCAAAGGCTACACACTGTGGTATTCCCAGAAAGCACAAAAAGCTTAGGAGGTTTAGAGGGATGCACAAAACTGAAAAACTTGGTTTTCCCTGATACAATAGAAGTTATACAAGATTACGCATTCTTTTACTGCGAATCACTGAAAAGCATTCGCATTCCCGCTTCTGTAAAGGAAATCTACGGTACCGCCTTTGCCCATTCCGGCATTGAGGCTTTCGAAATCGACGAGAACAATCCATATTTCACCTTGGTGGATGGGGCTCTTTTCACCAAAGACCTTACGGAACTTGTGGCTTTTCCTCCAAAATCGCACAAAAAAGAATACACAATTCCCCCGACAACAAAAATCATAGGCGAAGGAGCGTTTATAAGTTCAGAACTTCATTATATCAATATCCCCGACAGCGTTACCAGCATCGAAGGATGGGCTTTCGAGGACAGCAAACTGCGGAGCTTGGAAATGCCCGACAGCGTTACAGAGATTGGAATTCTGCTTTGTCGTTGGTGCAACGACCTAGAGCACCTGAAACTTTCCAACTCGCTGACAGATATTCCCGACCAGACTTTTTCGAGTTGCGACAAGCTGAAAAAGATAACAATACCTCCGAGCGTAAAAAGGATGGATCTGACAAACATCTTTTGGAGCACTCATCTCGAAACCATTGAGCTAAACGAAGGACTTGAGGAGATATATTTAGACGGACCTGGTGATGCCAATACTTGTGCCAAACATTACAGCAAGAAGCTGCGCATCGTCAATTGGCCAAAATCTTTGCGCAAGTACCCCAATCAAATTCTTCACTTAAGGGAAAAGTAAAAGAAAACAATCTTTATGTCGAAAAAAAACAGCAAGGTAAAACATCGCCGCAAACATGCAGGAAGTAGCGATTTTCCTGCAGGATGTGTCCCTGTTGATGTTTTTAAAAAAGAGTTTTTTCGTCGGCTAAGACGAAGATATAAAATTTATGTAGTTAGAGCCGAACACGCTGGAGACTACAAATTGAATGTCTATTTTGCCGACGGCACCATGCAGACAGTGGATTTTGAGCCGTTTTTCGTAAAAAAGCCACATCCGCAGTACAATAAATACTACGACCCAAAGCGTTTTCTGGAGTTCAAAGTCGAAAACGACACCATTGTGTGGGGCGATGACTGGGATTTAATGTTACACCCCCTTAATTTGTACTACAACGACCTGTTCGGGAATTACGAAGAATGATTGTTTTTCGACGATGAAATTTAAAAAAAAACATGCTAAATAAAATCGGCTTCAACCATGAAAAAAACAAACAACAAAAAGACAAAAGCTCACACAATGCGGGCAAATAGATTTGTGCGGACTATAACAGAAGAAAAAAAAGAGGCGAACTGGATAACAGTGGAGCAGTTTATGAAAGAATTGCGGGAAGAAATTGAGAGAAGATATGAATAAAAACTTTTGCTTTATCTAAAAAGCAAAGAGACTTCAACCATGAAAACAACAGCCACAACCAACAATAAAACAGCCAATTACACAAAGCAGGCAAGTGCTAATGCAAAAATAAAAAATGAAGAAATTCCTGCAAACTGTGTCCCTTTCGAAGTTTTTGCCAACGCTCTGAAAAAAGCTGTGAAAGAGCACTATGAAAGAATTGCGTGAATAAGTTGAGAGAAGATATGAGTAAAAACTTTTGCGTATCTTTGCAAATCGAAAATGACAAAAAAAAGAGAGTGTGATGAATTCGGAACCTATTGATACCAAAGAAAATAAGAAACCTGCCAGAACCACAAAAAAGGGGAAAAGCAAAAGAAGGAAAGCTGTGGTTGTTCCTTATATTCCCGGATTTTACTGCAAATATTTAGTCCCGGACCCCTTCGGAACAGGGAGATAAAGTCATGACAAAAAAAAATGTCGCAGCGATAAAAGCGACAAAGGGACTATTTCATAAAAACTTATGGGAAAAAAACGAGCCACTTTGCGGACTCGAACCGCAGACCTACGCATTACGAATGCGTTGCTCTACCAACTGAGCTAAAGTGGCTTGAGGGTGCATAAAAAAAGTCGGGGTGAGAAGACTCGAACTTCCGGCCTCCACGTCCCGAACGTGGCGCGCTAGCCAACTGCGCTACACCCCGATTTGGTGTCCTGGCAGGGACTCGAACCCTGGACCCATTGATTAAGAGTCAATTGCTCTACCAACTGAGCTACCAAGACATGTTTAAGCATAAGCTCCGGCGGAACGGCCGCCGTTAGTACTCCGGGCGGGGCTTGAACCCGCACGACCTCAACGGTCACAGGATTTTAAGTCCTGCGTGTCTACCAATTCCACCACCAGAGCATTTTTCAATGCTTGTTATCTCAAAGACCGTACTTCTTTTTGCAAAAAAACCCGAACTGCTTCGGGTCTTCTTTCGAGCGGAAAACGAGACTCGAACTCGCGACCCCGACCTTGGCAAGGTCGTGCTCTACCAACTGAGCTATTTCCGCTTTTTTCTTCGCAAATTTTCCTTGCGTTTGCGGTTGCAAAGATACAACCTTTTTTCGAACTGACAAAATTTTTCTACGATTTTTTCACAATTTTTTTTATCTCGTTGAGTTTGAACAACGCTTCCACCGGTGTAAGTACGTCAATATCAATATCCAACAAAATGTCTTTTATCTCGAGCAGCGACGGGTCGTCGAGCTGGATAAAGCTGAGCTGATAGCCGTAATCGGGCTCTTTTTTCGGTTTTTTGTCGGATTTTTTGTCGTTTTTCGCACTTTTTTCTTCCAAAATTTTGAGCATCTCGTCGGCACGTTTCACCACCTTGGGAGGCATGCCCGCCATCTTGGCCACATGTATGCCGAAACTGTGCTCGCTGCCGCCGATGGCGAGCTTTCGCAGGAATATCACCTTGTTGCCCACCTCTTTCACCGAGATATGGTAGTTGCGTATGCGCTCGAACTGTTTCTCCATATCGATAAGCTCGTGATAATGAGTGGCAAACAAAACCTTCGGACGACAGTGCGGGTGGTTGTGCAGGTACTCGGTGATGGCCCACGCTATGCTGATGCCATCGTAGGTGCTGGTGCCGCGGCCTATCTCGTCGAGGAGCACAAGGCTGCGGTCGGAGATGTTGTTGAGGATGTTGGCGGTCTCGTTCATCTCCACCATAAAAGTGGACTCGCCGAGCGAGAGGTTGTCGGAGGCGCCCACGCGGGTGAAAATCTTGTCAACCACCCCTATTTCCGCCTGAGTGGCAGGCACATAGCACCCTATCTGCGCAAGCAGCACTATAAGCGCCGTCTGCCGCAGCAGTGCCGACTTTCCCGACATATTGGGTCCGGTGATGATGATAATCTGCTGCGACTGGTTGTCGAGATAGACGTCGTTGCTGATGTAGCTCTCGCCCGGAGGCAGCTGGGTCTCGATAACGGGATGGCGGCCGCCTTTGATGTCGATAACGTGGCTGTCGGTGAGCTGCGGACGGTGGTAGTCGTTGCTTTGCGAAACGCTGGCGAAACTCTGCAGGCAGTCGAGGCGGGCGATGAGCTGGGCATCGTACTGTATGGGCTGCACGAAATCCACGAGGGAGTCGAGAATCTGGTCGTAGAGCTGCGCCTCGATGGTGGCGATACGCTCCTCGGAGGTGAGGATCTTGGTCTCGTACTCCTTCAGCTCGGGGGTGATGTAACGCTCGGCGTTGGTGAGGGTCTGCTTGCGGGTCCACGTGTCGGGCACCTTGTTGCGGTGGGCGTTGGTGACTTCGATATAATATCCGAAAACGTTGTTGAAACCAATCTTAAGCGACGGAATGCCCGTGATTTGGCTCTCGCGTTGCTGCATCTCGGCAAGGTACTGCTTGCTCAACGACGAGAGTTTCCGCAGGTCGTCGAGTTCTTCGTTCACTCCGTCGGCAATCACGTTGCCTTTGGCCACCATAGAGGGGGCGTCGTCGCGGATCTCCTTACGGATACGGTCGTAGACGTATTTGCAGGGATTTATCTGCTCGGCATATTTGCGCAAAGCCTCGCTGTCGGCGGTGGAACATAGTTTCTTCACCTCGGCAATCGAGGCAAGGGAGTTTTTCAAATACACCAGCTCGCGTGGCGTGATGCGGCGTATGGCCACTTTGCCGATAAGGCGCTCAAGGTCGCCGATGTTCTTTATCAGCTGCTGCAGCGATGACAGGAATTCGGCGTTGGCAAGCATGAAATCCACCACGCACAGACGCTCCTCGATGAAAGGTATCTCCTTGAGGGGCATCATCACCCAGCGTTTCAGCTGACGGCTACCCATGGGCGAGAGGGTGCGATCGATGACGTCGATAAGCGTTTTGGCGTTCTCGTTGGGCGAGTGTATCAGCTCGAGGTTGCGCGACGAGAACTTGTCAATCCACACGTATTTGTCCTCTTCGATGCGTGTTATCTTGCAGATATGCTGTGTTTTATCGTGCTGTGTATCATAAAGATAATGCAGGGCGGCACCGGCGGCGATGATGCCCATCTCCAGATTTTCCACCCCAAAACCCTTCAGAGAATTGGTACCGAACTGTTTGAGCAACAGCTCGTTGGCAAAATCTTTGGTAAACACCCAGTCGTCGAAAGTGTTGACGTAGTATTTTTCGGAGAAAGTCTCGTGGAACTCGTTGAGTTTGCGTTTCTGCAGCACTATCTCGCTGGGCTTGAAGCTCTGCAGCAGTTTGTCGATATAGTTGGTGTCGCCTTGCGCGAGGTAGAACTCGCCAGTGGAAACGTCGAGGAAGGAGATGCCGTGGATGTTTTTGTCAAGGTGGAGACCGCAGAGGAAGTTGTTCTCCTTGTTTTCCAGCACTTTGTCGTTGTACGAAACGCCCGGGGTTACCAGTTCGGTGATGTCGCGTTTCACAAGTCCCTTGGCCAGCTTGGGGTCTTCGAGCTGTTCGCAGATAGCCACACGGAGTCCGGCACGCACCAGCTTGGGCAGATACACATCGATGGCGTGGTGCGGGAAGCCGGCCATCTCCACGTCGGCGGCGGCGCCGTTGGAGCGTTTGGTGAGGGTGATGCCGAGGATAGAGGACGAGCGTACGGCATCGTCGCCGTAGGTCTCGTAGAAATCGCCCACGCGGAAAAGGAGCACGGCGTCAGGATGACGCTGTTTCATAGCGTAGTACTGCCGCATCAGGGGCGTAACTTTTTCTTCTTTGTTGGTAGCCACTTTACTCGTTCTTTTATAAAGCTTTTCGATTTTTATAACTCCTGCCAAGTGGCACTCGTAACGGTGTCACTAAAGCGAGAAATCGTTCAAATCTTTTCAAATCTCACAAATAATCAATTGTTTCGACAATTTGCTAACAATTGCTTGAATTGCAAAAGTACGAGTTTTTTCGACGGTGATTGGAGACAGGACACGAATAGAAGATAACATTTTTTTGTAAAAAGGTGTTTGATAGGGGGTTGGGATTTGATAAGTTTTTTTGAGGGGGGATTTCTGTCGCCCCTGCGGAGCTCATAACACCAAAGTCCGATACTTAACCCCGTAGGGGTGATATACAATAGGCAGGGGCGTAAGCCCCTGCTTAATAAACAACCAATACAGTTGGAACCCCGAAGGGGTGGCATAACATATCCAAAATTGCAATGTTGAGATTACAAAATATCGCAAAATTGTAATGTGCAGATTACAAAATATGATAAAATTGCAATATCGAGATTACAAAATTGATCAAAATTGTGGTGACACAATTAAATATTTGGGGATTACATTATTTTCGCGCGACTGTGCCAGTCCTTCGGACTTCTAATATGAATTTTGTACGTCATTGCAGGGGTTTGCACCCCTGCCTATAGTCTGACACCCCTTCGGGGTTCAAAGCAACAAAGTCCGAAGGACTGATATACATTAGGCAGGTGAAGAATCATTCAGTGAATGATTCGATAGCCCGCAGGGCGGAGAATTTGCCCCTGCTTAATGAAAAACCAATACAGTTGGAACCCCGAAGGGGTGGCATAACATATCCAAAATTGTAATGTAGAGATTGCAAAATATCGCAAAATTGTAATGTGCAGATTACAAAATATGATAAAATTGCAATATCGAGATTACAAAATCAATCAAAATTGTGGTGACACAATTAAATATTGGGGGATTACATTATTTTCGCGCGACTGTGCCAGTCCTTCGGACTTCGGATTTGTATTTTGTATATCATTGCAGGGGGGGGCGTTCTCCGCTTCGCTATCGAAAGGTTCACTGAACCTTTCTTCACCCACACGAAAGAGGGCACACCCCGCCTCACTTCATTTTCCCGGCCAGTATCTTGTTGCGGACGCTTTTCACTGCGGGTTTGTAATAGCTGATTTCCATCGCTTCGAGGGTGCGGCGGAATTCGTCCATCAGCTCGGGGTAGAACTGGCACATACGGAAGGCGAGTTTCATGCTTATCGACTGCACTCCGGGCAACTCCGCTATGTCGGCCATGTGGTAGAGGCAGAAGTCGAGGAAATCGGTGCGGAGGTCGTCCTCGCTCATCTCCAGCCGTTCAACGAGGTTCAGCGACAGCCGTCGTACCGCGGAACTTTCGGTATGCATGGCCAAGTCAATAAGCTCGTCGAGCATGGGTTGCAGCTGCGAGAGCTCGCTGTCGCTGGCTTTGGTGAGTGTCCACAGGGCGTTGCGGGCCACACGGCTGTCGGTACTATGCATAAAGCGTTGCGCAAAACCCGCAAAATCGCCACTTTGCCGCACCTCCCGGTAGATGGCCTGAGCCTCGCGCTCGCTATAGGCCTCCCTCACCATTTCGTTTGTGATAGCCATAACTCGCGGTCTAATTTCATTATTCTCACCGGCTGGTCGGAGCCGATTTCGAGGTTGGGACACAGCGTCTCGCGGCCGGTATCGACAAAGCCGCATTTCTCCATCACGCGTCCCGAGGCGGGATTATGGGGGAAGTAGTCGCCCCAAAGCACGGAAAAACCTTTGTCGCGGAAGCAGTGTTCCACCACCATCTGCATGGCCTCGGAGCAGATTCCTCTTCCCCAGTAGGGACGGGCAATCCAGTAGCCCACCTCGCATTGGTCGTCGGGGATTTGGAGGTTGGAATGGGCTGCGGTAAGATATCCCACACAGCCTATGGCCTCGCCTGTGGACTTGAGTTCCACGGCCCACATTGTGTCGGTGTTGAACACGGTGCGGATTATTTCGAGACTCTCCTCCACGCTACGGTGCGGCGGCCAGCCGGCACGGGGACCCACTTCGGGGTCGGAGGCGTAGCGGAAAAGTGTCGGCGCGTCGCTCTCTCGCCACGGCCGGAGCAGG